>JBOGZC010000036.1:0-34387 GCA_050697075.1 Solirubrobacterales bacterium | reverse complement strand
GAGCCACAACCCGCTCCTCGCCGCCGGCGCCGTTCCGCGCCGCGGCCGCCACAACCCGCTCCTCGCCGCCGGCGCCGTTCCGCGCGGGCGTTCCATTCGCGCGGGGCGTCGCGCGGAGGGCACCGTAGAGCTCGAGCGCCTCGTCGACACTGTCCTCGACCGTCCGGAGGCCGTCCGCGTTGGCGCGCAGCCTCGACAGCAGCCGCGGGTCGTCGACGACGGACCGCATACAGTCGGCGAGCTGGCCGGCGTCCCCCATCTCGAACAGAAGCGCGTTGTCGCCCTGCCGGACAATCTCAGTGATTCCGGGGACGTCGGAGGCGATCGCCGGGACTCCCGCGGCGAAGGCCAAGAGGATTGTCGTCGGCGAGTTCTCGTACCAGGTTGACGGCACGACGAGGACATCGATCTCGGCCAACTGCTCCGCCGTTCGTTCGTTGGGGACGATGCCGGTGAAGTTGATCCGACGGTCTTCTCGGGCGTCCTCGTACAGCGACCGTGCGTAGGGGGGAAAGTCGCCCATGTCGCCGACGATTCGAAGGCTCGCGTCACAGCTCTGAGGAAGGCGCTTGAAGGCCTCGAGGAGGATCTCAACGCCCTTGGGCTGGCGGAGCGTCCCGACGTAGCCGAACCGCACCGTCGACGACGGCGGCCGGCGCTGACGGACCGCAGCGAAGGAGTCGAGCTTCAGTCCATAGGGGGAATGACGAACCAGCTCGGGGCGGATCCCGTTCTGCGTCAGCATCCTCGCCATGACCCGCGTCGGAGCCAGGACCGCATCGACCGAGTTGATCCGCTCGCGCACGAAGTCGTTCCGCCCCAGCATCACCCGGATCGCCCGCATGTTCGGGTGCTCGCCCGGGCGCTCCGCCAGCGCCCGGCTGGCGAGCTTGCGATACATCGCGCGGCGCCGCGCCGCCCCGGCGGGGACGTTGCGGGACACGAGCCGCTCGCCGTAGTGGCACTCGAGGCAGTTCGAGGAGATCTCGTCGGGCCCCGAGCACATCTCCCCGCTCGGCTTGACGAGGATGCTTCGCGTGCACACCGACCAGAAGTCCGTCGCCGTGTAGAGCAGGGGCACCCGCTGCGCGGCGAGCACGTCGATCACGGAAGCCCCCAGGCCGGCGAGGTGGTAGGTGTGGATGACCTCAGGCCGCAGCCGCTCCACGTGCTCGCGGAGGTGCTCGGCGACGGCGGCTGTGCCGTACTCGCCGCCGTTAGCCTCGATGTTCGTGGCCGCCCTCGGCAGCTCGATGGCGTGCACGTTCAGCCCTCGGTAGTCGTAGTCGCGGGCCATGGTCCGGCTCGAATCCCGCCGGGGGGCCCGCTCGGCGGTGAGGACGTGGACCTCGTGGCCGCGGCGCAGCAGCTCGAGGCTGGCATCGCGCGTCACCACCTCGGTGCCGGCGTAATGCCGAGGCATGAACTGGTGGACGACGTTCAGGATGCGCATGGCGCCTCAGGTCCCGGCCGTCGACACGACCGCGGAGGACGCCGTCGTCGGAATCGCGAGGCCGGCGGAATCCCGTCGAGCGAGGCGGGCCAGCTCGTGCTGGCCGGACAGCGCCTCGCCGAGCTCCTCCCACCAACGCTCCCACAGGTAGGCGATTTCATCCGCCGGCGCGGCTTCGCGCGCGAAGCCGCAGACGAACGTCACATCGGGCGTGTAGACGTTTCGCAGGCCGCGCTCGCACAGGCGCAGGGCGAGGTCGACGTCGTAGAGCGAGCGCGGCAGGCGCGTCGCCTCGAAGCCGCCCACGGCCTCGAACCGGTTGCGCGCGATCACCATGCAGTCGGCGCGAATGATCGCCGGGTTGAACGGGCGATCGTCCCACCGCGGCGCATGGTCGGCGTCGGGGATCCGCTCGGATGGTCGTTGCGAAAGCGCGTCCAGGTCGATCGACCTGCCGCCCTGGCGAAGCCGGCCGTCGCGGTACACCAGCCTGCATCCCACCGCCCCGACGCCGCGACCCTCCGCGTGCGCGAGTAGCTCGCCGATCCACGCTTCGCCAGCGCCCTTGGCGAGGCGGCCCTCGCCGTCGCAAAACAGCAGGTATTCGCTCGTCGTCCTCGCCACCGCGAGGTTCGCGGCGCGGGCGGGTGAGGGGCCGCGCACCGCCTCGAGGCCGTGTGCCGGTTCCGAGGGGCCGCCGACGACGATCACCTGGTCGATCCGCTCGGAGCCCTTGAGCTCGTCGAGGACCGGGGCCTTGGTCGCGGCGGGCGGAAGGCGGACGACGGCGGCAACCGTCGAGACGTCGCTGGCCCGCCGGCGGATGAGAAGCGAGCCGTCGCCGTTCGCCCGCACCGAGCCATCCTCGCCGCGGCGGGCGAGGGCCGCCTCTGCTGCCTGGGGCGACCGCATGGGGGCGTCGGCGCCGTGCGGGAGCCGGCGGCGATGGTAGAGGATCCCCGGCAGGTGCCGAACTGCCTTCGCGCGCTCGGTCACCCGCAGGAGCAGGTCGTGCTCGGACCCACCGTCCGGGCCGGAGCCGATGCCCCCCGCGGCGTCGATCGCCCGCCGCCGGACCACGCACAGGCGGCCGACGTAGTTGGTGGACAGCAGGAGCTCCAGCGACCACGACGGCTTGAGGATCGGGTCGCTCAACTCGCCCGCCTCGTCGATCGAGTTCTCGTCCGTATAGACGACGTCCGCGCCCGTGACCGCCATGAGCTCGACGACGCGGAAGAGGGCGTCCGGGGCGAGCGTGTCCCCGCAGCCGATGATCGCGCAGAACTCGCCTGTGGATGCGTCCAGCGCCTGGGCCAGGCCGGCGGCCTCCCCGGCCGGCTCAGGCGTCGTGCGCGCCTTGAGGCGTCGGCCGCCGCGGAGGGCCCGCAGGCTCGAGGTGACGTGGGGAAGGGTCGACCCGTCGTCGCAGACGCACCACTCCCAGGTCGGGTAGACCTGGCGCCGCAGTGAGTCAAACGTCGCCCGGATCCAGGCCTCGTGGGGATCCCGGAGCGTCGTCAGCAGGCTGATGCGGCGACGCGGCCAGGCCTCCAGCGCCACGCGGCGCATCGCCTTGAGCTCTCGCGCCGACGTGCGCGAGAAGGCCTGCGTCCAGGGCTCGGCGCCGATCATGTTCCTCACAGCGCTCGAATCCGACGCCGAAGGCGCTGCGAGAGGTCCCGAAGGAGCCTCATCGGGGCCTTGACGGCGCTGCGCAGGCGGCCGGCGGCAAAATATAGGCGAGCCATGAGCCGCCACGTGCGCGCCTTCTTCATCGCCGCGATGTCACGCTCAGAGAGCTCCCTCTCGCCGCGCTCGACCGAGAGGGAGGTGAGGCTGTCGGCGAGCCGATGCGAGAGGTCTTCGATTTGGGCGTCGCGGCGGGCGAGCGTCGCCCGCGCACTCCTGAGCCGATCCTCCTGGGCCTCGAGGCGGCCGTGCAGCTCGCGGAGCTCATTGCTCAGCGCAACAGTGGCGAGCATCGCGGCGACCGATCCGCCGTCAAGCTGCCGGCTTTCGCCGCCTTGGGCCGCGCCGAGCCCGGCGCCATTCAGGCTCGAGGCCTCGCGCAGGCAGACCAGCAGGCTCCGGTAGCTGGCGAGATCGCCGTTGGAGGACCTGCTGTAGAGGCCGTCGTCGAGCTCGCGCAGCTCGCCGTTGAGGTCCGATCCGGCCAACGACAGGCACCTGGTCGCCGCCCAAAGCGGGAGGCCCTGGTCGCCGTAGACCGTCGTCTGGTCACCGTGCGCCTCGAAGAATCTGCGGGTCTCCTCCAAGCGCGGAAGCTCGGGAGGGGGCACCGGCCGCTCACCGTTTGCCGGCATCGCGTCGCCGACGATCCGATCGATGCCGCGGACCCACTCGGAGTCGAATGGGCCGACGATGACGACCCCCCGCCGGCTGACCCGCCGCAGCTCCGAAAGGAGACGGAAGCGCAGCGACGGCTCCATGTGCTCGAGCACATCGACCGCCACGGCGTAATCGAAGGCCCCCGGCTGGAACCCGAGCGAGTCAACGCCCTGCGAAACCTCGCCATCACGAAGGGCCGCCGCCGCCGCATCGAGGTCGAGCCGCGTAATCGCGTTGTCGGCGAGCTCATCGCCGAGCGTGGAGCCGTTCGCCTGGATCTCGATCAGGGCGAGGTGCCGGGTCTCACCGTGAAGACGCTCGAGTAGCTTGGCGACGGCGCGCTGAGCTGAACTCGCACCCTTACCAGTAGGGCTGGGGCTTGAATTTCCGGCTTCCATTTGCCGCGCGCCGATGGGGTCCTCCCGTGTGCGTCGGTCGCCGTACCGACTGCACGGCCATCCCGGAAGCAACCCTAGCCGGAAGTTGCTTGCTGGCAACTGCGGTCTACCGATGTGGAGTAATGAAAACCCCTGCGGGGTAATGAAAACCGCGTCTTCGTTCTGACGCGCGCGAGGCGCTGCGAGAGGAACGTTTCCCCAGCGCTCCTTGGACACGAAATGTAACGAGTCGCGGTGCGAGTCGCAACTCAGCTCCATTTCCGCCCGAGACCGCCCGAAGGCCAGCCATTCCAGCCAATATCCCGCAACACGAACTCCACGCAAGGCGTGTTAGCGTTGCCGGCCTGAACCGAACCACGCCGTGATTTCTGAATTCTGGAGGCACATCGATGGAACCCCCTGACAGCCCGCCGGACAAGCAGGCGCCGGACGCGTTCCCAAGCGACATCGACCCGTCTCGGCTCGCCGAGGCGCTGACCCTGACCGATCGTGGGCTCCGTCGGCTGCTACGAGCAGTCAGCGAGGGACAGGATCAGGACAGCGAGGAGTTCGAGATCGAGGTTCGGCGGGTCAAGCGGCAGCTTCGGGCCAACCGGGAGCTTCGCGAGGGCAGCGACGGGGAGTAGCCGCGCGCGCCGCCGTCCTCATCACCGTGGGGGCCGCCGTCCTCATTGCCGCGGGGGTGGCGCTGCTCTCGCCCTTCGGTGGCGGCGGCTCGGACCAGCCCCCAACCCGCCAATCCGCAAGCGGTGCGCCTAAGCAGCTCGGGCCGCCGAAGCCGAAGGAGTCCATCGACCAGGCGTCGACGCGTATCAACGAGACGCTCAGCTCCGGCGACTGTGACCGGATAGCCAAGCTGAACCCCCTGAGCCGCGCGACTCTCGACAACCCAAAGCGGTGCGCGGCTCTAAGGCGGCTCGCCTCGCTCAAGGCGACCGGGGCGGCGGCGTATCCCGGCGGCGGCATCCTCGACTATGCCGTCGGGCCGAGGACACTGGCGGCGATCCTCGTTGTCGACTCCGACGGCCTCTACCACGTCGCCCTCCTTGATCCCTTCGTCGGCAAGCCGAGCGCAGGCACGCCGTTCGCGCCACAGTTCGACGCCGCTGCGCGCAAGGTGGCGACGGCCCTCGGCCGCCGCGACTGCCAGGGGTTCCTCGCGGTCGCCTCCCGCCAGATCGGACCCGGCACGCTCAACCGCAAGCAGCTCTGCCCGCTTCCGAAGAACCCGTTCTCGGTGATCGGCGAGCAGTTCCCCGACGCGAAGCCGCAGCGACTCGGCGGCAACGCCGACTTCGCGTTCTACTCCTACGGCACCCCCGGCGTCAACTACACGCTGCTGTTCGCCCGCCAATCGAACGAGGGCCTGCCGCCAACGCTCCCGAAGGTGCCGAAGGGCGCGGCCACCTACTCGTACCTGGCGGCCTATCCGACCAACAGAAAGCAGACCGGTGGCTCGAGCACGACCCCGGCACCGGACACGGCCGGCGGCTGAGGCGCGGGCCTACGACGAGGCGCCGGAGTCGTATCCGAGTTCGCGCAGGAGGTCCCCGGCCTCCTCGCGGAAGATCGATTCATCTCGTTCGGTGAAGAAGTTCCGCCAGTCGCCGACGATCCCCTTGCGGAAGAAGGAGCTCGAATCCTCGGTGCCGCGCTTTCGACCCTTCGACCACCGCTCGAACCTCGCCTTGTCGACGCATGGACGCGCGACGGTCGCGCGGGAGTCCACGCCAAGGAAGCCGAACAGCCGGCGCGCCTCGGGCACCGTGCGGCTCGCCAGGGCCTCGAACCGAACCTCTGTATAGCTTTGGCCCAGGAGGCGAGGGCCATCCGCCATCGCGCGCGAGACGTGGGTTCCCCACGCTTCGGCGAGCAGCGCCACGCGCTCGGGAGTGAAGATCGTCTTGCCGGCCTTTCGGAAGCCCTCCGGATCGGCCCGGTAGGCGTCGCGGATCTTCTTCTCCGCCTCCGTGAGGTCGTGGCCACCTCCGAGGTCGACACTGTGATTCCACAGGTGATGCATCGCCGAGACCGCGACGTCACGCCCGTCGCGGATCATGTGGATGACCTTCGCCGTCGGGCAGATTGATGCCTGCTCCGCCAGCATGTCTGGGCTCAGGAATGGCGTCTTGTCACCGACCATTCGTGCTTCAGAGCCCTCGAGCGCCGCGGTCAGGAGATGGACTACGGCGGCCTGCGTCAACGCGTCCAGCTGGGAACTGGTATCGCCGTCGCGGGTCCACACGGAGCGCTCGACCCAACCTCGCAGGTAGTCGGCGTCGAGCAGCGCGCGGTGGAGCGAGCTTGGCTGCAGTGTCTTGCTCTTCATTCGCTTGACGTCCGCGCGCTTGTAGCTGCTCCCGAAGAACCGGCCCTCGCCCCTGGCGAGCACCTCGGGATGGGCGTCGAGCATCCTCATCACCCACGATGTCCCGGACTTCGCCTGGCCGACGATGAAGAAGACGGGAGGAGGCGCCTCGGCCGCCGCCCGGACGCGGGCCAACTCGGCGCGCGAGCGGTGGAGCGCCGCCTTCTCGCGCTGGACCGAGCCCGTCAGCGAAGCGATCCGCTGCTCGCGCCGACGGAGCTTCTCGGTCGCCTTCGCCAGCTCGGCTCGCGCCGCGTCCCGCTCGACTTCGACTGATTTGGCCTTGCCGGGGCCGCGGCCGCCCCGCGCGGGACCGTCGCCGGCCGCGACCGCGCGGTCAGACCGCCCCGCGGATCGGCCGCCTTGCTTATGTGGAGTCTTGGGCTCCGTCGTCATCCCCAGATTTGGACGCACCTTCCAGCCCCAGCTAACGACGTCGCGCTGGCGCAGAGCGCATCAACAACCTTTGAGGCACGATAGTCAATGCCCTTGACGCCCCGCTGCTCATCCGGGCCCGAACGCCGTTTCCCCCAGAGTGACTGCTTCCGCGGGGACGGCGGGCTGGCTATGCTTCGCGCCCGTGGCCGTGCATCCGGACGCGGTTCAGGTCCGCGACTTGACCAAGACGTTTCGCGTCCCGATTCCGACCGGCGACGGCGTCCGAGGTCGCCTCGCCCGCACCTTCAACAGGTCCGGCAGGCGCGAGATGCGGGCCCTCGACGGCGTGTCGTTCGACGTCAGGAAGGGCGAGTTCTTCGGGATCGCCGGCCGGAACGGATCGGGCAAGAGCACGTTGCTGAAGCTGCTGGCCGGCATCCATGCTGCCGACGTTGGAGCCATCAAGGTGGCCGGTCGGGTCGGCCCGTTCCTCGAGCTCGGCGTCGGCTTCAATCCGGAGCTCTCGGCGCGCGAGAACATCGTCATCAACGGGGTGATGCTGGGGCGCACGCCGGAGGAGATGATGGATCGCCTCCACTCGGTGATGGAGTTCGCCGACCTCGGGGACTTCGCGGACGCGAAGCTCAAGCACTTCTCCTCGGGGATGCGGCTGCGGCTGGGGTTCTCGGTGATGGTGCAGGCAGACCCCGACGTCTACCTGTTCGACGAGGTCATGTCGGTCGGCGACGCGGCCTACCAGCAGAAGGCCTCGGAGACCTTCCTTGATCTCAAGGACCGAGGAAAGACCGTCATCCTGGTCACCCATTCGATGCCGGCCATCGAGGAGCTTTGCGATCGTGCCATGCTCCTGGAGCGCGGCGAGATCGCAGCGATCGGGCCCCCCGACGACGTCACCGCACGCTATCTCGAGCTCAACCGCGAGCAGGCCGATCGCCAACCCGGCGGGACGATCCGCGGCGGCCAAGGCGAGGTGCCGGTCTCGCCGCGTCTTCGCGCCAGGGTGGCGAGCGCGCGCGTCCGGGGCCGCGGCGAGGCCGGCCGCGTCGATCCCGGCGAGCCGATCTCGCTCGAGGGCGTCGTCGTCATCGAGCGGCCGATCCGTGGGACGAGGCTGTGGCTGGAGCTCCGCGACGCGCACGGGACGAGGCTCTTCGCGGACAGCGCCACGCTCGACGGGAGCAGGCGCGATCTAGCTCCCGAGCAACGGCTCCGCGTGCGCGCCGTGGTCGAGAACCGGCTCGCGCCGGGCAGCTACACCCTGAGCTGGGCGATCATGCACACGGCGCCGACCGGGGACCCGGTCGCGGTCTCGGCGATCGACACGCGCGGCTTCCGAGTTGCCGGCAAGCGGGTCCCGCGGGGCGGACCGGTGAGCTTCAAGTACGAGGTCGACGTCGAGTCAGCCGCGAATGAGCCCGCCGCCGCAAGACGATGACGTCAGCCGAGGAGACCCTCACCGGCGCACCCCAACCGATCCTGGGCCCATCGGCGCTGGGCGGCGGCCGCCGCCGATTCTGGAACCTCCTCTGGCTCACATCGCTGTCGGACTACAAGGCCCGCTACGCCGACTCCACGTTCAGTTACCTGTGGACGATCGCGCGACCTCTGATGCTGTTCGCGATCCTGTACGTGGTGTTCACACAGGTCATCAGGTTCGGAGGCCGGATCCCGGACTATCCGGTGATCCTCCTGCTGAACATCATGTTGTTCCAGTTCTTCGCCGAGGCGACGAACCGGTCGGTCCGCTCGATGACGGCCAGGGGGCTGGTGCGCAAGATGGACATTCCGCGGCTCGTCCTGCCGCTATCGGCCGTGATGACCGCAGGGCTGGTTGCGCTCAGCGCGCTTCTCGTCGTGTTCGTATGGATAATCGCCTACGGGGTCGACCCGATGTGGACCTGGCTCCTGTTCCCGGTGATCGCCGCCGCGTTGGTGGCGCTGACGGTCGCCACGGCGGCGTTGGTCTCCGCGATGTATGTGACCCATCGCGACGTCGCCCAGGTGTGGCCGGTGTTCACGCGGCTCCTGTTCTACGGCAGCACGGTGATCTATCCCCTCGGCTTCCTGCCGCCCGGTTTTTTGCGCGACGTCGAGGTGGTGAATCCCTTGTCGCCAATCCTGGCGCAGGCGCGCGTATGGATTATCGATCCGAACGCGCCAGGATGGATCGAGGCCTCGGGCTCGACGCTCGGCGCGATCGCTCCGCTGCTCGCCTTCCTGTGCATCTCTGCCGCGGCAGTGGTGTGGTCCCGGCGCGCCGCTCGAGTGGTCGCCGAGGAGCTATAGCGGACCGGGCCCCGCTCAGCCCCAGGTCGGCATCCGCTCGCGGTCCCGCGCCAAGCCTTCGAGCAGGCGCGCGAGCCGCGTGGCGAAGCGATCGGGGTCGTGATGTTCCCGCGCCCGCCGGCTGCCGCTGACGGCGACCCCCCGGAGCTGCTCCCCGTCGAGGCCCAGGACGCGATCAAGGGTGCGAGCGAGGTCGTCGACGTCGTTCGGTTCGCAAAGGAAGCCATCGCGGCGCTGTCGGATGAGCTCGGCTACGCCGAAAACAGCGGTGGCGACGGGTGGCGTCTCGAACGCCATCGCCTCCGCGAGGACGACGGGGGCGGACTCTATGTCTGACGACAACACAAAGAAATCGGCGGCGGCGTGCCAGGCCCAGGGGTCGGAAGTCGGAGGTACCAGGCGGCAGCTGTTCGCGATCCCGGCGGCCGCGACATAGCGCCGCACACCGTTGCAATACGGGCTGTCGGTGGCGCCGACGAGGGCTAGCTCGGCATTCGGATGTCGGCGATTGATCCGGGCCCAGGCCCGGGCCAGAACACTCTGCCCCTTCCGCGGCTCCATGATGCCGAGCGAGAGGACCAGGGTGGAATCACGATCGATCCCCAGCTGACGGCGCGCGCCGTCGACGTCGATCTGCCCCTGGTGGGCGTCGATGTCGGCGAACTCGACCCCGCACGGCGCAGTGAACATCCGCGCCCGATCGATGTACGGCTCGAACAACACCCGCGTCGCATCGGCCGGGAAGATCGCCGCGTCGGTGGCACGCAACGCCTCGGAGCATCGGCTCAGGATGTAGGCGTCGGCCGTCGTCTCGCCGGCCATCATCTGCCACCACACCGAGAGCTCGTAGCTCTCATGGATGATCCAGGCGCTGGGGACGCCGATCCGGGTGGCAACGTCGACACCGATGAACGCTCCCAGGGTGTTGACCATGATCACGTCCGGCTGCTCGTTGTCAACCCAGGCCGCGATCTCTCCGAGGCGACCTTCATACGCATCGACGCCCGCGATCGGGAATTGGCCGGTCACGTGGACGGGTATCCCGAGCTCCTCGAACCGGGCCTGAAGCACGCCGGGGCGGGGCGCGATCACCGTTGCGGCGAACCGCCCCGTCTCCTGCAATCGCTTTAGCTGCTCGAACAGCGTGCGCTGCGCGCCACCCGTGTCAAGGCTGTGCGCGAATGCCGCGACCTTGATGGCTCCCTCCGCAGAGGCACCCTTGGACCGGCGGCGGCTCGGCCCGACGCCGACCTTGGCGACCGGCCCCTCGAGGTCGGCTGGTAGCCGCGCCCCCTCCGTCCCCCGCTCCGACGGCACCATGATCGGACTGGTGAGCTCGATCGCGTGCGGGGGCGCCAACCTGAACTGCGAGCCGTTCTCGCCGATGACCACCGCCTCCACCGTCGCGCGGTTGACGCCGACCGGGATGCTGGACGGGGGAATCCGAAGGTCGAACCCGGCGGTCGCCGCCTCCGGGTTCCCGTCGCCCTCGAGCTTCGGCCGCTGGATGCCGATCCTGGCGTGCCCCACCAGCGACCCGTTCACCAGCACGTCGACTCGGCTGACCGACTCGCTGGCGAAGATCGCCCAGCCCGAGACCCGCAGGGCGTCGCGTGGAATCCGCGAGTCTGCGGGCCGCGCGAGGCCGCCGCGCGCGCCGGCCGGACCCGCTCGCCGTTCCCTTCCCAGCCGGTACGCCCATGGCAGCAGGGTCCGTTGCCAGCCGAGGACGCGGGTGAGAGGAGCAGCGGCGACAAGAAAGCCCAGCCGCGTCGGATCGGGGTAGCCCAGCTCATCCGCCTCGTTTCTGCGGGTGCTGAGGAGCTGGTCGCCGGTGATCGGATGGATCGCCGAGAACAGCGGTAGCCTCGAGACGCCGGCCGCGGTGTGCAGATAGCCCACCCCCCAGTCCCGCTGCGGCTCGCTGCGACGCTTCGCTGACGCCCTCCCCAGCCACCGTCGTAGCCTGCTCAGGACGCGCCGCACCCGCCCCGGCAACCTGCCCGTGTCGCGCCAGCGCAGCGGCGCGAGGATCCACCGCATCGAGGCAGCCAGGCGTGGCCGGGTTGCCTTGGCGTCGTAGGTCTCGGTCACCACGCGGCCGTCGTCCTCGAGCCAGACTGCGGCGCGGTCCGCCCCACTCGTCGCGAGCAGGGCCCCGAGCTCGGCTGGCTCGTCGTCGCCGTCGTCGGGGAGGTCGCCGAAGGCGTAGACGTGACGCCAGTGCCGAGCGTCGACCGCCCGAATCAGGCCGCGCAGCCTGGCGGTCGACTCCCCCCCACCGTTCGCCGCCGCCGCGCCGGTCGCTTCGTCTTCTCGGGCGTCGGGCGTGCCGGGAACGACGGCGGAGGTGATGTCCCGATACCCGAGGTCGGCGAGGACGTCACGGAAGATCTCCGTCGATCTCGAGCGAAGCCCGGGATCCATGTCACGCTCCCACCGGCCGATCGACTCCGACGCCGCCTTGCCGCTGGTCCTGTGCCGCTCGAGCCGATCCGAGCCCCCCGCCGCCGCGTCGACCATCGCCGCGACGATCGCGTCGGAGGTTTCGACCTCGAGGTGGTCGAGGATTCCCCTCAGCGTCGGTAGCTGGTCCGTGATCAGGTCCTCGTACCGGACGACGAGCGTCTGCTCCGGGCGCTTGCGACATTCGGCCAGCAGGCCGCGGAATGAGGCGGCCAGCTCTTCCAGGTAATCGTCGTGGGTTCCCGGCTCGCTGCTGACCAGCGCGGCGCGGGGGTTGCGGGCGGAGTAGGCGAGGATCGAACAGAGGGTGTCGCGGGGATCGCGAAACAGCGCGATCTCCCTCGTCCCCGGCAGGAGGTCACCGAGCAGCTCGAGCCGCAGGCGACCCATCGGAGCCTTCTCGACGAAAACGGCGGCGTCCGTCTTCCCCTGCCCCTCGGCGGCCACCCCGTAGAAGTCGATGATCTGCTCTCGGGCCCACGCCGCGATCTCCCTCGAGCGGCGCTCCCCCAGGTAGCGCCGCAGCAGCGGGTCCTCGATCGGGCCGCGGTCGGCGTCCGGCCACTCCCCGAGCCACCAGCGGTCGTGGTCCATGTTCGGCCGGAGTATGCGCTTGTAGCTACCGGGCTCGGTGAGCGCCATCGCCGCCTCGATCCAATAGCTGCCGGGCCTCGGCTCGACACCGAACGGGGGATAGGCGACGACCTCGGGGTGCTGGCCGAGGAGCTGGACGATCCACGTCGTCCCGGTTCGCCCGCTGGGACTCGACACGAACGCTCCCCGCGGGCCGTCCCAGCCGGGTCCGGGTTCTACGCTTGCGCGCCGACCGACGATCTCAGCGACCCGGATCCGACTCCCGTCCTCGAGGCGTGCGACGAGCGCGAGCCGAAAACTCGGGGGCAACCTCAGCGCTCCGACGACGCCGTAGAATTCGCCCCTCGCGCCACCCGCACCCCGTCGTCCCTTTCGCTCGGCGCCCCTCGAGACCTCGACCGCGAGCTCGCGCACCACCTCTCGCCCCCACACCAGTTCGATCGCCTCCGTCCTCGACGCCCGCGTGACGATCGATCCCTTCACCTCCAGGGCGAACTCCTCGAAGGCGGTGTCGGAGTCGGGGGAGGCGAGCCGGAAGTCGGGGACGGTACCGGGGTCGACTTCGAAGAGCCGCACATTGTCCACGGTGACCGCCGACCCCTGCACCTGCGAGGCGACGTGGCTGGATGACATCAGGAACTTAACGTGCTCGTCGAGCAGGGTCTTTCGATTCAACGTGCTAGTCCGGCAGGGTCTTACGATTCAAGGTTCGTCCGGCAGGGTCTTACGATGGTCCCCGCGCGCTGATGGTCGCCGAGCGGAGATCGGCACTCGCCGAGGGCGAGGTCAGGCGCTTCGCGTAAAGGGACAAAGGAGGAACCATGACCAGACGATCCGTAGCCATCCTCGCTTTCGTGGCGGTCCTGGGAGTTTCCGCGTTCGCCGCAGCCGACTCCCTGCGGCCCACTCCTCGCGAGGAGAAGGCGTGGCTTCAGAGTCAGCTGGGGCAGTACAAGGCAGACGCCGCCGCGTGGGACAGGCGGCGCGAGGTTTTTGACCACAACACGATCCGACCACTGCGCCACAGGTTTCGTTCGCTGCTGATCCCAATCATCAACGAGACGGGCGGCGAGGCGAGACGCGACGCCCAGCATGCGCTCCGGGTGCTCGCGGCGCCGGGACCGAAGTTCTCGATCGCCAAGCGTCTGCACACCAGGACGCGGCGGTTCGGTGACGAAGCATTCCACCTGCTCAACCGGCACATTGGCGATGTCAGGAGGCAGCTCACGCTGTACCCGTAGCGACTGCCCAATAGCAATCCTGCGGCATGCCACACGCACCATCAGGGGGGGCGTATCCGGTAATCGTCGCCGGAGTCGCCGGCCTCTACGTGGCGCTCGCGGTGGCCAACGGCGGATACTCGAGCGAGCTCACCGCCGCCGCCACGGTGGGAGTCTGGTGGGCTGTGGCGATCGGCTTGGCCGTGGGAGAGTGGCCGCGCGCGCGGGTCCCCTCGGCGGCTGTCGGCGCAGGTGCGTGCCTCACGGCGCTGGCCGCCTGGACGGCGATCTCGATCGGCTGGGCGGGCGACAACGGCGGCGCCTTCATCGAGGTGGTCCGGGCCCTGGGGTACCTGGGGTTGTTCGTGCTGATCGTGATCGCCTCTCCTCGGGCGAGCGCCCGGGCGTGGCTCGGCGGCCTCGGGCTCGGACTCCTGATCGTGGCCGTGATCGCGCTCGCCAGCCGTTTCGAGCCATCGCTCGCCGGCGACGAGGACCTCAGGAGGCTCCTGCCGGCGGCCGCCGGCAGGCTCAGCTATCCGATCGGGTATTGGAACGGGCTCGCGGCCGCAATGGCCGCCGGGGTCCTGCTGATGGTCTGGCTGGGGGGACACGCGCGGGCTGCGTGGCTGCGCTCGGTCGCGGTGGCAGCGATGCCATTGCCGATCCTGGTCATCTACTTCGCCTCCTCGCGCGGTGGCGTGATTGCCGCGGCGGCGGGGCTCGTGGTGCTGTTGTCCCTCGGCCCGGCCAGGGCACGAATGCTCGCCGGCGCCTTCTTGGGTGGGGCGGGCGGGGTGCTGCTCTGTTGGCTCGCGAGCCGCAAACACGAACTCGTCGACGCCCTGGGCAACTCAACCGCGGCCAGCCAGGGCGACCAAATGCTGGCGCTGACGATCGTTGTGGTCGGGACCCTCGGGATCGTGCGGTACCTAATCGATGGGTGGCTCGCGGGACTCGAGGTTCCTCGCCGGCTGACGCGCGGGGTGATCGCCGCGACACTGGTGGCGGTCATCGCAGGGATATTGGTCGCAGACCCCTCGGCCCGGTGGTCCGAGTTCAAGCAGGTGGGAGCGCTCGAGACCAAGAGCACCTACGTCGCAGCGCACCTGGGCAGCGGCAGCGGCAGCGGCAGGTATCAGTTCTGGACGGCTGCGCTCGACGGCTTCGCTGACCATCCGCTCGATGGCATCGGCGCCGGCGGCTACGAGGCCTACTGGGACCAGCACGGCGCCCTCGCGATGCCCGTGCGCAACGCTCACTCGCTCTTCTTCGAGACTATGGCCGAGCTCGGCGTCATCGGCTTGCTGCTGCTGGTGGCCTTCCTCGTGGCCCCGATCGTCGCGGGCTTGCGCCGCGGCCCGACTCGGGCGCCGGGCGCCGCCCTGAGCGCGGCGCTGGCGCTGTTCACGGCGGGGCTGGTCTCCGCTGGGATCGACTGGACCTGGGAGCTGCCCGCCTGCTTTGGCTTGGTCGTGCTGGTCGGCGGGCTGCTCGCCGGACCAGCCACGCTGGGCTTGGAAGCCGCCCCCGGCGCCCAACTCGAGGGGGTGAACGGTTCGCGGACTCCGTCTCCCGCCCCAGGCCCTCGACTCGGGCTCGGGATCGCCACTCTGCTGGTCGCCGGCGCGGCGATCTGGGCCGGCGGTGTCCTCTTCCTCACCGAGACCAAGCTCGGCGACAGCCGCGAGGCGGCGAGCGCCGGCGACCTCGAGTCCGCAGCGCACGACGCACGCGACGCGATCAAGCTCGAGCCGTGGGCCGCTGGGCCCCGACTGCAGCTTGCCCTGGTGGACGAGCTCGGGGGTGATCTCCGAGCCGCCAAACGAGACCTGGCCGGAGCGATAGAACGCGCTCCCGACAACTGGCAGCTGTGGTTTGTGCGCACACGGATCGACGTCAAGTCCGGAGATGTCCGCGAGGCCCGCCATGCGCTGGAGCGGGCGCGGCGCCTCAACCCCCGGGCCCCCTTCTTCGCTCAGTGATCGGGCGTTGGACCACCGATCCAGCGTCACCGGATGCAGCCTTGGCGGCCTAGTCCTAGGATCGCGGCGCCTGCCGGGGGGCTGTTACTTTCTGGACAGCGTGAGAGGAAACAGCGTTCGATCTGGGCTTCGCCGTTGTCGCCTGACTTTGGTGGCGGTCATTGTCGTTGTGCTCGCAGCGCCAGCGACGACCGCGGTGGCAAGTCCTCCTGCGGTCGACCAGTACACGACTCACCTTCCGGGCGCCGGCGGTAATTCCGGCCTCGCCAGCTCGAGCGCTCCGGTGGCCGCGCCAGGGCAGCTTCCGGCCAACGTTCGGGCGGCACTGACGGGAGCCGACGGCCAGCTCCTCACCCTGATCGCGACCGCGCCGGCACTGGGTGCGCCAGCCGTGAGCGCAGGCAGCAAGGCCGCTGACGTGACCGCAGGGACGGCCACCGGGGTCGGGGGCGCGTCAACAAGTTCGAGCCCGCAGCTCACGACCGCGGTCGCCGACGCCGCGGGAAGCGGACCGGGCCTCGCGCTCCTCGGTGTGCTCGCCGCGATCGGGATCGTTGCGGCCGGGGGCCGGTTGGTCCGCCGTCGCCGATCGTCTCTCTGATGCTGAAAGCAACCGCCGCCCTGCTGGCGGCGGTTGGGATCTGGCTCGCGGCCTCCCCCATCCCGAACGCTGCTGCCTCGACCGGTTTCTTTGGGCTCAGTACCGCCCCCCCGTTCGACAGCCGGGACATTCCGAAAATGAGGTCGACGGGAGTGCAAACGCTGCGAGTCCCGTTCGTCTGGCCCGCCATCCAGCCTAGGCGCGCTTCGCTCCAATGGGGGGCCACCGACAGGCTCGTAGGCGACCTCGCCGCGCGCGGGATACGGCCCGTTCCATTCGTCTACGGATCGCCGGCGTGGGTGGCGAAGAAGATTCAGCAGCCGCCACTTGGGAGCAGAACGAAGGTGAGAGCTTGGCGTGCGTTCCTTACCAGGCTCGTCGACCGCTATGGCCCGGGTGGGACGTATTGGAACGGTGGCTACGAGCACGACCATCCAGGCGCTCGGGCCAAGCCGATCACCGCCTGGCAGATCTGGAACGAGCCGAACTTGCGGGCCTTCTTCCCCCAGAGGAGGTCCAGCCCCCGAACGTACGCAAAGCTGGTGAAGATCTCGCACAACGCGATCGCCGCGGCCGATCCTCGCGCGCGGATCGTGCTGGCCGGAGTGGTCGGCTATGCGGAGCCCACCGCTTGGGCCTTCCTGAAGAAGCTGTACGCCGTCAAGAGGATCAAGCGGTACTTCGACGTGGCCGCAGGGCATCCGTACTCGGCCACCATCGGGCAATTCCGGACGATCCTCCGCAACGTTCGTCGGGTGATGAAGGCGCACCACGACAAAGCGACCCCGCTATGGCTCACGGAGGTGGGATGGGGGTCGGCCCATCACACGCGGCGCCAGCCACTAAACAAGGGTCCAAGAGGCCAGAAGCGCATGCTTCAGAAGTCGTTCAAGCTGGTCCTCCACAAACGGAGGAGCTGGCATATCCAACGACTCTTTTGGTTCGACTGGCGCGATCCCGTCCCCGGCACGCGGGGGGGCTGCAGCTTCTGCGACTCCTCGGGGCTGCTTCGCCACAACACCCAGCCCAAGCCCTCATACCACGCCTTCAGGCACTTCGCGCGAAGCCATTGAGGGGACGCGTGGCGATTGGCGCCGGGCTTAGCCTGAACTGAGTCCTGGTCGCCACCGAGGGCCCACCTCAGCTCGAAAAAGACCTGCAAATGTGGCGTTTTGGCTGCGTCCATCCAGGGGCGGTGTTATGAACCGCCGTTAGCGAGCTCGCGTGCCGCGAGGACGCTGTCCGGGAGTGCGGAAGATGAGCCGAACGTCCTTCAGGAGCGCTGCGAGGAACCTGGATGGCCCGGGCCGGCTGGGTCGTGATCAGGAAGCCGGGCCCGAACGACGCCCGACCGAGGGTACCGACGCTTGGGCGGCCCGGCTCGATCGTCGGACGCTCCTCGGCGCGGCGAGTGCGTCGGCGGGCGGGCTGGGCCTGGGGGCCGTGTTGTCTGCGGCTCACGCGCAAGCCGCCACCCACCCCACCACTGGCTGGTGCAACGCCCAATCAACTCCCTACGGCGCCGTTGGTGACGGGACCACCGACGACACCGCTGCTATCCAGCATGCGATCGAAGACGCCAAGGTGGCAGGCGGGGGAGTCGTCTACCTACCGCCCTGCTCCGGCGGGTATCTGGTCAACACCGACACGTCCAACCCATACAACTCGAACAAGGGGTTGACGTTGTATTCGGGGATTACCTTGCTCGGCTCCGGCTATGCCGGGCGCATCAAACGGGCCGGCGACTACACGCGAGCGGGATCGCGGCTGATCCGGGCAGGCCAAGACGAGGTGGTGATCGGCATGGCCATCCGCGACCTCTACGTGGATGGCAACCCGGTCGGCATCACCTCCAAGACCGAACTTGGAAGCTTGGTGAGCGCGTGCATCAGACTCGAGGAACCGCCTAACTTCAGCCCCCCGTTCCCCGCCCATGAACGGATTCGCGTCGATGACTGCACGATTGTGAACTGGCCCGGTTGCGCATTGAGCTTCGTGAGCACACAGGACTTTGTGGTTGCCGGCAATCTCATCGTCAACGCCTATCGCGGCTCGATCGTCTTCTTCTTGAACTCCGGGTTTGGGACGGTCGTCGGCAACACAATCCGCGAAGGTCGTGACGATTGCATCGCTGTGCAAGCCAACAGGACGACCGGAACGACCGGGGGTTGGGATCCGCCGCAGCAGATCACAATCGTCGGCAACCATCTCGCCTCCGGGCTGTTCTTCGGAAGCGCCGATCCCACCAACAACGGGATCTCGGTGCAGGGGCTGGTCGACTCGACGATTGACGGCAACCTGGTCCAGGGAGCAGGAGCAATGAACAAGGGCAACATCAAGGTCCACAGCATCGGCGAGGGCGGCGGTGAGTACTTCCCGAAGAGGCTGCTGATCTCCGGCAATCGCTGCCTGGACTCGAGCGCCTACGGCATCCGCGTCGGTTCGGACCAAGCCGAAGACATCACGATCGCCACCAATATGGTTTCGGGCTCGCAGCTCTCCGGGATCTATGTCGAGGTGCCAAGTACAGCGTCAGCGCTGCGAAACATCGTCATCGCGGACAACGAGGTGATCGACTGCGGACCTAACGGCGGCGCCAACGATCACGACGGCATCCGGGTCCGCACCTTGGGCGGCGCCGGCGGGAGAATCATGGGGCTGTTCGTCGATCGCAACCACGTCGTCAGGCCCCGGCGGTCCGCGATCACCTTGATGGCCGACGCTGACGTGAGCCTCTCCACCCTCGAGGGCAACGTGTGCGAGGACCCGAACATGTCGGGCGCGGCGTTGGTCGACGCGATCACACTCCGCGGTCTGGATCGGTTCGAGGTGACGGGCAATCGCATCTTCAAGACCGATCGAGGGACCGGCCAATGTCGCTACGGCTTGAACGTGCTCGGCGGATGCACGAACGGAGCCGTGGCCGGAACGTTCGCGTACAGACGCGACTTCGGCGGCGCCACGGATCGGCTCGCACCGGCGATCGTCTTCGGCTCGGGTGTTCTCGATACGGATGGCGGCTCGGTCACGGACAACGGCCTCCACAAGGTTGACTCGAGGAAACGGCTTCGCAACGGCGGCTCGGTGACGATTACCGCAGGCTCGGGCACGATTGCCCATGGGTTGATTGACACGCCGATAACGCTCGGCCTGACGACGACGACCCGCCGCCACGTCGCCTACGCCACCGCTGTCGACGCCACGAACATCGCGATCACCGTTCTCGACGACGCCGGCAGGAAAGTCGCCGGAAAGGACACGGTCTACTGGCAGGCTGAGGCTTAGGTGGTGACCTTGGCCTCCTCGGCGGCGTCCACCTTGGGCGGCTCGACGCCCGCCACCTCGTAGGCCTCAGGTTGGTCGAGCGTCTCGCGCTCCAGCAGGGCGTGGGCAAGGGCCTCGAGCCGCTCGCGCTCGCGCTCCAGAAGCTGGATAACGTCGCGCTCGGCGCCCTCGACGATTCGCCGGACCTCCTCGTCGACGAGCTGCTGGGTAGCCGGAGACGCCGGGGCGGAGCCGGGGAGCAGCGGGCCGTCCTGGCGCCCGTCCGTGACAGCGATTGCGCCGATCGCGTCGCTCATCCCCCAGCGGCCGACCATGCCGCGGGCGATTTGGGTGAGATTCTGAATGTCCGACTCCGCGCCGGTCGTGACATCGCCATAGACCACCTTCTCCGCTGCGCGGCCTCCGAGCGCCACTTTGATCTTGCCCAGGAGCTCGTCTCGCGCGTAATTGAAGCGGTCGCTCTCGGGGGTGGCGAGGGTGACGCCCAGCGCCTGGCCACGCGGGATGATCGAGACCTTGCGCACCGGGTCCGCGCCGGGCGTGAGCATGCCCATCAAGGCATGCCCGGATTCGTGGTAGGCGATCCGTTGGCGATCTGCATCGGTCATCACGACCTGGCGCTCGGCGCCGAGGATCGTCTTCTCGATCGCGTCGGTGAAGTCCCGCTGCTCCACCGCGGTGTGGTGACGGCGCGCGGCGAAGAGCGCTGCCTCGTTGACGAGCAGCGCAATGTCGGCGCCGGTTGCACCCGGCGTTGAGGCAGCGATACGGCCGAGGTCTACGTCCGGCGCGAGCGGCACCGAGCGGGTATGGATCTTGAGGATCTGCACCCGGCCCTTGCGATCCGGGGGCTGGACGGCGATCCGCCGGTCGAAGCGCCCTGGGCGCAGCAGGGCCGGGTCGAGGACCTCGGGCCGGTTGGTGGCTCCCAGCACGATCACGTTCGTGCCGGGCTCGAACCCGTCCATCTCGGTCAGGATCTGGTTGAGCGTCTGCTCGCGCTCGTCGTGGCCCCCGCTGATCCCGCCGACATTGCCCGCGCGCGAGCGCCCGATCGCGTCGAGCTCGTCGACGAAGACGATCGCCGGCGCGGCCTCCTTCGCCTGCTTGAACAGGTCGCGCACGCGCGAAGCGCCCACCCCCACGATCGCCTCGACGAACTCCGATGCCGACATCGAGAAGAAGGCGGCGTCCGCCTCGCCCGCGACCGCCCGAGCGAGCAGGGTCTTGCCGGTCCCGGGAGGCCCGTAGAGCAGCACCCCGCGCGGAACCCGCGCGCCGAGCTTTGTGTAGCGCTCTGGGTTCTTCAGGAAGTCGACCACCTCGACCAGCTCGTCCTCCGCCTCGTCGATCCCGGCCACGTCGTCGAAGGTGACCCGCTCCTGTGCCCCGGGCTTGACGCGCCGCGCCGTGGAGCGGCCGAATCCGCCGAGTACGCCGCCCCCGGCTCTCGTCTGGCGGCGAAACAGCCAGACAAAGAACGCCACCAGCAGGATCGTCGGGAGGAAGCCGAGCAGGAGGGTGGCGAACAGTGACCGGCCCGTGTCGGGGGGCTCGGCGTTGACCACTACGTTCTGGCGGTCGAGCACCCTGGTGACCTGGGTGCGATCGATGAAGGCGGGGACCTCGGTCTCGAAGCTGGTGACCGTCACCGGCTTGGTGTCGCCCGGGGGATCGTAGGTCGCCTCGCTCTTCAGCTCGCCCTCGATCGAGTCCTGCTGAGAGCTGATCTCCATGACGTTGCCGGCCTTGACCTGGTCGACGAAGAACGGCTGGTAGGGCACCCGCTGGCGACCCGGCGGGCCGCTCGTGACGACCGAGATCACGACGTTCAGCAGGAGCAGCCCGAGCAGGATCCCGATGAACCACCTGCTCCTGGGGATCATCGGCGGCTTGGACTCCGGCGGCGCTCCGCGACCGCCGGGCGCCGGATCAACGCGCCAGCCGGATGGGTGCGCCTTCGGAGGCGGCGGGGACTCAGCGGGCGCGTCCGGAGCCAGGTCGCTCACTGTACTCGTCACGAGGCCCACTACCCAATCGACGCCTACCGCGACGCAACCCATTCCGCGGGGCATTGCTCTGTCCAGCTCGCATAGACCCGACCTCAGCCCGGAGGGGCAGGCGGCGGATGTCGCGACCGAAGGGACGCGAACATCGGCCGCACCGAGCGGTGGTTTGCCGCCAGGATGTCCAAGGCGAACATCGCCAATATGACCGCGACGACGACTCGCACGCCAGTCGCCGGGAACGCGAACTGGATCGCCCACAGCGTGAGCACGATGCCGGAGTCGATGCGTTTTGGCGTCAGCGACGCGAGCGCCGCAACCGCCATGAGCGTTGTCGAGACGGTCAGCAGCACCTCGACCGTGGCCCGGGTGTCCAACGGCAGGCTGGATGGGCCGCCCCCCGCCAGTTGGGCCCATGGCAGGACCCCGAGCGCCAGGGTCCACTGGGCCACGGATGCGGCGAGGAAGACGGCCAGCCCCTGGCCCGGCCGCCGATTGAGCGCGAGCACAATGGCGACTACGAATTCGGGGGTCTCGGTCGCCGCGGGCACAATGGACTGGACCAAGAGATAGGAATTGATCCCAACTGAGGTACCGGTCGTTTGGAGTGCGTTGGTGAAGGGAACGGCGACGACCCCCACCACGACCGCCGACAGCGCCAGCAGCCCCGCCAACCATCTGCGACGTTGCCGTGGCGGCAGAGCCGCGAGGCCGGCCGACACGCCGACGACGGCTGGCGGCTCGTCCGGGGTTCCGCCCAACCGTCGCACGTAGAAGAGATACAGCGCGATGAGCAACGCCCCGTCGATCAAGGAGATCCGCCCGAGCAGCGCCAACAGGATGCCGTAGGCCGCCGCAACGAACAGAACCGCGAGGTCGACGCGCCGCGCCGGAGCGAGCCTGTATGCGGCCGAGGGGGCTTGCTGGCCTCGGCGAGCCAAGAGCCACGCTCCGATGACTGGCATCGCGGTCGCGCCGGTGAGCAGCAGCCGGGTGGCACCCGTGAGGTTCGCGCTGACCAGGGATGTCTGCTGCGTGTAGGCGAAGTGGACTTCGACGATCAGCTCCGGGAGCACCGTGACCAGGGTGATCCCGGCCAGCACCAGTCCCCCAGAGATCTCGACCTCGGCGGCGTCGGCCGCCCAGGACAGCAGGAGGGACGCACCAACGAGGGCCGCGCCGAGGCCGATCATGGCAAGCGGTGCCGGAAGCGCGCGGCCCGCCGGGAAGATGAGCAGCCCAAGTACGGCGCACCCGGCGGCGACAGCGACCGGCTGACGCCAGCCATGAGTGTCCGGGCTCCCGAGTGATTGGGTCTCCATGGGCTCGGTCACCGGCTACAGCCCCTGCCCCGACCGGGAACTGCGTTTGCGGACGGTGGGAGGCGTCGACTGCTCGACGGTGTGGCCGTCGGCTCCGCGCACGACGATGCGAAGCCGAACGGGGCCGGCCTGCTGCGGAATCCAGTTGATCGCGCCGGAGCCCGTACGCACCTGACGGTGCCACGTCAGCACGCCTGCGCGGGCGGATTCGATGCGGAGCGTCTCGGCAGCGGCGTTGGTGACTCTGAACCGGATGCGCAGGGGGCGACCGACGACCTGCTCGCGCGGGAGTGCACCGAGTTGCAGGGTCGGTCCACCGGCGGGAGGCCCGCGCCCAACGGTCATAGTGGCCGTGTCGGTACTCAGGCTTCCGTCGATCCCGCGCACCGAGACGCGCACGTCGAAGCGTCCGGGCCTTCGGGGGACCCATCGGAGCGCCGCCGCTCCATCACGGACCCGGAGCCGCTTGGAGAGGACAGTCCCTTTCTGCGACGTGATCCGGACCCTCTCGGTCAGGCCGTTGGTCACCTGAAAACGGATGGGAACCGCGTGGTCGACGACCGTCCGGTCGGAGAACCCGTGGAGCTCCACAGAAGGCGGAAGGTTGATCGCCTTGCGCAACGCCTCACTCACCGTGTCGCCGATCCCGGCGCGGCCGTTAAGGAAGACCGTTACGCCGAACCTCTTCGCGACGCCGCGGCCGCTTGATACGTCGTAGACCGTCTGGATCTGCATGACACCGCCAGCGAAGAACACGATGTGTGGGTTGCCAAGCCAGATGGTGTCGATCGACGACTTGCCGACGTCGCTCAGCTCCTTGTTGCGGACCCCCAGCGAGTTGGCTATGCGCGGCGTTAGGAAGACCAGTCGGCTCACTTGGGCGGGCCCGAGCGTGAGGCGCTCGCGCGGGAGGCTTCGTGAGGACAGTTCGGGTTCGCCCCGCCGGTTGATCCATCCGTCGAGCGTGGCGACGAGGTTCTGACCGTCGCGGGGGCTGTAGTAGGCCGACCGCAGGAGATGCGGCTGATCCGCACCCGCGGGAGTGCCAAAGCGGTAAGCAGGGAGTATTGCGTTTCGCAGCTCGTCCGTATCGCTCTCGTCGAAGCGAATGTTTCCGACGACTTCGAGGGGACCGGCCAGGCTGGTCGGCATGGTCCATGCGTCAGCGGCGCTTGCGAACGCCTCGGGGTGGGTCATGTGGAACTGCTGGTAGAGGTGGGTCTGGGTGTCGAACAGGGCGGGTGGATAGCGCATACGGTCACGGACGCCTTCGGGCATCCGTGAGATCGGCTCGAACAGTCCAGGGAAGGCGGCCTCCCAGGCGCGGAGGATCGGTTCGCCTCGATCGGCTGCGTAGAGGCGAACGCGGCCGGAGTAGGCATCGACGGTTGCCTGCACGGCGGGTCGTGCGTAGCGGGCATTCGAGCCGGCGACGGTGGTGCGCTGTGCATACGGATACGAGTCGCTCACCGTGTAGCCAGCGGCCAGGAACACGATTCGCCCCCTGACGACGAGCGCTGCTGGATTGGGGTCCCATCGGATGAACGGCGCCAGGGTTTGCAGCCTGTCGATGACGTCGCGATGGAGGATGATCCGCGAGTCACTCGTGAACTCCTTTGAGACCAGCAGAGGCAACGAGCTGAGACGGAGGGCGAATGCCGCGCGCAGCAACGGGTTCGACAGAGCGATCCCGCCAGAACCCTCGTAGTGGTACGTCGGCCTCCCGGAGTCCGCAGCGGTGGGACGGTCGAACTCGGGCCGGCGCGTGTTGACCGCTACCCAGTCCGGCGCGTCCGGCTGCTGTCGTCCGAAGTAGATGCGTGGCTGCCGGATGGGGAGCGCCCTGTCGTCCTGGAGGGGCTCGCCGGCGCGGCCGACTCGAGTGCCGGAGAACCGAAACGCGCCGAAGCCATGGGTGTAGACGAGGCGGCTGTTGTTCCATCCGCGTCCGGCCCCCTGCACGTGGCCGACATCGAGCTCGCGCTCGCCGGTGACCGTAAGCCGCGAACCGCCGCCGGTCGGAACCGCGTCGAGAGTGGGCTGGCCGGGCCGGTAGAACGGCGTCCTGGTGGCGAGCTGCTGCATCTGGAGGCGCAAGATGTTCGTGTCCCAAAGTTGGACGTTGTCCAGCTGACTTCGGTCGCGCCTGACGTCGGCGGACGTGATCCGTTCCTTTGGAACGAATGGGTGCACGCCCACGCTCGCCAGCCCGAACGCTTGCCGGGTTCCGGCGATCGCGTGCTCCAGGTAGGGAGCCTCCTTGACGAGCGGGTTGGTATTCACCACGTAGCGCTGAAGGAGCGTCGGCGCCCACGACTCGGAAACGATCGCGACGATCACCAGCGCGGCGATTGGGAAGATCGCGGCCCGTTTCGCGGCCACCACGCGGCCGCGCGAAGCGAGGAAAGGTGCCACCGCGAGCCCGATGGCCGACACGACTGCGACGTAGGAGAGAAGTCTCAAACCGACCAGCCGCGCGTGCGCGTCCACGTAGTGCGGCCCCGGGAAGGCCTGGCTCTGTCCCGGGTGTGCCTGCACCAGCTCGGCCGAGAAGGTCGCCAGGTGCAGGCGCCAAGCGAGGAGGAGCAGGGCCAGGCCACCGAGCAACGCGAGGTGCACCCGCGCGGGGTGAGTGGCCCTGAGCGGCCGCCGGGTCACCGCGCCCGTATGCACGTGGATGCCGATCGCCAGCACCGAGCCCATCGCAACGAGCAGGATGAGCAGGTTCGAGAGCTGCACGAGGAAGGGCAGGGAGAACACGAAGAAGCCGATATCGCGGTGGTGGAGCGGGTCCTCGAGCCCGAAGGGCTGCCGGTGTGCCCAGAGCAGAAATGCCTGCCAACCTCCCCTCGCGCTCCAACCAAGGATCCTGCGATCAGCGAGCTTCCCCAGATGACGACGGGGATGGAGCGTAGGGAGAGGGGAATTGGAGCGTGCCTGATCGCGAGCCATGCGTTGCCAAGCAAGAACGAGGCCGTCAGCCCACCGACGACGACCACGAGCAGGAGCTTCACTTCCTGAATGCGGACGAAGACGTCCTCTTGCCCGAGCTCCCGGAACCAGAGGAAGCTGGGGAGGATCTGCGAGGCGACCAAAGCGACCAACAGCGGCAGGCCGACAAAGCCCAACACGAGAAACGTGCGTATGCGCGGCTGGAGCGCCCAGGGCACTGCGGTTCGCGCAGAGCTTCCGGTCGATCGGGAGAGGGCGGGAGCCCACGCGGCCCGTCCCACGGGCACTTCAAGCCGCGGACTCGGGCGGTCGCGCCATCGCGGCGTCTCACGGCGCGGTGGCGGCGTTTCACGAGGCGGGCGCGCCCCGTCCCTCTCCTGGACCCTCAACTGCGCCGGCTGCTCGGCGCGTTCCGCCTTTGCGCCCGCCCCGTTGAGCTCCTTGGCTTCTTCGAGCAGCTTGGCGCTGCGGTCTAGGGCCTCCGTCGTTCGGCGCTGGAGCTCGGCGCGTCGCGCGTCCGCTGTCCGGCGGAGGATTGGCGTCACCCCTCTCAATCACCCCAATTCGTTCAAGGCGACGGTATCTGAGGCCAGTGGCAGTGTCCAGGCCTCCCGCCAAACTAGGTAAACATCTGGACATCCCGCCCGCAGTTGACACCAATATCTCTCAGCCTTCACCGGCAATCTCTGAGCCTTCACCGGCAGAGTTGCCGCGCGAGTTTCAGCCGCGCGCGGTCCGCCGCCGGGCGCTCCAGGCGATTGCCGCACTCGGCGTCTTGGTCGCCGTCTTTCTGCTGGCACCGGGGCTTGGGCAAGTACGCGACCGGCTGGCCGGCGGCGACCCGGGCTGGCTGATACTGGCGACGCTCCTCGAGGGCGTCTCCTTCCTGTCCTACCTGGTCATGTTCGGGCCGATCTTCTGCACTGGGCTGAGTTGGAGGCGAAGCTGGCAGATTGGCGGCTCTGAGCTGGCGATGGGCTCATTGGTGCCGGCCAGCGGCGCCGGCGGGCTGGCGTTGGGCGCGTGGGTGCTTCACCGAGGCGGCATGGACGGCCAGCGGATCGCCCGCCGCTCGGTCGCCTTCTTCTTGATCAAGAGCGGGGTCAACTTCCTCGCTGTCGCCGTGCTCGGAACGGTGTTGGCGCTCGGCTTGCTCGGCCCGGAGCTCTCGTTATGGCTGACGGCCTTCCCTGCGGTCATGGCAACCCTGACGCTCGGCGCGGTAGCCGCGATTCCCCGCCTTGGCCCCGGCCGCACCCCGCGCCCGGACGACTCCCGCGTTCGCCGTGGGCTCACCGCAACGCGGCGGGCAGTGACCGATGGCACCGCCGAGGCGCTGCAGATCCTGGGCTCCGGAAACATCCGCGTGCTGGGGGGCTCGGTCGGTTACTGGGTCTTCGACAATGCGGTCCTCTGGGCCACATTCCATGCGTTCGGCGTCTCCCCCCCGCTCACCGTCATCCTGATGGGTTATCTGATCGGCCAACTCGGCGGGCTCCTGCCGATCCCCGGTGGAATCGGCGGCATCGACGGCGGGCTGATCGGCACGCTGATCGTCTACGGAGCGCCGGCCGCGGCCACCGCGGCGGCCGTGCTCGCCTACCGCGTGATCCTCTTCTGGTTGCCCCTGATCGCCGGCGGCATCGCCTTCTCCGCGCTCCGCCGAAACATGCCTGGCAGCTACGAACTGGCCTCGTGTGCTCCCGCCGTCGCTGCACAGTCCGCCTGACAGTCGACCAGACGCCGATCTGACGCGGCGGTGAGACGCCGGGGCCGACCTCGACCGCTTGGCGTCATGCCGGGTGCCGGACCAGGGCTCAGCGGTGGCTGGCGCTGACGATCGCCTCGATCTCCTGAAACGCCTCCTCGTCGTACGGCCAGAAATCCGACTTGTCGCCTGCGTCCCAGGCGCCACGCAGCCCCGCCGCGCCTAGATCCCAATCTGGGCGAATCTTCCGAGTGACCTCGCGCAGGTCCTGGCGCAGGTCCTCCGGCGAGGGACGGCCCCAGAACCAGTAGCCGTTGTAGATCTTGTGGATTACCAGGCCCGGATCCAGCACCAGCGTGTGCGGGATCATCGGATCATGGTGGGGGTCGGTGTATTCCTGAATCTCTAGGTCCTGCTGCACCTTGCGGCCGGGATCGCAAAGGAACGGCCAGTGTGCACCCACCGCGGCCTTGAACTCGCGGCCCTCGAGGATGTTGTCGGTGCTGATGGTCACGATTTTCGTGTAGGCCACCGCGATCTTCGGATGGAACTCGGCCAGCTCGAGATGCTGCTGGTGGTCCTTAGGGCAGAACTGCCCGCGGGAGAGGATCAGGATCATCGGGTCGATGCCCTGCAGCTCGCTCAGCTTGTGGCGCTCCTTGTTGGTGTCGGTGAGCTCGTAGTCGGGGAACTTGGCGCCGGGAACTATGTCGGCCCGCATCGGGACGCCTCCTTTGGTCGTGTCCTCGCCGACGATACGCCCCGGGCTGGGCGGCCCGGCTGCCGGCCGTGAGCTTTCTTCAGCTCATTCCCGTCAGCCCAAGGGCGACGGCGGGATGCGCGTTTCGCCGCGCACCTCCGGAATCAGCAGCGCCAAGTCATCGACGA
This sequence comes from Solirubrobacterales bacterium, assembly GCA_050697075.1. Lineage (GTDB taxonomy): Bacteria > Actinomycetota > Thermoleophilia > Solirubrobacterales > 70-9 > AC-56. The sequence continues at coordinate 6,107 of JBOGZC010000036.1, read as the reverse complement.
AGCACCAAGACCACTCTTCGCCCGGCTCGAGCGAGCGGATGAGCGGGTGGCCGCTGCTTTGAGCGTGACCGCTGGCGTGACGATTCGGCGAGTCGTCGCAGCAGCCGACCTTGCCGCACTCCAGACAGATCCGCAGATGTAGCCACGCGCCTCCCATTGCCAAGCAGTCCTCGCAGCCGCCAACGGACTCGGGGAGCTGAGTGATTCGAACCTGGTCGAGATGCGTGCAGGAGGCCATTTGATTCATCCCTTCATCGGCCGAGCCACAGGGGCGGCCAGTCGCTGGTGGATTAGTCGAACCGCCATTGAGCCCTCCCCCACTGCCGAAGCGACCCGCTTGACTGAGCCGGAGTGGACGTCGCCGACGGCGAAGATCCCGGGGCGGCTGGTCTCCAGGAAGAGTGGAGGATCTCCGTTGAACTCGACGAGGTCGTTGTCCACAACATCGTGGCCCGTCAACAGGAACCCAGCCCGGTCGGTCGCCAGTTGCCCCTTGAGCCACTCGGTGTGCGGCGAGGCGCCGATGAAGACGAACAGCGCGCGGGCGGCCGCTCGCAAACGCTCGCCCGACCGGGTGTCGGCGATCGTCACCATTTCCAGCTCACGCTCGCCGTCGAGCTCGACGACCTGCGCATGCCTCACGACCTCGATCGAGTCGTTGCGTTCGATCTGATCGACCAGGTAGCGCGACATCGACTTGCCAAGATCCTCGCCACGAATCACCAGCCGGCAGCGCGCGGCATGCTTGGAGAGGAAGATGGCCGCCTGGCCGGCCGAGTTCCCGCCGCCCACGATCACGACCGGGTCGTCGGCGCAGAGCTGCGCCTCGGCCTGGGTGGCGGCGTAGTACACCCCGCCGCCCTCGAATTCCTCCAGCCGGGGGACATCGAGACGGCGATACTGGGCACCGGTGGCGACGATCACGCTTCGGCCGGTCGCCGTCAGGCCGTCCGAGAGCTCGATCTCATGCTGGCCCGGCTCACTCCTCAGCGCCACAGCCGCGGCCGGCACGTTCAAACGCGCCCCGAACCTGGCCGCCTGGACCGTTGCTCTTTGGGTCAGCTCCGCGCCGGAGACCCCAGTCGGAAAGCCGAGATAGTTCTCTATCCGGGCGGAGGTGCCGGCCTGACCGCCGGATGCGACTGCGTCGACGCCCTGAACGTCGAGGCCCTCCGAGGCCGCATAAAGGGCGGCGGCAAGCCCAGCTGGCCCGGCGCCCACGACGACTACGTCGCACAGCGGAGGCGGCGACCCGGCGGAGCCGAGGCCAATCGCTCGGCCCAGCTCGGCATTGCTCGGATTGCGCAGAACCTCCCCTCCTCCAGTGACCGCCACCGGAGTCTCGCCCGGCTCGATCGCGAGGCCGCCGAGCAGCGCGTCCGCATCGTCGTCATCCTCGAGATCGATCCACTGGTAAGGCATTCGGTTCCGCGCCAGGAGCTCGCGCAGGCGGCGGGAGTCGGGTGAAAACCGCGAGCCAATCAGCTTGATCCCGGTTCCGACGCCGATCAGGATCGCGCGCCGGGCCATGAATGCACCGAAGATCAGGTCGCTCAACGCCTTGTCCTCGTCCACGATCTCGCTGAGCTTGTCCAACGGGATCTGGATCACCTCGCCGGGATCCCGGACGACCCCCGAGAGATAGAGCCGCTGGCCGATGATGAGGCTGAGCTCACCGAGGAACCGGTGGGCCCCCTGGATGGCGACGACCCGATTTTCCTTACCGAGCCCTTGGACGATCGCCACCGATCCTGACTCGATGATGAAGAAGTCGCTGCTCTCGTCTCCCGCCTCGAACAGCACGTCGCCGGTCTCGACCGAGCGAACGCGCCCGAGCTCTCGCAACCGGGCCCTCTGGTCCTCGTCGAGGCGCGGAAATGCCCCGTCGCGATCGACGGTCTCCGGTTCGCCCGCTCCGATTGGCCGGGTTTGGTCGTTCAACGGTTCGCCTTTTCGAGCTTTGCCGGCACGATCTGAGCAAGTTGGCGCCAATGGCCCTCGAGCCGCTCGCCGTCCACGAAGAAGGTCGGCGTGACGTGAACTCCGGCCTGTCTGCCTCCGGCGACGTCCGCGAGAACGCGCTCGCGAAAGTGCGCTCCCGAAGCGCCGCCTCTGCCTCCTGCTCGTCGAGCTCGAGCCGCCGAACCACCGAGAGCAGATCCTCCTGCGAGAAGTGATCGCGCCCGGTGAGTAACAGGGAACGGGCCTCCCAGAACTTTCCGTGTATCGCCGCGAGCTCAGAAAGCTCCGCCGCGAGGTCGGCTCCAGGGTGCAGTTCGGTGTCTGGAAAATGACGCCAGACCAGACGCAGGGCGCCGAATCGGTCGAGGAGGGACTTCACCGGCCGGCTGGCGGCGAAGCAGAAAGGACAGCCGAAGTCGCCGTACTCGACCAGGGTCAGCTCGGGCGCGTCGGAGCCGATGACGTGATCGCCGTCTGAGACCGCAGGCAGCCTGTTGGAGGGGGGCCCGTCACCCGTTCTACGTTACTTGGGCCCGCAGGGCTGGCCATGCGCAGATCAGCACTCAATCCGTGAGCACGTCCAACAAGGAGGCAACGTCGTAGCCGCCGCGGTGAACCACGCCGTCGATGAACAGGGTGGGCGTGCCCTGCACCTCACCCGACGCCAATCCACTTTGAACGTCCCGGCGAATGCGCTCGAACACGGGAGTCCCGGTCCGGCCTTCGTCGAACAGGGCAACGTCGAGCCCGAGCTCGGTCGCATATCGCCGTAGGTCGTGTCTTCGAGCGCCCTCTGGCGGCTAAAGAGCAGCTCGTGCATGCTCCAGAACTGGTCCTGGAGCGCTGCTGCCTCCGCGGCGGCAGATGCGGCTAGGGCATGCGGGTGGATCTCGGTCAGGGGGAAGTGCCGGAATGCGAAGCGAAATGCTCTCGCCTAGTCGTCGTTCCACGCGCCCGATCTCTCGAAACGCTTTGCGCGAGTACGGGCACTCGTAGTCGCCGTACTCGAGGATCAGACGACCGGCCGATGATCCGCGAACGTGATCGACCGCGTCGTCAAGCGGCTCCACGGCCGGTTCATGCATCTGCGGCCAAAGGGTTCTCGAGGACGAGCGCCACCCCCTGCCCCGACCCCACGCACACCCCCAGGACGCCGTAGCGGACATCGCGCAGACGGAGCTCGGTCGCGAGCGTGAGCACGTAGCGGGTGCCCGATGAGCCGAACGGGTGGCCGATGGCGACCGCGCCGCCGTTGGGGTTGAGGCGCTCGTCTGGGACCTCGAAGCCGTCGAGCTGGCGCGGCAGCTCGCGCAGGATCGCAAGGGCGACCGACGCGTATGCCTCGTGGACCTCCCAGACGTCGATCTGCTCCGGTTCGAGGCCCGCTCGCTCGAGGGCCTTCGGAATCGCGAAGGCGGGCGCGATGCCCATGAACCGCGGGTCGAGCGCGTGGGTCGCCGAGGCGACGACGCGCGCCAAGGGCTCGGCGCCAAGCTCGGCGGCCGCGGCCGCATTGGCGAGAACGACAGCGCTCGCGCCGTCGTTGAGCGGCGAGGAGTTCCCAGCGGTCATCTGGGTCGTGTTCGGCTGCGGCGGAAGCGCTGCGAGCTTCTCCGCCGTCGTGTCGTCGCGGATCGACTCGTCGTGCTCGAATGTGCGCGCCTCCCGCTTTCGGGCGGCCGGGATCTCGATCGAGTGGATTTCCTCCGCAAGGCGACCGGAATCGCGGGCGGCAGCCGCGTGGGTGTGGGAGCGAAGCGCGAAGGCGTCGATCTCCTCGCGAGTCAGCTCGTACCGGTCGGCGACGTTCTGCGCCGTTTTCATCATGTCGATGTAGGCGTCGCGGGCTAGCAGGTCGGGGTTCGGAGGTCCGCCGGCCCCGGCCCACATCGTGTCCAGCAGCAGCACGGGGCCGCGCGGCATGAACGGTGCCTCTCCCTTCATGTAGGCCCAGCCCGAGCGCGACATCGACTCGACCCCACCGGCGAGGCCGACGGCCAGCTCGTCCGAGCGGATGGCGTGTGCAATGGAGATCGCTCCGGACAGCGAGGAGGCGCAGAAGCGATTGACGGTGATCGCCGGGACCGAGTCGGGAAAGCCCGCCGCCAGGGCCGCCCAGCGCGCGATGTCCCCCATCCCCTCGTGGGCCGGGTTGACGCAGCCGGCGGTGATGTCCTCGATCCGCTCGAGCGGGACCTCCACCCGCTCACACGCCCAGGCCATCGTCTGGCCGAGGAGGTCGTCCGTTCGCAGATGCGACAGCGAGCCGCCGTAGCGACCAACCGGCGTCCGCACGCCGCCAAGGACAAAGGCATCGGTCATCGGGGTGGTCCTCCTCGATCGGGGGTGTAATCGGAGAGCAATGGGACGACCTCGTCCGCCAAGAGCTGCACTTGTTGGGGCGAGGGATCGACGGGCCAGAAAACGAGCGTGTCGAAGCCGTCCTCGGCGAAGGCGTTGAGCGTCTCGGCCCACCGCTCAGGCGGCCCGGCGAGTGGCTTCGCGCGTAGGTAGCCGACTGACAGCCTTTCCCTGGGCGGGGCCCGGCTCTCGCCGATGACCCCTTGGAGATTCAGCACCCGCGGAATCTTGCGCGGGTCACGACCGGCGGCCTCGGCGGCCGCATCGATCCGCTCGTTGCCCGCTCGCAGCTCGTCAGGGCTCAGTATGCCGAGCGACGGGATCCAGCCATCGGCCTTGCACCCGACGAGCCGGATCATGCGCGGCTTGAAGGCGCCGAGCCAGATGCCCATCGGGTGAACCGGCCGCGGGCCGGGTCGGGCGTCCTCAAGCCGGTAATGACGCCCTTCGAACGAGACGGAACGGGCTGCCTGGCGAGGTCGCTCATGTCGGCATCTTCCTCGTTTCGTTGCCGATCGCGGGGGTTGGGCTCGTCGGTCGGGTTCTGACAGGGCCTCTATCTGGGCAAGTGAACCGGAGTAGTAGCGTTCGACCATGCCGAATGAATGGCCACCCCTCGCCTACGAATCGTGGAGCGCGACCTGCGACACGCTCCACGCGCACACCCAGGTGCTCGGAAAGCTCGCCGTGGAGCTCGCCCCGCCCGAGCCCCAGCTCCAGCACGCCGCCCTGCGGCTGAGCGCGCGCGGCTGGGAGACGCTTGCGCTGCCGGCGCCTGACGGCTCTGGGGCCATCGTCGTAGCGCTTGATCTACGCACGCACGAGGCGGTCGTCGAGCACAGCAACGGCCGGGACACACGGGTCGCGCTGACGCCCAACAGGTCCGTCGCCGAGGTGACGCGTGAGGTGCTGGATGTCGCGCGGCGCCTCGGTGGTGCCATCGAGATCAATCCCACCCCCCAAGAGGTTCCGTGGCAGGTTCCGCTGGACCAGGACGACGAGCATGCGAGCTATGACCCCGACCAGGTTGCGACCTACTTCGAGGCTGCCACCCACGCGGCGCTTGTCCTGGCGGAATTCCGGGCGCCGTTTCGCGGACGCTCGACGCCGGTCAATGCTTGGTGGGGCACCTTCGACCTCGCGGTCAACCTCTTCTCAGGAAGCCCGGCAGATCCACCGTCGGACGACTTCATCATGCGCAACGGAGGGGATGCCCAGCAGGTCGCAGTCGGCTGGTGGCCGGGGGATCCGAGTCACGAGAGGCCCGCCTTTTTCGCCTACGCATACCCGGCGCCCGACGGTTTTGCTGACGCAGAGCTGAGCCCCGGGGCAGCGCGGTGGGACGGGCAGCTTGGCGAGTACGTGCTCGATTGGGAGGACGTCCGGAAGAGCCCCGATCCACAGGCCCTCGTGTTGGAGTTTGCCCGCTCCGCCTTCCGCCACGCCTGTGCGGTGTGCGATTGGGACCCGGTTCTCGCGGCCACGGCCGATGGAGTTCCGCCGCCGATCACGTGACGCGGAGATTCCACCTGTGCAGCGCGGCCTTACGCTAGTTGGCTGATGCATATCCGGTTGACTCAGGCTGCATGCCTGAGCGCGGTGATCTCGTCGTAGGTCGTCGGGTCGTGGATCGCGCCGAGCCCGAGGAGGGTCTGGAAGGCGGCCATTGGCGTGCCTCGCCGGTTGTGACGGAAGACGAACTCGTCGAGGTAAACGGGCAGGTGCTCATTGGAGACGCCGCGATGGGTGCCGTGCATCCAGGCCTTCAGGTTGGAGATCGCCCG
>JBOGZC010000035.1:0-34576 GCA_050697075.1 Solirubrobacterales bacterium | reverse complement strand
GCCTAATCGTGCTCGGCAACCTGTTCCGCGACCAGCTCGACCGCTATGGGGAGCTCGAGCACCTCGCCGACGAGTGGGCCAAGGTGGTCGCCTCCCGGGCGGGCGCCACCGGGTTCGCGCTTTGTGCCGACGATCCGCTCGTGGCCGACCTCGGCCGCGATCGCGACCTCGCGCCGCGCCCCGGGGTGACCTACTTCGGGATCGACGACCCGAGTCAGGCGCTGCCGCAGCTCCAGCACGCCTTCGACGCCAAGCATTGCCGGCGTTGCGGGGCTCCCTACGCCTACCGACGGGCCTTCGTCGGACACCTGGGCCACTACTCCTGCCCCAACTGCGGGGCTGACCGGCCGCCGCCCGACGTCGCCGCCACCCGAATCGAGCTCGAGGGAATGCGTGGCTCTCGCGTGGCCGTCCGCGCGCCCGGCGGCGAGGTCGAGCTGAGCATCCCGCTGCCGGGCCTCTACAACGTCTACAACGCGCTCGCGGCGCTCACGGCGGCCATCAGGCTGGACATCCCGCTCGAGGCGGCGGCCAGGGCGCTCCAGGAGATGAAGGCCGTGTTCGGGCGGGTCGAGACGATCGACGTTGGGGGGACCGCGGTTTCGATCCTCCTGATCAAGAACCCGGCCGGCGCGAACGAGGTCCTCCGCACCCTGCTGCTGGAGGCGGGGGACGGGGGCACCTCCAGCGGTCTCGATCTGTGGATCGCGCTCAACGACCGGATCGCGGACGGGCGGGACGTCTCGTGGGTGTGGGATGCGGACTTCGAGCTCCTTGCCGGGCACGTGCGGCGAGTGGTCTGCGCCGGCACCAGGGCGCCCGAGATGGCGGTGCGGTTGAAGTACGCCGGCATGCCGAGCCACCTGATCGAGGTCGAGCACTCGATCGACCGTTCCCTGGATCGCGCGATCGCGGAAGCCAACGGCAGCCTCTTCGCGCTGCCGACCTACACCGCGCTGCTCGAGCTTCGCAACCTGCTGTCGCGGCGCGGCTTGGCGCCCACCTTCTGGACATGAGCTCCGCGGCCCTGTGGCACGAGGTGGAATGCGGTGGCTACGCCGCGGACCTCCCGATCTGGGAGGAACTTGCCGTTGGCGCGAAGGCCCCGCTGCTCGAGCTTGGCTGTGGGACCGGCCGAGTGGCCCTGCATCTGGCGCGGCGCGGGCGCGAGCTCTGGGCGGTCGACGCGGATCCCTCGTTGCTGGAGGCGCTCGACGCGCACGCCTCAAACGAGCGACTGGCGATTCGGGTCGAGTGCGCGGACGTCCGCTCGCTGGGCCTCGGCCGCGAGTTCGAGTTGATCATCGCCCCCATGCAGCTGATGCAGATGCTCGGGGGCAGCGCCGCACGCCAGGTGGTCATGGGGCGGGCGGCGGCGCATCTGACGAGCGGCGGGCGTCTCGCGATGGCCGTCGTCGAGCATCCCGGCTCCTCGCTCGATGGCGCCGCCGCCGGTCTTCCCGATGTCCGCGAGCGCGACGGCTGGGTCTATTCGAGCCTGCCTACGATGGCGCCCATGTCAGGCGGCGGCGTGGAGATCCGGCGCCTGCGCCAAGCGGTGGCGCCGGATGGCTCGTTGAGCGAGGAGGACCACGTCGATCGCCTCGACGCTCTGGACGCCGATGAGCTGGAGGCGGAGGCGCAGGAAGCGGGGCTGCAACCCGCGCGCCGGCTCGAGGTGCCGGCCGCTGAGGGCTATCTCGGCGCCACGGTCGTGATCCTGGAGAGAGCGTGATGGAGCTGCGACTGGTGGCTCTGTACCCGGACCAGATGAACATCTACGCCGATCGGGGCAACATCCTGTTCCTGAGGCGGCGCTGCGAGTGGCGCGGGATCGCGTTCTCCTACGAGGCAGCCGGGCCCGGCGATGCGCTCGACGCTGCGGCGCACGACCTCGTCTACCTCGGCGGCGGCCAGGATCGCGACCAGCGGATCGTCGCCGGCGACCTCGTGTCGACCAAGCGCGGCGCGCTGGCGGCGGCGGTGGATGACGGCGCCGTCGTGCTCGCCGTCTGCGGCGGGTACCAGCTCTTGGGGCACAGCTACCAGCTCGGGGACGAGCGGATCGCCGGGCTCGGGCTCGCGGATTTCGAGACCGTGCGGGAGGCCGGGCCGCGGTTGATCGGCAACGTCGAAATCGAGGTCGACCTCGAGGGTGCCCCCCAGCGGCTCGCCGGGTTCGAGAACCACGGTGGCCGCACCTACCTCGGTGCCGGGGCGCAGCCCCTGGGACGGGTGATTCGCGGGTTCGGCAACAACGGCAAGGACGGACACGAAGGAGTGCGCCGTGCGAACATGATCGGGACCTACCTGCACGGCCCGCTGCTGCCTAAGAACGCCTGGCTGGCCGACCGGTTGATCGCGCTCGCGCTCGCCCGCCGGCTCGGCTCAGCGCCGCAGCTGGAGCCGCTGGACGACGAGCTCGAGTTGGCCGCTCACGAGTCGGCGCACCGCGCCGCCCTTCGCGGCTAGCGGCCGGTCGAGCCGAAACCTTCGTCCCCCCTTGTGGTGTTGGCGAGCTCGGCGGACTCGACCGGCTCGGCCGCCGCGACCGGCGTCACCACGAGCTGGGCGATGCGATCCCCCGGTTCGATCTCGAAGCGCCGCTCGCGATCGGTGTTGAGGAGGAGAACCCGCACCTCGCCGCGGTAGCCGCTATCGATCAGTCCGGGGGAGTTGACGAGGGCGATCCCGTGGCGCGCCGCCAGGCCGGAGCGGGGCAGCACCAGGCCAGCGTGCCCCTGGGGGATCTCGACGGCGATCCCGGTCGCCACGCTTGCCCTCTCCCCCGGCTCGAGGGTGACCGGCTCGGAGGCGTAGAGGTCGAGCCCGGCATCGCCGTCGTGGGCGCGCCCCGGAAGCCGGGCGGCCTCAGAGCGCAGCCTCACGCGGAGCTCCACGGCGAGGAGAGTATTCGCGCCCTAGGGGCTTCCGTTGGACTCGGAGGGCGGCCGGGCTCCGTTCAGCGCAAAGTCCGCGAACCGGTGGACGACGGAGGCCGGAATGCGAGCGCGGACCACAACGCCCTCGGCGCCGTCCTCGCGCTCGAGGTCCCCGGCGAGCTCGTGGAGCTCGGCAAGCACGCCGCCCTCGGAATACGGCAACAGCAGCTCGACCGGCCGAAGCCCGTCCTCGAAGCCGTCGCCGATCCGATCGCGAAGCCCCTCGAGCCCCTCGCCCGTGGCCGCGGAGATCATCGTGGCGGTCGGCTCCTCGATGCTGAGCTCGCGCGCGTCAGCGGGGTCCAGCAGGTCGACCTTGTTGAAGACCAGCAGCCGCGGCGCCGCGTCGGCCCCGATCTCCTTCAGGACCGAGTCCACCGCGGCGATCGCCTCCCTCCGACGGTGCTCGGGCTCGGACGCGTCGACCACGTGGACGATGAGATCGGCCAGGACCGTCTCCTCGAGCGTCGCCTTGAAGGCCTCGACGAGCTGATGCGGAAGCTTGCGGATGAACCCGACCGTGTCGGTCACCAGGTAGCGCCGCCCGCGGTGGCGATAGGCGCGCGTGGTCGGGTCGAGCGTCTGGAAGAGCCTCTCCCCCACGCCGACGCCCGAACCCGTCAGCGCGTTCAGAAGCGTGGACTTACCCGCGTTGGTGTACCCGGCGAGGGCCACGGTGGGCACGGCCGAGCCGCGCCGGCGGGCTCGCATCACCTCGCGGTTGCGCTCGAGTCGCACCAGCCGTCGGCGAAGGTTGGCGATCCGGTCTCGGGCCAACCGGCGATCGGATTCGATCTGCGTCTCTCCGGGGCCGCGCGTGCCGATCCCGCCGCCGAGCCGCTCCAAGTGGGTCCACAGCCCGCGCATGCGCGCGAGGTTGTACTCGAGCTGGGCCAGCTCCACCTGGAGCTTTCCCTCGGCGCTGTGGGCGTGGTCGGCGAAGATGTCAAGGATCACCGCGGTGCGGTCGATCACGGGGACCGCGAGCGCCGCCTCGAGGTTTCGCTCCTGACGGGGCGCCAGCTCGTCGTCGCAGGCGACGAGGTTCGCGTCGCTGGTGGCGATCTCGGCCTTGAGCTCGGCGAGCTTCCCTCGCCCCAGGTAGCGATCGGGGTCGGGGCTGGAACGCGCCTGCACCAGCTCCCCGGCGGTGGCCACCCCGGCCGTGCGCAGGAGCTCCTTCAGCTCCGCGAGCGGATCGCCGTCCCGGGGCGAGCTGGGCACCACGGAGATGGCGAGCGCGCGCTGGCGGGCGCGCGGGTTCTCCACGCCGGCGCCGTACCGTGTCGTGGCCGCGCGGCCGTGACGAGTCTTCTGCACTCACCCAAGTGTAGGTCGACCGCCAGCAGAGGACGGCCGCGCGCCCCAGGGGCGCGCCGGGATAGGCTTGCCCCGAATGTGAGGGTCTTCGTCACCGGGGGAACCGGGTTCATCGGCGGTCACGTGGTGCGCCACCTCCGCGAGCGGGGCGACGACGTCCGCGCACTGGTGCGCAGCCCGGAGAAGGCAGCCGCCCTGACCCAGCTCGGCTGCGAGCTCGTCTTGGGCACGTTGGCCGACAAAGAGGCCATCCGGGCCGGTATGGCGGACTGCGACGCGGTGATCCATGGTGCGGCGATGTACGAGGTCGGGATCCCCTCCTCGGAGCATCGGGCGATGTATGAGGCGAATGTGATCGGGACCGAGAACGTCCTGCGGGCGGCGCTCGAGACGGGCGTCGGCCGCGTCGTTTACATCTCGACCGTGGGCGCGTTCGGCAACACGAAGGGCCAGGTGGTCGACGAGGCGTACCAGCACCCCGGTGGCAGCTACACGTCCTACTACGAGGAGACCAAGGTCGAGGCGCACCGCGTGGCGAAGCGCCTGACCGCCGAGGAGGGGCTGCCTTGCGTCATCGTTCAGCCCGGCGGCGTCTACGGGCCGGACGACCACTCGGCGCTCGGCCGGCAGATGAACCAGTTCCTCGCCGGGCGGATGCCGATGATCGCCTTCCCAGACCTGGGGATGAACATGGTGCACGTGGACGATGTCGCCGCCGGCGTGGTGCTCGCCCTCGACCAGGGCAAGGCGGGCGAGTCCTACGTGCTCGGCGGCCAGATCACGACCATGCGCGAGCTGATCGACACGCTCGCCCGCGTCTCCGGGCGAAAGGCGCCCAAGCGCGCCCTGCCGACCTCCCTGATGAAGGCGATGACTCCGCTCGGGCCGGTGGTCGGCAAGGTCATGAACCAGGGGCCCAACCTGCGCGAGTTGATCAGCTCCGCCGACAACGTGACCTTCTGGGCCAGACACGACAAGGCGATGGCGGACCTCGGCTACTCCCCGCGCGGCCTCGAGCAGGGCCTGCGCGACACCCTCGAGGCCGAGGGCAAGCTCGCCGCCTGAGCTGCGCCCCGCAGAGCCCGCTCAGTGGGTGACGCTGGTCTTGACCAGCTTGCGCTCGGACTCGCTCACCGGCCCCTTCTTCTCGAGCGTCTCGATCGCGTCGGCGATATCGACATGGAGCTTGTCGACCAGAGAGCGATTGAGGGTCAGCTTGACGAGGGCTCGCATCATCTTCACGTCGTGGGCGTTTGGCGGCATCGTGTAGGCGGGCACCATCCAGCCTCGCTCCGCGGCGAGCTGGAACGCGATGTCGAACTCGTCGTAGGGATGCTCCTCGGCGAGGTTGAACGCCACGAGCGGCAGGGTCTCCTCTCCCCTGCCGATGATCTGGAACTTGCCCGTCGCCTCGATGTCCTTGGCCAGTGACTCCGAGTTCTCCTGCATGATCTCCATGATCCGTCGATAGCCGGACTTGCCGAAGCGAACGAAGTTGTAGTACTGGGCGAGGACCATCGAGGAGCCGGTCGAGAAGTTGAGGGTGAAGGTCGCGTCGGTCTTTCCCAGGTAGTTCTCGTAGAAGACGAGATCCTCGGCGAGATCGGACTTCTCCCGGAAGATCAGCCAGCCGATCCCTGGGTACACGAGGCCGAACTTGTGCCCGGAGGCGTTGATCGAGCGCACCTGCTCAAGGCGGAAATCCCACTCCGAGTGCGGGTACAGGAAGGGCCAGACGAAGGCGCCGCTGGCGCCGTCGATGTGCAGCGGCACGTCGAGGCCCTGCTTGTCCTTCAGGTCGACCAGGAAGTCGTTGATGCCGACCACGTCGTCCGCGTGGCCGGTGAAGGTGGTGCCGACCACCGCCGCGACCCCGATCGTGTTCTCGTCAACGTGTGGCTCGACGTCCTCCGGGCCGATCGTGTACTTGCCCGGCTGCAGGGGGACGATCCGCGGCTCCACGTCGAAGTAGCGGCAGAACTTCTCCCAGACCACGTGGACGTCGCCCCCGAAGACGAGGTTCGGACTGTCGGTCGGCTTGCCATCGGCCTCACGCCGCTGGCGCCACTTCCACTTCAGCGACAGGGCTCCGAGCATGATCGCCTCCGAGGAGCCCTGGGTGCTGGTGCCGGTCGTCTCACCCGGAGCGTGGAAGAGCGCGGCCAGCATCCTGATGCAGCGTTGCTGGATCTCGAAGGTCTGCGGGTACTCCGCGTGGTCGATGAAGTTGCGGTGGAGGTTCTGCTCGATCACCAGCCGCGCCTCGGGCTCCATCCAAGTGGTCACGAACGTGGCCAGGTTGCGCTCCGGGATGCCCTCGACCGCGAGCTCCTGGTCCACCAGGCGCATCGCGGCGATCGCGGCCATCGGCTCCTCCGGGATCGTGTTGTCCGGGGCGCCCTCGGTGATCCATGTTCCGACCGTGTGGAGATAGTCCTGTGCGACGCTCATCCAAATCCTCCTGATCTCGGCCCGGACCATCCCACCGCGCGCCCGGATTGACAAGGATCAAATCACGCCGACCCCGGGCCGCATCACCCGGCGTGGGTGAAAGGTCAGGACCGCCCCGGGTGGCCAGGCGGACGTCTAGGCCTGGGCCGGTGCGGTGCGCAGCCGCGAAGGCATCAGCGCGGCGGCGGCGATCACGGCGGCGAACGCCGCGGCGCGCACTGCCACCGCGAGCGGGTTCGCGCCCACCGGGTCGCCGAACACGAGTATCCCCCCGGCGACCGAGACCACGTTGGCGGCCACCGTCGTCAGGGTGATCACCGAGATCGCTCCGGTCGTCTGCATCCCCCGCGCGAGCGCGAAGAAGGCCCCGACGCCGGCGATGAGCGCCACCAGGGTCCACGGGCCCAAAAGGCTCAACGGGTCGCCGGGCACCGTCCCCGTCAGGGCCTTCACCGAGACGTTGGCGACGCCCAAGAGCAATCCGGCGGCGACGCCGAGCAGGGCGCCGCTCGAGCCCCGCGGGGAGCTCGAGCTCCCGGACAGCAGCAACGCCAGGCCGATCCCGATCGCGCCCGCCTCGAAGGGGATCATCGCCTCGGTCGAGTAGCCGGCTCCGGGATCGCTTGGCTGCCCGGAGGTCGCCGCGAGCAGCGCGAGGCCCCCGGCGCAGAGGGCCAGGCCGATCCACTCCCGAACGCCGACCCGGACGCCGAACCACCGCTCCGCAAACCAGGCCAGCAGGACGAGGCCGGCGGAGATCGTCGTCTCCACCACCGACAGGGGGGCCATCGCGAGCGCCGCCACGTGCAGCGCCCAAGCCCCGGTCGCGATCGCGAACCCGATCGCCCACCAGCGGGATCGGAACAGCGCCTTCGCGCTCCGCAGCGGGCTGGTGAGATGAACGCTCGGCGCGGCCACAGCGCCCCGGTGCTTGCACAGCAACGCCACGTTGGTGGCGAGTGCGCAGGCGAGCGCAAGCAATGTGCCGAGCTGAAGCATCAGCGTGTGAATCGGCCGAACCGAACCCGGCCTTGAAGCCCGGCGACGGTAGTGGACGGATCTAAAGCGGAGCTTGGGGCCGGCTAAAGGCCCCACCGAGGTCAGGCGAGGTGCTCGCGCATCCTGACCACCGCCTCGGAGATCCGGTCATCGGGTGCCGTCAGCGAGATCCGGAAGAAGCCCTCGCCGCTCGGCCCGTACATGGAGCCGGGCGAGACCACCACGGCTGCCTCGCTGAGCACGAGCTCCGCGAAGGACACTGACGTGTGCCCGTCCGGCACCGGCGCCCAGACGTAGATCGTCCCCTTGGGCGGCTCCACCTGGACGCCGATCTCCCGTAGCGCCTCGACCACCAGGTCGCGGCGGCGCGCGTAGATCTCGTTCATCTCCTCGATGGGGCCTCGCGGCCCCGAGAGCGCGGCCGCGCCGGCGAGCTGCACGGCCTCGAACAGCCCAGAGTCGACGTTTGTCTTGAGGCGCCAGTACGACGCGATCGCGTCCGCGTTGCCCAGGACTGCGGCGCAACGCCAGCCCGTCATGTTGAAGCCCTTCGACAGCGAGAACACCTCGACCCCCACCTCCTTGCCTCCTGGGGTGGCCAGAAAGCTGGGCGCGACGTATCCGTCGTAGGTCGTCTCCGAGTACGCGTTGTCGTGGACGATCAGGACCTCGTGCTCGCGAGCGAGGCCCACCAGTCGCTCGAAGAAGCCGTCCGGGGCCACCGCCCCGGTGGGGTTGTTCGGGTAGTTGACGAACAGCAGCCGCGCGCGAGCCAGGGCGTCGGCCGGAATGGCCTCCAGGTCGGGCACGAAGCCCCGCTCCGCACCCAGCGGCATCAACGCAGCCTCGGCGCCGGCGAGCGCGGGGCCCCCGGTGTAGACCGGGTAGCCGGGGTCGGCCGCGAGCGCCACGTCGCCGGGGTCGAGGAAGGCGAAGCAGAGGTTGTAGATGCACTCCTTGGCTCCGATGGCCGGAATCACCTCGGCGTCGGCGTCGATCTCGACCCCGAAGCGCTCGTCGTAGAAGGCGGCGAACGCGTGTCGGAACTCCGCCCGCCCGCGATTCGACGGGTAGCCGTGGTTGGCTGGGTCGGCGACGGCGGTCTGCATCGCCTCCACCACGTGCGGATAGGTGGGCCGATCAGGATCACCGATCCCGAGGCTGATCACGTCCACTCCCCGCTCGCGCATCTCCTCGACTCGGCGCTCGAGCTCGGCGAACATGTACGCCGGCACGGCATCGAGCCGCCGCGAGGGCTGGGCAAGCGGGCGCTTGATCTCGGACGTGGTCATCCCTCGGCAGACAGCGTATGCGACCCGCGGAGGGCCGATCAGAGTGCGCCGAGCTCCCGCACGAGGCCCTCGGAGAGCTCGCCGTAGAAGACCGGCTCGGCGGTTCCGCTGAGCCGCACCCCAAGCCCCTCGGATATCTCGACCGTGAGCTCCCCGCCGTCCAGCAGGACTGTAATGGGGCTGGTAGCGCCGTCAAGGTGGGCCGCCACGGCGGCCCCGCTTGCCCCCGTCCCGGAGGAGAGCGTCTCCCCCACCCCGCGCTCGAAGATTCGCGCTCGCACCGTGGACCCGTCGACGCGGATGAACGAGACGTTGGTGCGGTTGGGGAACAGGGAGCTGTGCTCGATCTCGGGGCCGATCTGACCAACGTCCAGCTCCTCGAGTTCCTCCCCGGCGTCGATCGCGCACTGGGGGTTGCCGATCGAGACGTGCTGGAAGCGCCACTCGCGGCCGCCGGCGCTCAGCGTACCCGCGCCGCTCGCGCCCCCGGACGGGAAGTCGGGAGACGTGACGGAGGCGTTGCCCATGTCGAGCGTCGCGGCGTCGGGCCCGGTGATTGTTGGCCGGACCTCGCCGGCCTTGGTGAGGATCGAGAACTCGTCCGCGTCGACCCAGCCGCGGGCGCGCAGGTACAGGGCGGCCTGCCGAGCTCCGTTTCCGGAGAGCTCGGCCTCCGAGCCATCCGGGTTGAAGATCCCAAGCTCGGCGACGTCAGCCGGGTCGGAGGCGCGAGAGAGCAGGAGGATGCCGTCCGACCCGATTCCGAAGTGGGGCTGGCAGATCCGCCTTATGCGCTCCGGCGTGAGCTCCCACGGAAGGTCGTCGGCCTCGACGATCACGTAGTCATTGCCGAGGGCCCGCCACTTCTCGAACTTCATCGGACCCGCTCCATCGAGGCTTCATTCTCGCCCAGCAGGCCGACGATCTGCCGCGCCACGTCGTCGACGGTGCGGTTGGTCCGGTCGATCAGCTCCACCCTCGTCATCCTCCGCATCCAGGTGAGCTGGCGGCGGGCGTAGGCGCGGTGGGCGCGCTTGACGGCCTCGATGTCGCCCGCCAGGAGCTCGTCGAAGCCGAGCGCTGCCCGGGCTGTGCGCGAGGCCCCTGCATCCGCGGCCCCGCGCGCCTCTTGTGGGGCGCCCGCGGCGACCATCTCGTCGACGCGGGCGTCGATCCGCGCCCCGAGCTCCTCCCGGTCGAGCACCAGACCCACCAAGGTCGTCGGGTGGCGCATCCTCGCCGTCCAGAGCTGCTTGCTGTCGCGCGGGGGGTCGAGTCCCGCCCGCTGAAGCTCGAGCGACCGTGCGATGCGCTTTCGGTCGCGCGGGTGGACCGCTGCGGCGGCGTCCGGGTCCAGCTCGCCGTGCATCGCCTCCGGGCCACGATCGGCGATCTCTCGCTCGACCTCGTCCCGCACGCCTGCGGGCACTGGAGGGCGCAGCTCGAGGTCCGCCAGCGCCGCCCGCAGGTACAGGCCGGTTCCGCCGACCACGATCGGGCGACACCCCTCGGCGAGGAGCGCGTCGATCTCCGCATGGGCCAGGGCCGCGAACCGGCCGGCGCTGAACTCCTCGCTCGGCTCGACAAAGCCCACCAGGCGATGCTCGAGCCGCGCTCGATCCCGTGGAGTCGCCGCGCCGCTCAGTGTCGCGAGGCCTCGGTAGACCTGGATCGCGTCACAGGAGATCGCCACCGGCTCCTCCCCGCGCGCTCGCAACAGCGCCGCGACCGCGACCGCGACCGCCGTCTTTCCGACCCCGGTGGGGCCGAAGATCGCCAGCACGTCCACGGGCTGCCGCTAAGGCCGCGTGACGTTCGACAGGAGCCGCTGATGCCCCGAAAGCGTGGTGGACGTCGCCTCGGCGATCTCCACCTCGACCAGGTCGCCCGCCTTCGCGGGGCCTTCGAAGTTCACGGTCTTGTTGTGGCTGCTCCGGCCCCGCAGGCGGGTCGGGTCGGTCCGGCTCGGTCCCTCTACCAGGACCTCCATCGTGCGCCCGACGAAGCGCTGGGCTCGCTCGCGGGCACGCTCCTGGACGAGGGCCACGAGCCGCCCCATCCGCTGGCGCTTGACCGGGTGCGCAACCTGGTCGGGCATCGCTGCAGCATCCGTGCCGCGCCGCGGAGAGAAGACGAATGTGAAAGCGCCGTCGTAGCCAACCTGCTCCACGACCTCGAGCGTCTCACCGAAGTCCTCCTCGGTCTCGCCCGGAAACCCGACGATGATGTCGGTGGTGAGCGCGCAGTCGGGGACGTGCTCGCGAATCTGCGCCACGCGGTCGAGGTAGCGCTCGCGGTTATAGGTGCGGCGCATCGCCTTGAGGATTCGGCTGGATCCCGATTGAAGTGGCAGGTGGATGTGGGAGCAAAGGGCGGGCAGCTCGGCGTGGGCCCGGATCACGTCCTCGCGCATGTCCTTGGGATGGGGGCTCGTGTAACGGATCCGCGTGACCCCGGGGACCGAGTCAACGCGAGCCAACAGCTCGGCGAACGTGATGCGCTCCTCCCGAGGCAGATCGCGCCCGTAACTGTTGACGTTCTGGCCCAGCAGCGTGACCTCGCGCACGCCATCGGAGGCGAGCCCCTCGATCTCGGCGATCAGCTCGCCGGGTGAGCGGCTGACCTCCCGGCCGCGTGTCTGGGGGACGATGCAGTAGGCGCACGCGCAGTTGCAGCCGACCGAGATCTGCACCCAGCCCTGGAAGTCGCGCTCGCGCTTGGCCGGCAGGTCCCCGGGGAAGCCCTCGAACTCGAAGTAGCCCTGAGCCGTGAGCGAGTCCTGAGTCAGAAAGTCCGCGAGCCGGTGGATCTGCCCGGGCCCGAAGGCAACGTCGACGAACGGGAAACGCTCGAAGACCTCGTCCTTGACCGACTGCGCCCAGCAGCCGCCAACGCCGACCACCCGCTCGGGATCCTCGTACTTGAGCCGCTTCGCCTCCCCGAGATGGGCGATGAAGCGGTTGTCCGCGGACTCCCGGATCGAGCAGGTGTTGAAGAGGATCAGGTCGGCGGCCCCCCGCTCAGGGACCTCCTGGTAGCCGAGCGAGTCGAGCATCCCCTTCATCCGCTCGGAGTCGTGCTCGTTCATCTGACACCCGAACGTCGTCACGTGGTAGCGCTTTCGCGGTATCCGCGCCATCTCAGGTCAAGAGACTTTAAGGGTGCCCTTCATCCCGGCCGCCTCGTGGCCGTCCACGCTGCAGAAGAACGTGTAGTTGCCCGGCTTCAGGTCCTCGGTCAGCGAGGTGCTGTCCTGGCTGATCGTAGGGCTGCAGCCGATCTGCTGGCCGCTCGAGCTCGTGATGCACACGTCATGCGTCAGCGCGGACGGGTTCGTGAAGTCGATCGTCACCTTCCCCGCCGAGCCGCTGAGCTGCGTGGTGTCGTACGCGATCGCGCTGGGATCGGCGGCGAGCTTCAGCGTCGTCGCCTTGCCCGCGGCGGGCGTGGTCGTGGCGGATGTGGCGGTGTTCGTCCCGCCGGCCGGTGGTTGAGCGGCCGCCTGCTCGGCCTCCTTGGCCTGGCGCTCGTGCTGTTGGTCGCGGGCGTTCAGGACCGCGAACGTGGTTGTGGCCGCCACCATCCCGACGAAGTAGGCGATCAACGCCGCCAGCGCCGCCCGCGAAGGTGGAAAGCCCTCGAAACGCAGGCCGACCGCCGACACGGCCACCGCGGAAACCACCAGCCCGAGCCCGAATACGTAGAACAGCGTCTCGTCCATGCGGCGGGGATCCTAGACGGTTAATGGGCGCATCCGCGTGCCTCGCGAGCCCACCGGATCCCCTTAGCTCGCGTATGAAGTGGTGCGAGTCTCGCGGATCACCGTGATCCGGATTTGGCCCGGATACTGCATCTCCCGCTCGATCGCGCTGGCGATCTCGTGGGAGAGCAGGGCGGCCCGCTCGTCATCGACGGCGCCGGGATCGACGACCACGCGGATCTCGCGTCCGGCGCGCATCGCGTAGACGCGCTCGACGCCGTCCTGGCGCGAGGCGATCTCCTCGAACTCGCGCAGGCGCTCGACGTATTCCTCGAGGGAGTCCCCCCGCGCGCCGGGCCGCGCGCCGGAGAGGGCGTCAGCGATCTGAACGATGACCGCCTCCACGGTCCGCGGCTCGACCTCGTTGTGATGCGACTCGATCGCGTGAGCGACTGCCTCGGGCTCTCCCCGGCGGCGGGCGATCCGGGCGCCAACCTGCGCGTGAGGGCCCTCTACCTCATGCGTCACGGCCTTGCCGATGTCGTGTAGCAGCGCGCCTCGGCGCGCGGTTGTGGCAGACGCGCCAAGCTCGTCCGCCACGAGCCCGGCGAGCTGAGCGCACTCGACCAGGTGGTCGAGCACGTTCTGACCGTAGCTCGTGCGGAATTGAAGCTGTCCCAGCAGCTCCACCAGCTCGGGGTCGAGGCCGTCCACCCGTGCCTCGAGCGCCGCGCGCTGGCCCTCCTCGACGATTCGCTCGCCGATCTCGGCCTTGGCGTGCTCGTAGCTCTCCTCGACGAGCGCCGGGTTGATCCTCCCGTCGGCGATCATCCGCTCCAGCGTGATCCGGGCGATCTCGCGCCGTACGCCATCAAAGCTCGACAGCATCACCGCCGACGGGGTCTCGTCAATGATCACGTCCACGCCCGTCAACTTCTCCAGCGCTCTGATGTTCCGGCCGTCACGACCGATGATCCGCCCCTTCATCTCGTCGCTCGGCAGCTCGATGAGGCGAGTCGTCGTGTCGCCCGCGTGCTTCGCCGCAAGCCGCTGCATCGCAACCGAGAGGATGCTGCGCGCACGCCGCTCCGCCTCCGTCCTCGTCTCCTGTTCGATCTCCTGGAGCCTGAGGGCTGCCTGGTGGCGCGCCCCCCGCTCAACATCGGCGACCAGGAGCTGCTTTGCCTGGGCGGCGCTCAGCCCTGAGATTCGCTCGAGCTCGCGCCGCTGCACCCGCTTTGCCCCCTTCAGCTCCTCCGCCTGCCCACTGAGGTTTCGCTCGCGGTCCTCGAGCGCTTGCTGGCGTCGCATGAGATCGGCCCGCTGCAGCTCGAGGGACTCCGCTTCGCGGAGGGCGCGCTCCTCCATTCGAGCCAGCTCCTGGCGGCGCGTCTGGAGCTCATCGGCGGTTGCCGACTGGCGCTCGTCGCCCTCCTCGTCCCGGCTCGCCGGCACCCGCGCCCGGCGTCGCCACGGCTGCAACAGGGCGGGTAACTCCATCGCCACCTCTCCCCGGCCAAACGGCCGGACTCGTTCGCTTGTCTTCACCCCGCCCCGATGGGCGGGGAAGCGACCGGCGGCGGCCGGAGGCACTCAGTCCGCTATTGCCCGGATGGGCCTACGCCGGGATGCGAAGCCTCCCGCAATCGAGGGCTCGTGGGGGTTTCTTCGTCCTGCGTGTCAAGAGTCTGAAATAGCTGGTCATGGGCGCCTTCGCGCACCATCGGTCGCTCCCTGGATCGTAGAGACGGCTTCGCGATCTGGCAAGGTGCATCCCGCGCCGCGTCCCGCTTACGCGGCTTGGTTCGTTGCATGGCGGATCGCCTCGTGGGCGACCTCGTAGCCGTAGCCCCGGCGGGTCAGGAAGCCCAGCGCCCGAGCGCGATCGGCGTCCTCCACCAGGGGCTGATTTCGAGATGCGAGAAGCGCGCCCGCCCTTGCCACCTGGTCGGCCTCGGAGTCCCCCTGGAGCGCCACCTCGATCAACGGCTCCGCGATCCCGCGTGCGGCCAGCCCCTCGCGGATTCGCTCCGAGCCCCAGCCGCGCAGCGTCCGCTTGTCCTCGGCGTAGCCCCGCACGAACCGCTCGTCGTCCAGCTCTCCGACCGCGACCAGGCGGGCGATCGTCACCTCGACTTCGCCGTCGCCGTACCCGCGCCGCCGAAGCCAGTCGCCGAGCTCGGCCGTCGCCCGCTCCTTGCGCCGTAGCGCCCCCACAGCGACGTCGAAGGCGTCGGTCTGGCGGTCGGTCACCGCCCACCCCCGCGAGCGAGGGCCACCAGCTATGCGGCCTTGCGCTCGGGCTCGCTCGGGCTCAAGTCCTCGTCAGCGATCGGAGTCGGCTTGTCGGCCGCCTGCCGCTCGATGCCGAGCGCATCGAAAAGCTTCGCCTCGATCTCGCGCGCCGTCTCCGGGTTCTCCGCCAGATACTGCTTGGTGTGGTTGCGGCCCTGGCCGAGCCGCAGCTCCCCGTAGGAGAAGAAGGAACCGGACTTCTGGACCAGATCGTGCTCCAGCCCGAGGTCGAGCAGGCAACCCTCGCTCGAGATCCCGGTTCCGTACTCGATATCGAATTCAGCCTGGCGAAACGGCGCCGCGACCTTGTTCTTGACCACCTTCACCCGGACCCGGTTGCCAACCGCCTCGGTGCCCTCCTTGAGGGTCTCGATCCGGCGAATGTCAAGACGCTGTGACGAGTAGAACTTCAGCGCCCGTCCGCCGGGCTGGGTCTCGGGCGACCCGAACGTGACCCCGATCTTCTCGCGGATCTGGTTCGTGAACACGCACACGGTGTTCGCCCGGTTGAGATTGCCTGCCAGCTTGCGAAGCGCCTGTGACATCAGCCGTGCCTGGAGGCCGACCTGGGTCTCCCCCATCTGGCCCTCGAGCTCCACCCGGGGCGTCAGCGCCGCCACCGAGTCGATCGCGACCAGGTCCACCGCTCCGGAGCGGACCAGGACGTCGACGATCTCGAGCGCCTGCTCGCCGTAGTCGGGCTGGGAGACGAGCAGCTCGTCCACGTCAACACCGATCCGCCTCGCGTAGATCGGGTCGATCGCGTGCTCGGTGTCGACGAAGGCGCAGATCCCGCCCAGCGCCTGGGCCTCGGCGATGAGGTGGTAGACGAGCGTCGTCTTGCCGGAGGACTCCGGGCCGAAGATCTCGACGATCCGGCCCCGCGGCACCCCGCCGACCCCCAGCGCGAGGTCGAGCGACAGGGCCCCCGTGGGGATCGTTTCCACCTGGATCGCGCTCTTGTCGCCGAGCCGCATCAGCGAGCCCTGGCCGAACTCGCGCTCGATGTGGGTGACGGCGGCCTGGAGCGCCGCGTCCTTGGCCTTGGCCTCCTTGTCGGCGGCCTTCAAAGTCGTCTTCTTCTCGTCTGCCATGTTCTTCGTACCTTTCTTCGCGCCTCGGCGAACGCCTAAGTCAACCCGTTTCGTCGGACGGCAAGCCAAGGGCCGCGAGGGGCACGTACTCCGCGCCCGCCTGGCGCAGAAACGAGCGGTAGAGGGTCATCCGCACGGCGCCGAAGGGCCTCATCAACTCGTCCGGCAGCGCCGTGGGCGGACGCTCGACGAGCGCCGGGCGGCCCCTGCGGCGGCCGCGGCGCTCGGAGGGGGTGCCCTTCTCCGGCTTGACCCGGGCGACGGTCACGTGGGGCCAGAAGGGCCGCTTCTCGGGCTTGTAGAAGCGCTCGGCCGCGAGGCGGTCGGAGAGCTCGGCCTGCAATGCGACCGCTTCGTCGCTGGGCGCGTCGACGGCGAACAGGCGAGGCCGGCTCCGCGGAGCCGCGATCGTCTCCGCTTCGAAGCGGATCGTCACGGGACGCTGCTCGATCCCGCACAGGAGCCGCGCGATCCGCTCGATGTCCCTCTCGGGCTGGTACGCGAGGAAACAGAGGGTCACATGAAGCGCCTCGGGGTCGATCGCCCGGAGCGCCGGATCCCCCAGTGCGTCACCCTGCCAGGCGACGAGCCCGGCGCGCACGGGTCCTGGCAGGTCCAGCGCCACGAACAACCTCGCCCGCGGGCTCTTGAGCCGCTCCTTCGCCACCTCGACAACCTACGCTCGATCTCTTCGCGCGTGGCCCGCGGTCCGCACCTAAAGTGCAAGCGATGTCGGGCGAAATCCCCCAGGTCGAAGGTGTCGAGCACCGCTTCCTGGACGCGAACGGCATCCGCGTGCACGTCGCCGAAGCGGGCCCGGAGGATTCCGGGAAGGCACCGATCCTCCTCCTTCACGGCTGGCCTCAGCACTGGTACATGTGGCGACCGGTGATCGCGGGCCTTCGCTCCGGCGCCCGCTTGCTCGCCCCTGACCTGCGCGGCTTCGGCTGGAGCGAAGCCCCCGGCCAGGGCTACGACGGCGAGACGTTCGCGGCCGATCAGGTCGCGCTGCTCGATGCGCTCGGGGTCGAACGCGCCTTCGTCATCGGGCACGACTGGGGCGGCTGGACGGCCCTGCTCCTCGGCCTGCTTCACCCGTCCCGGGTCGAGCGGATGCTGGTCTGCAGCTCGCCGCACCCATGGGCCCGCGTGGCCCCCAGCCTCGCCCTGGAGGCATGGCGCAGCTGGTACACGTGGATCATCGCGATGCCCGGTCTCGGGCGTCGCTCGCTCGAGCATGGATGGATCGCCCGCAACATCCTCACCCGCGGAAACGTCGGCACGCCGTTCTCGGCCTCCGACGTCGAGCGCTACGTCGAGAGCTTTCGCGAACCGGCGCGCGCCGACGCCGTCGTACAGCTCTACCGCTACTACCAGCGTGCCCTCCGCCAGGCCGTCTCCGGACGTTGGCGCGACGCCCGGCTCACCGTGCCCACCCTTCTTCTATTCGGCGCCCGCGACCGCTACGTGTCGCCGAAGCTGCTCCCAGGCTACGAGCCCTTCACCGACGACATGCGGGTGGAGCTGGTAGTGGACTCGGGGCACTTCGTCGTCGACGAGCGACCCGAGCTCGTGATCGAGCGCGCCCGCGAGTTCCTCCTTGGCTGATGGCCTTCAGCCCTCGAGCTCCGGCGGGAGCGCCTTCGGGCCGTCCGGATAGAGCCACGCCAGGTCGTCGTCGCTCATCCGGAGCGTGTTGGCGACCTCGGGCGGGGCCCCGACCACCAGCCAGAGCTGATCCTCGTCGGTGTCGTTGAAGAGCTGGCGGATCGTGCCGGACTCGATCGCCACGGCTGACATGGGGTCGAGCGTCAGCAGCTCGTCGTCCACTCGAAGCCGGCCCGTCCCCTCCAGCAGCAGGTAGAGCTCCTCCTGGGTT
The DNA here is from genome assembly GCA_050697075.1 of Solirubrobacterales bacterium. Lineage (GTDB taxonomy): Bacteria > Actinomycetota > Thermoleophilia > Solirubrobacterales > 70-9 > AC-56. The sequence goes on along the minus strand of JBOGZC010000035.1, from coordinate 16,604 downwards.
CGATGGCGATGCCTCGTCGAGGCCTGGCCGGGCCGCAGCCTCCAGAGCCGGGCGCCCAGTCGTTGAGCCTGAAGCTGCTTCCCGAGGTCGGTGTTGAGAACGCCCATCTGGTTGGACGGTCGCCAATGGGCGTCGTCCGCGGCAAGCACCCGAAATCCCACCTGCTCATCCTCGCAGGGCGACCGCGACCCGGCTGGGGATCAGAGCCCGGCCAGGAACCCAATCACGTCGTCGGCGAACAGCTCGGGCTCCTCGAAGGCGGCGAAGTGGCCGCCTCGGGGCATCTCGGTCCAGCGACGCAGGTCGGCGAAGATCCGCTCCGCCCACTCGCGCGGCGGGCGAACGATCTCGGCCGGGAAGTCGGCGGCCGCGGCGGGCGCCTCGATCCGCTCGCCGGGGCCGAGTGCCCACCGGTCGCGTCGCTCGCCGAGATAGAGGCGCATCGACGAGGCGATCGTGGCCGTGCCCCAGTACATGGTCAGGAAGTCGCAGAGCTGGTCCCTGGAGAAGCGGCGCTCCACGTCGCCGCCGCAGTCGCTCCAGCGCCGGTACTTCTCGACCAGCCAGGCGGCGAGCCCCGCCGGAGAGTCGTTGAAGCCGACCGCCACCGCGTCGGGCGCCGCTGAGTGCAGGAAGAGATGGAAGCCGTGGCGGCGCCTCCAGCGCGAGCCGGTCTCGATGTAGGCCTGCTCGGCTGGGCTGGGCGGCGGGTCGGCGAGGTCGCCTGGCACCGGTAGCACCGAGACCGCGTTGACGTGCACGGCCGCGACCGTCCCGGGCGAGTCGAACGCCATGCGCGCGGAGATTCTCGCCCCCCAGTCGCCGCCCTGGACCGCGTAGCGCTCATATCCGAGGCCCTCCTCCATCAGCGCGCGCAGTCGCCGCGACATCGCGGCGACGTTGAGCGGCGAGCCGGGATCCTCCGACCATGCGTACCCCGGAAGGGACGGAACGATCACGTCGTGGCCCGCCTCGGCGAGGATCGGCATCGCCTCCAGGAACTCGATCGGGCCGCCCGGCCACCCGTGGACGAGCAGGACCGGCAGGGCGTCTCCCCCGCCCCGCCGCCGGATGAAGTGGATGCCCTCCCAGCGGTGGTTCTCAAGCCCGTTCAGCCGGGTCTCGAGCAGACGCCAGTCGTAAGCATGCGCCCAGTGGTCGCAGAGCTGGCGCAGGTAGCCGATGTCGACGCCCAGCTCCCATCCCGCGTCCGCAGGTTGGTCCGGCCATCGGGTTCGCTCCAAGCGGCCGCGCAGGTCGTCCAGCACGGACTGATCGATGGCGATCTCGTACGGCTCGGGCTTCACCTTCGCGCCGGGCACGGGCTCACAGCGGAAAGTCCTCGCCCCTGAGCAGCCGGCGCATCAGGTGCAGCGCCAGCGTGGTGGAACGATCCCGGATCTCGGCACGGTTTCCCGGCAGAACAGGATCGCGGGCGATCTCCGCGCCGTCCTCGGCCCGGACGCAGATGCACACGTATCCGACGGGCTTCTCGTCGGTCCCCCCATCGGGGCCCGCGATCCCGGTGACCCCCACGGCCAGGTCAGCGTGGAAACGCGCCAGGGCGCCGTCCGCCATCGCCTCGGCCACCTGGGGCGAGACGGCGCCGTGGCGCTCGAGGAGCTCGGCGGGGACGTCGAGCAGCTCGCGCTTGGCCCGGTCCGAGTAGGCGACGACGCCCCCGGCGACGTAGTCAGAAGCCCCGGGTGTCTCGGTCATTCGAGCGGCCAGGAGCCCGGCCGTGCACGACTCGGCCAGCCCGACCCGCTGCCCGCGGCAGAGCTCCGCGATCTGCTCGTCGATCGTGGAGCCGTCCAGGCTGAACACGAACCGGCCGTGGTGAGCCACGATTCCCTCCACCAGGCGCTCACAGGCCTCCTCGGCGCCCGGGCGGTAGCGGACCTCCACCTCGAGCTCGGCTCGCCGCAGGCAGGTCGTGATCTCCAGGGGCGAGAGGTCGACCTCGCCGCCGATCTCGCGGAGCGTCTTGGCCAGCTCCGACTCGGGGATGCCGAACATCCGCACGGTCGCGTTCCGATAGGGAACGAGGCCCTCGAGGACGGCGCGCCCCTCCATGGTCGCGAGGGCTTGCGGCCACATCTCGTGGAGCTCCCGGGGCGGCCCGGGAAGGACGATCACGGTGGGCCCGTCGGTCGGTACGACGAGCCCGGGCGCGGTCCCCGCTGGATCGATCGCGGCGGCGCCGCGGGGGACCATGGCCTGCTTGCGGTTGGCCTCCCGCAGGGCCTCGGCGTCGAAGCGCAGCCGGCGCGCGAAGCCGGCGACGATCTCGGCGATCCGCTGCTCCATTCCCTGATCGAGGACCAGCTCGCGGCCGGCGAAGTCGGCCACCACCTCGGCGGTCAGGTCGTCTGCCGTGGGGCCGAGGCCCCCGCTGGTCACGATCAGGCTCATGCCCTCCGTGGCGAGAAAGCGGAGCGCCGCCGCCAGGTCCGGACGGCGGTCGCCCACGCAGAGGATGTGGCTGACCTCCACGCCGAGCTCGCCGAGGCGCTCCGAGATCCATGGCCCGTTTCGGTCCGTGATTCGCCCGGTCAATACCTCCGTGCCGGTGACCACGACGCCGGCCCGAATGCTTTCCCCGTCTACGGGCAGTTGGGGCCCTTGAAGGTCGTCGGTTGAATTCCGTTGGCGTCGATGTTGAAGCTCGCGGGCTTCTTCGAATGGACCCGCTGGGGCGTGCCGTCCAGGGTCACAGTCGCCGCGCCGCCGCTCTCGAGGTCCAGTCGGTAGTTCTCGGCCGGCGGAACGAACGGACCCTCCTTGGACCCCGAGATCAGCGTCTGGGAGTCGATCAGCGGTCGGCCGTGTCCGGGCACCAGGCAGACGAGCATGTCGTCGTGCGTCACGAGCGCGAGCGTCACGGGCTTGGTCGAGGCGGAATCGCTCGAGTTGGACCCCTGACTACCCCCGCCCGCGCCGTGCCCGTGGTGCTTGCCCTTGTGATGGCGGTGCGCGTGCTCGTTTCCGGAGCTCCCCAGGACGAGCAGCGCCGCAACCGCGACCGCTCCGATCGCCACGATGACGCCCACCCTGACCGGCCAGCGCCGTCGCGGCTCCTCGCCGAATCGCCGGCGTCGCTCCAGCACCGGCTCGCTGAACTGAGCCGGGGCGTTGGCCCCCAGCGAGCTCTCGACCGTGCGCCGGTACTCGTCCACCAGAGCGTCCCCGTCGAGGCCCAGGAACTGGGCGTAGGTGCGCAGAAAGCCCTTCGCGTACGGGTGGCCCGGGAGGACCTCCCACTCCTCGTTCTCGAGCGCTCGCAGGTACTTGGTCCTGATCTTGGTCTGCTCCTCGACCGTCTGGATGTCGATCTTCTGGCGACTGCGGGCGCGCTTCAACACCTCGCCGATCGGCAGGCCGGATGCCTCGTCCCTGGTGGCCATCAGGCGTACATTGTCGCCGTCGGAGCGGCGCCGCGCGTCTCGATGACGGGGCGCTCAGCCGTTGAGGTGCTCGAGCTTCGCTGCCTCGCCCGCGTCGCCGTCCGCCACGACGTCGTCGGGAGCCGAGTCGGAGCCGCCGGCGCGGCGCTCCAGCATTCGAGGCAGCTCCGACTCCGAGACCAGGACCTGCCGCGGCTTGGAGCCCTCGTATCCGGAGATCACGCCTCGGCGCTCGAGCATGTCGATCAGCCGCCCGGCCCGCGTATAGCCGACCCGCAGCCGACGCTGGAGCATCGACACGGACGCCGTCTGGCTCTGGACCACGATTCGCGCGGCTTCGTCGAGCAGATCGTCGTGGTCCGGCGACAGATCGCCCTCCCGCTCGTCACCCGTGTCCTCCTCGCGCACCTCGAGCAGTGCCTCGTCGAACTCCGGCTCGCCCTGCTTGGCCCATACGTCCACCACGCGCGCGATCTCGTCCTCGGTCACGAACGCCCCCTGGAGGCGCTGGAGCCGGGACGTGCCGACCGGCCTGAAGAGCATGTCGCCCTGTCCGAGCAGGGTCTCGGCGCCGCCCTGGTCGAGGATCACGCGCGAATCGACCTGAGAGGCGACCGAGAACGCGATGCGAGCCGGGATGTTCACCTTGATCGTCCCGGTGATCACGTCGGTCGACGGACGCTGGGTCGCCAGCACCAGATGGATCCCGACTGCCCGCGACTTCTGCGCGAGGCGAATGATCGAGTCCTCGACCTCCGCGGGGGCGACCATCATGAGGTCCGCCAGCTCGTCGATCACGCAGAGGATGTGCGGCAGTGGAGCTTCGCCCGCCTTCCGCCGAGCCCGGTTCAACTCGACCAGGTTGCGCGTCCTCGCCTCGCCCATGACGGCGTAGCGGCTCTCCATCTCCCCGATCAGGTTCGCGAGGACGTTGGCTGCGAGCCTGGGATTGGTCACTACCGGCGTCAACAGGTGCGGCAGCCGCTCATAGTGGTTGAGCTCCACCCGCTTGGGATCGACGAGCACCAGGCGCGCCTCGTTGGGCGACGCGTGCAGGAGGACCGAGCAGAGCATCGCGTTGATCGAGCCGGACTTTCCGGATCCGGTGGTGCCGGCGACCAGGGCGTGCGGCATCAGGGCCAGGTCGGCCCACACCGATTGACCGGAGACGTCCTTGCCCAGCCACACGGCGAGGGGCGAGGCGCCCTTCGGCCGGCCGTCGTAGATGTCGCCCAGGCGCACCAGGCGGCGGCGCTGGTTCGGCACCTCAACCCCGACGGCCTTCTTGCCCGGGATCGGAGCCAGGATGCGGATGTCCGTGGAGGCAAGCGCGTACGCGAGGTCGTCCCGAAGCTGCGCCACCTTCCCGACCTTGGTCCCTGGCGCGAGCTGGAGCTCGTAGCGGCTGACGTGCGGTCCGCTCACCACCCCAAGGAGCTTGGCTTCGACGCCGAAGTGGCGGAGTGCCTCGAGCAACGCTTTCGCCACGGTCTCGCGGTCCCGGATGTCCGGTCCGGGATCGCCCTTGCCGCGGTTGAGCAGGGTCGGAGGCGGCATCCGGTAATCGATCTCGTCCGACTCCGTGATGCCGCTTCGCTTGTTGCCCATCGGCGTCTGCGCAGGCTCGTGCTCCGCCCCTTCGTCGGCGGATTCGGGCAGGGCCTCGTGCTCGTCGGTTTCCTTGGCCGCCTCCTCGTAGGCGAACTGCCCGCGGTCGGCCGTCCCGCCGTCCGACGCCGCGCTTTCTGTGTCGTCGGCCTCCCAGTTCGCATCGTGGGCATCGCCCGCCGCCAGCTCTCCCGTGTCCGACTCCCCCAGGATCTCGGTTGCGAGTGGCTCGGTTCGGGGAGCCCGCGAGATTTCGATGTCCTCGCCTCGCGCGTCAGCGCCCTCGAGGCCGTTGAGGCGCACGGTCTTGGCGAGCTCCCTGGTTCCGGCGCCCGCCGTGCGAGCCATCCGACCCGCATGAGAGAGAAGCGCCGAGACCGTGGTTCCGGTCAACAGGAGCATGCCACTAGCGAACATCAAGACGGCGAGGATCTGGGCCCCCAGCCTCTGGAACAAGGTGCTCGCCGACCAGTAAAGCCCCTCTCCCAGGACGCCGCCGTGAACCGTGTAGAAGCGCTCGACGAAGTAGCCGTGGCGAGCGGGATGAGCCGGGCCGAGCCCCGCGGTCCCGGCGGCGAAGGCCAGCAGCAGCGACGCGAGCACGAGGATCGCCCCCGCGTTGAGGGCGCCGGGCGCCGAGATGAAAGGCCTCATCACGAGCGCGATGCCCCAACCCACCAGGGCCAGCGGCACGATGTACGCGATCCGCCCCGCCACGCTCGCGAGGGCGCTCGTGAGCCATTCCCCGACCGGACCGCCGTCCCAGCCGCCGTACAACGCGCACCCCAGGTAGACGCCCATGGCCACGAGTCCGAGTCCCGCGAGGTCGAGATGCCGTTGCTCCAGGCCCGCGATCACCTCCCTGGGATCGCGCCGAGCCGGGCGCGCCCGAGGGGCCCCGGCCTTGCGCGCGGGCGCGCGTCGGGCGCGGGCAGGGCCGCGCCGGCTGCGACGGCGCTTGCGTGTCCGAGGCATCTGAGGCCCGATTCGACGCGACGCGACCGACCCCTGCGCTGCACGCGCGGCCCCAGTGCGTGTAAACGACCGCTAAAGATCCGGTGGTTCGCCTCCGGGCGCCTCTAACCTTGTGCTGATGCTTGCCAGCGAGACCATCACGGGCCGTGTGCTCGTTGTCGAGGACGACGCCGAGATCGCGGACGTCCTCAGGCGGACCCTGCGGCAGGAGGGCCACGAGGTGCGGTCCGCCGCCGACGGCGTGGCCGCGCTCGAGGCGGCCGAGGACTTCGTGCCCGACCTCGTGATCCTCGACCTCGGGCTCCCCAAGCTGGACGGCGTCGAAGTTTGTCGACGGCTGCGTGCGGAGAGCGACGCCCCGATCCTGATCCTGACGGCTCGGACGCAGACCGACGATCGCGTGGAGGGGCTCGATTCGGGCGCCGACGATTATCTGGTGAAGCCCTTCGAGCGCAAGGAGCTGCTCGCCCGCATGCGCGCCTTGATGCGCCGCCGCCCTCCGCGCGGCACCGCCTCGCTGGCGGTGGGCGACCTTCGGCTCAACCCCGACACCCGCGACGTGTACAGGGGGGATCGCCAGATCGACCTCACCAACCGGGAGTTCGAGCTGCTTGAGTACTTGATGCGCAACGAGCGCCTGGTGATCTCGCGGGAGCGCTTGCTAGAGGAGGTGTGGGGCTACGACCCGATGGCGCTCACCAACACGATCGACGTCTTCATCTCCAACCTCCGTCGCAAGCTGGAGGCGAGCGGCGAGCCGCGGATCCTCCACACCAAGCGCGGAGCGGGGTACGTGATCCGGGCGCCGCGAGATGAAGAGGCTTGAGCGGATCCTCGCCCGCCTGACGCCGAAGCGCTGGCCCGTCCGCTGGCGCCTCGCGGCGGTGTCGGCGGCCCTGACCCTGGTCATCCTGGTGATCTTCGCGGGGGTCGTCGGCCGCCTGACATCGAACAGGCTCCAGAACGACTTCAACGACGACGTGCGCGGCACGGCGAGCACGATCGCCGCACAGACACGTGTCAATTTCACGCTCGGGGGCGGAGTGTCGATCCCATCGCTCGAACAGCGGAGCATGGCGGCGCTTCCTCCGAACTCGGCCTACGAGATCGTCCATGAGAACGGCCAACCGATCGCGGCCACGGCCAAGGGGCTCCCCTCCCTTGGGCGTCCCGATCTGGCCGGCGTGCATAGGGTCGGCGACCTCGCGATCGCTTCCTCGCGGGTCCCAGGGACGTTCCCCGTCACCGAGCCGCTCTTCATTCAGTACGCCCGCAATACGGCCAGCCTCGAGAGCACGATCAGCAAGCTCTGGCTCTTTCTCGGTCTGGGGGTGCTGGGAGGCACCGTGCTCGCCACCCTGGCGGGAATCGCGATTGCCGGCCGGGCGATGCGGCCGATCGCCGCGCTGACGGCGACCGCGCGCAAGATCGCGACGACCCGCGATCCCTCGCAACGCATGCCGGTGCCCGACAACGATGACGAGGTGCGAGAGCTGGCGGTGACGCTGGAGCAGATGCTCCGACAACTCGATGCCGCGCGCTCCGAGGCCGAACAGATGATGCAGGCACAGCGCGAGTTCGTCGCCGACGCGTCGCACGAGCTCCGTACTCCCCTCACCAGCATCCTGGCAAACCTCGAGCTGCTCCAGGAGGGGCTCGACGAGCTCGAGCGCGGCGGCGAGGAGGGCGAGATGGTCGCCTCCGCGCTCAGGTCATCGCGAAGAATGAGCCGTCTCGTCTCGGACCTGCTGCTCCTGGCGCGGGCGGATGCAGGGCGCGCGAGCTCGCGGCGCGAGTGCGACCTCTCGGAGGTCGCCGCGGCCGCGGTCTCCGAGGTGCGTCCGGTCGCGAATGGGCGCCACCTGACGATCGACGAGGACGGCCCGGTGCCGGTCGAGGGCAATCCGGACGAGCTCCACCGGCTCGCCCTGAACCTGCTCGACAACGGCCTTCGCCACACTCCGGAGGGCACCGAGATCAGGGTCTCAGTCGAGCGGCGAAACGGCGACGCGGTGCTCGAGGTCTCCGACGACGGGCCGGGGTTGCCAGCCGGCATGGAGGATCAGGTCTTCTCCCGGTTCGTGCGCGGCAACGGACCCGCGGACCTCGCGCCGGAAACCGGAACAGGACTTGGCCTCGCGATCGTGAAGGCCGTCGCAACGTCCCATGGGGGCGAAGTCGACGCGGGAGCATCGGCCAGCGGCGGCGCCCGATTCACCGTTCGCTTGCCAGCCGCCACCTAGTTCCAATCGCCACCACCTTGTTTTAGGAACCGTTTACACGGCTTCTATAATTTTGCGAATTGGACGAGACAACCCACCCGTTGGGGACACCCCCGACACCACCTCAACGGGTGAACGTTGGCCAGTCTGAGCCAAGCGACCCGCCGGTGTTCCCCCTCCCTGACGCCGGCGGGTCATCTTTTTCGGGGACGGGTCCGCCGGCGCTTCGCCACCGGGCCCGGCCTCCATCCTCGATCAGGGACAGCCGGCGACGGTGAGCCCGCGATCGCCCTGCATCTCGGGGCAGATCGTCGCTTTGTGCGTTCCGCCGTAGAGCGTCGCGTCGGCGGCCACGACCGCCGTGGCGGCCTGATCGAAGTCCTCGTTGGCATGAAACATGAACTGGGCGGTGAGGTAGATCGTGTCCATCTTCCGGCCACCGATCGCGGTGCGAAGGTCCCAGAGCGCGCTCGACCAGACCTGGCCGACGCAATGGATGTCGAAGCGGCAGCTCTTCTGCGGGTCCTGCGCCTTGGCGAGGGTCCACGGCACATCGGCGCGACGGCCGCAGAAGCGACCCGTCGAGAACGGCGCCACGGCGGAGAACTTTTGGCCGTAGGTGGTCGCGTCCCAGTCGAAGATGCAGACATCGTCCTCGTTGGCGGTCCCCGGTGACCGGGAGGACATCGCGGCGGCCCAGTAGTCGGACGACCCCTCGGCGAGCGCCCCGGTCGCGGGGTTCTGGCTCGTGGCGAAGCTGTGGGACTCGCTGTCCTGCATCGCATGGCCGTACTCGTGCCAGATGACGTCGGCGTCCTCTGCGTCGTCAACGCCGCCCGAGCCGTACTTGATGCGTCGTGTGAACGGCGAGTAGAACGAGTTGTCGGCCCTGAACGCGTCGGCGACCGCCTCCTGGCTGCGGTCGTCGATCGGGTTGTGGTTGCCCCTGCTGAACCCGAGGTCCTGGATGTACTGCTGCGCGCGGGTGATCTCGTAGTAGGTCATCAGCGCCTCGAAGGTGTCCGAGGAGCGCGTGACGCCCTTCCAGCGGAGGCTTCGCCTACACACCGAGTGCGCGTCGTGGCCGAGCTTGGCGTTCGCCCACTCCCCACGCAGGCAGTTCTGTCCGCCCTCGATCTTGGGCAGGGAGACGGACCGGCGCAACGCGGTGAGCAGATGGAAGTCCTGGTCGTTATGGTCGCTGCGCAGCCCAGCGAACCCCCCGTTCTCGACCACGGGGTTGGGGTTGAAGAGCTTGGCCTTGCCCGTCCTGAAGTCGTGGAGCAGGTTGGCGGTCGCGAGGACGTTGCCGGAAACGGCGTCGACCAGAACCTGGAAGTCCCCGAGCGGTTTCGCGGAGGGGATCTCCACCCGCCACACGAGGGCGCCATCGCTACCCGGGTCGATCGCCAGCCTGGCCGAGGTCGACCCCCGAGCTCGCGTTACCCCGACCGCCCGCGACGCGGTCGCGATGGCTCGTCGCTGGGCGATTCGGGCACTAGGCGGCCTGTGGACCTTCGCCTTGGTGGCGTCCACGATCAGCCCGGGCGGCGCCCCCGCGGGATCGCTGACGACCGCCTCGCCGTTTAGCACCGGAACGCCGGAAACCTGCTGGCGAAACCGGTAAAGCGTCCCGCCGCCGGGGACCGGGATCGCCGTTGACTGCTTCAGCTCGCTCGCCGGGGCCCTTGTCCCACGGAGCTTCGCGTCGACCCTGGCCGGGGCGGCCGAGGCAAACGACGGCGCGACCGCGACCGCCGCAGCGACCACCACGAACAGGCCCGCACAACGCCGCGCCAAAACCTCGCAACCCGCCCACGCGCGGATCTTCGCTTCCCTGCCAGACCCGGTGCGCACCGAACCGAGGGTAGCAGTCACGCAGGCTCAGACCTCGACGATCACCGGCAAGATCATCGGACGTCGCCGCAGCCGCTCGTAGACGAACGCCGCGATGTCGTCGTGGAGGTCCTGCTGAACGAGCGTGGTCTCCCGCTCCTCGTGGCGGGCGGCATCCGCAAGGGAGCCGGTCACCACCCCGCGCAGCTCCGTCACCAGCCCATCGGCCTCGTCCACGAAGGGGACACCCCGGAAGATGATCTCCGGCGGCGCCACCTGGGACCCGTCGTCGGACGAGATCGTGGCCACCACTATGAACACGCCGTCCGCGGACAGGGCACGGCGGTCGCGCAGCGCCACGTCGTCCGGATCGCCGATGTCGACGCCGTCCACGAAGATCATCCCCGCCGGAGCCTCCTGAGCCAGGCTGGCGCCTTTCCCATCGATCTGAAGCGCCATCCCGTTGCGGGCCCTGAAGATGCGCTCAGGATCGACTCCGACCGACTCCGCCAGGCGCGTGTGGAGGCGCAGCCGCTTGTGGTCTCCGTGGAACGGCATCACATACTGGGGGCGGGTGAGGTTCAGCATCAGCTTGAGCTCCTCCTGCCAGCCGTGGCCCGAGGCGTGGATTGGCGCATCGGCCGCCGTGACCACCTCGGCGCCGATCTCGAAGATACGGTCGATCGTCTCGTTGACGGAGCGCTCGTTGCCGGGGACTGGCGTGGCCGAGAAGATCACGGTGTCGCCGGAGTGGAGCTCCACGTCCGCATGGTCCGCGTGGGCCATGCGACGCAGGGCGGACAGCGGCTCTCCCTGGCTCCCGGTGGAGATCACGACCACCTTGTGGTCCGGAAACGACTCGATCTCCTTGGCCGGGATCAACAACCCCTTGGGCATCTGCGCGATGCCCAGGTTGGAGGCGATGTTGAAGTTCTTTCGCATCGAGCGGCCCACGAGGGCCACGCGGCGGTCCAGTTCGGCGGCCGCGTCGATCACCTGCTGGACGCGGTGGACGTTCGAGGCAAACGATGTGACGATGATCCGACCCCGACACCGAGCGAACAGGTCCAAGAGGGCAGGCCCGACGCTCGACTCGGAGGGCGCCACCCCCGGCCGATCGGCATTGGTGGAGTCCCCACACAGGCAGAGCACCCCCTCCGCGCCCAGCTCCGCGAGGCGGGAGACATCCGCCGGGTTGCCGTCGACCGGGGTCTGGTCGAACTTGTAGTCACCGGTGATCAGCACCGGGCCCAGCTCAGAGCGCAGAACCACCGCGCACGAGTCGGGGATCGAGTGCGCCATGTGAACCAGCTCGAGCTCGAACGGTCCCAGGGGCACCCGATCGCCGGGCTCCAGCACCTCGAGCGGCGCGTCGCGCATCCGGTGCTCCTCGAGCTTCGAGCGCACCAGGCCGATCGTCAACGCGCCCCCGTAGATCACCGGAGGCATCCCGATCTCCCGGAGGACGAAGGGCAGCGCGCCGACGTGGTCCTCGTGCCCGTGGGTCAGCACGATGGCCTCGATGTCGTCGGCGCGATCCCGTAGATACGAGAAGTCGGGCAGCACGAGATCGATCCCCAGCATCTCGGCGGTGGGGAACATCAGTCCGGTATCGACCACGACGATCCGGCCGTCGTGCTCGACTACGGTCATGTTCTTCCCGATCTCCCCGAGGCCCCCGAGAGGGAGGATCTTGAGCGGCTCCGTCATCGCGGAGGAGCGGCGGGGAATCCGTCCGACAGCACCGAGGCGCGGCCCACTAGGTCGTGCCGCCGGCGACCAGGAGCCCGTGCCGCTCGAGGGCGGTCCGGATCGCGTCTCGCTCTCGCTGGCTGGCGGGCACCATGGGCAGGCGGAGGTGCCCCTCGATGACCCCGAGCATCTCGAGCGCCGTCTTGACCGGGGTCGGATTGGAGGTGATCTTCAATGCTTGATAGACCGGCTCGAGGGAGGCGTCCAGCTCGCGGGCGCGCGAGCCATCCCCACTGAGCTGCGCCTCGTACAGGGCTCGCATCTCCCGGCCGACGATGTGGGACGCCACGAGGATCCCGCCGGCTCCCTTCAGCTCCAGGGTCCGCAGGAAGGCCTCGTCGTTGCCGGCCAGCACGTTCAGCCCCTCGATCGGCCCGAGGTCCTCGTCGTTGGCCTGCTTCACGGCCACCACGTTGGGAATCTCGCGGGCCAGGTCGGCGAGCAGGTCGGGAGGAACGTTGATCACGCACCGCGACGGGATGTTGTAGAGGACGACCGGTGTGTCGCCGGCCGCGTCGGCGACGGCGTGGAAGTGGGCCCGTAGGCCGGCGCGATTCGGCTTGTTGTAGTAGGGAGTGACGACGAGCACGGCGTGGGCGCCGGACTTCGCTGCCGCCCGAGTGAGCTCCGCTGAGTGATGGGTGTCGTTGGAGCCCGTGCCGACGATCACGGTCGCGCGGTCGCCCACCTCGTCCAGGACAGCGTCCAAGAGGCGCAGCTTCTCGTCGTCTGAAAGCGTCGGCGACTCGCCTGTGGTGCCGGCCACCACCAGGCCGTGGGAGCCGTTCTCGACGAGGTGGGCTGCCAGCGTACGAGCCGACTCGAGGTCGAGCGCGCCGTCCTCCGCGAACGGCGTCACCATCGCTGTGATCACGCCCGAGAGGCTTGCCATCGGCTCGTAGTATCGCGGAAGCCGCGGCGGCCCGAGTCGGGCGAGATCGTCCGTCATCGCGTTCGCGACTCTGGATCCGCGGGGGGGTTCATCGCGCCGCGCGTCAGCGGGTCTCGGAGCCTCGCCGGCAGCATCGCCGCCAGCCGCACCCGTGCGTACTCCCGCATTGGGAAGGCGACCGTCTCGCGGCGCTTGAGCGTCGCCATGTAGATGCGTTCGGCCGCGTCCCGCGGCGGGATGGAATAGGTGTGCTTGAACGCGTTTGCCCGGAACATGGGCGTGTCCACGAATCCCGGGAACACGGCCGTGAATGTGATGCCCGTCGGCTCGAGCTCCGCTCGTGCCGATTCGACGATCGAGGCCAGGGCCGCCTTCGTGGCGCTGTAGGACGCCTCGTAGGGCATCCCGACCAGCCCCGCGAGGCTGGCGATGGCCGTGACGTGCCCGGCGCCCCGGTTGGCCATCAGCGGAGTGAGGCGCGAGAGCAGGACGAGGTTGGACAGCGAGTTGACCGCGAAGTCGTCGCGCGCCTGGCGCCAGTCGAACCGGAGCAACGACTGGGCCCGATCAAGCCCCGCGCATGCGATCACCAGGTCGATCTCCGGGTGGGCACCCGCGAGCTCGGCGGCTGCCACCTCGACGGCCTCGAGATCCGTGAAGTCCACGTCGCGGACGGCCACCTCCACTCGACCTTCGACCTCGGACTGGAGCCGGGCGAGGTCATCGCGATCGCGATCCATGGCCACGAGCCGCGTTCCGTCCTCGGCCGCGAGGCGGCAAAGCTCCGTGCCGAGGCCCCCGGCCGCCCCGGTGACGAGGGCCGTGCCGAAGCGTCGCCGCCGGCGCAGCCGAGCCGGCGTGCGCCCGACGAAGGGCGCCAGCGCCGGAGCGGCTCTCGGGCGGAACCCCATCCGGCCCTCGTACCAGGGCTCGACGTGGAGGAGCTCGACGCTGAACCCCTGATCGTCGTTCACGTAGATCACCGACCAGGCCCCGAGCCGCACGGGCGGGCCGTTTCCGCGCAGGCCGGCCTCGCGACAGCGCCGGTATGCCGCCTCGAACTCCGTCCGTTTCCGGAAGCCGAAGGCGATGTTGAGCAACCCCTGGTCGGAGATCCGATGGCCTGGAGGCCATGGCCTGCCGCGGGGTTCCGTGTACTCGACCAGCTCGACGAGCGCGTCGTCGGCCCAGAGCGCCAGCGACCTGCGCTTCGCTCCCTCGAGTCCCCAAAGCGCCTCGTGCTCCGGCGCGTGGAGCTCGACGCCATCCGCTGGCTGCAGGCCGAGCACTTCGGCGAAGAGCCGCCGCGAGCGTTCCAGGTCGGGAACCGAGAGCGTTACCGCGCGAGCCACCGCGTCCAGCTCCGGCCGGGGTCGGTCGCGCGCCCGGGGGGCCCGTGGGTCGTCCTCCATCAGCTCGATCAGCACCCCTTCTGGGTCGCGGACGCAGACCCGGCGGGACTCCCCGGCCCCGATGGGCTCGGTGAGCGGTGGCGTGCCGGCGTCGGTCGCGCGGTCCATGGCTCGATCCAGGTTTGCGACCGCGAAGGAGATCATCGAGTAGCCGACGTCGCAGGGACGCCAATCACTCGGCCGTCGACGCACGAGCGGACTCCGGAATTCGAACAGCTCGATCTGGAACCCGTCCTGGCGATCGACCAACCACCAGCAGGTGGAGGCAGCGCGAGGGAGGCCCTGCACCATCGAGGCGAGTGGGCCGGCGAACAGGTTGGTTCCCCCGGCCGAAGCCAGCCCCAGGACCTCTCGGTACCACCGATGCGTCCCTCGCAGGTCGGCGGCGCTGATCGCGATCTGGGTGAGGCGCATCTACAGGAGGCGCTCGAGGCCCACCGTGAGTGGCTCGGGCAGCCCCGCGACCTTGCGGATCGCGAGCAGCACCCCGGGCATGAACGAGCGTCTGTCGGTGGAGTCGTGGCGGATCGACAGGGTCTGTCCCTCTCCTCCGAAGATCACCTCCTGGTGCGCGACGAGCCCCGGCAGGCGGATCGAATGGATCGGCTCGTGGACGTTGCCCCCCGCCTCCCGGATCAGCGCCGCGGTTCGCTTCGCGGTGCCGGACGGCGCGTCGAGCTTGCGCTCGTGGTGGAGCTCGACGATCTCGCACTCGGGCATGTGAGGCGCCGCCGCACGGGCCATCTGCATCATCAGGACGGCCCCGATAGCGAAGTTCGGCGCCGCGAAGACCCGCGCCCCCCTCCCCTCCGTGGCGGCCTCTTCAGCGGCGGCCTTGAGCTCGTCGAGGTCGAACCCGGTCGTGCCGACTACGGCGTGAACGTCGGCCCCAAGACACGCGCGCACGTTGTCGAGGGCCGCCGCCGGGGTCGTGAAATCGACCACCACGTCGGTGTCGCCGAGCACGGCGGAGAGTGGGGAGCCAAGCGACGGGTCGGCTCGGCCCGCGAGCTCCATGTCCTCGGCGCCGCTCACCGCCTCGCATACGGCCTCCCCCATGCGCCCGGCGGCACCGCTGACGACCACGCGGATCATTGCGATCGAGTGGTTCTACGCCGCGGTCGCCAGAGTCTGGCTGACCAGCGCCGTCGCCTCCCGGAAGCGCCCCTCGTCGGGCCCGATGCACGCTGCCGACAGCAGCTCGGGGTCGTAGAGCTGGGCGGCCAGCTCGGCGACCTCCTCGGAGGTCACCCGCTCGACTCGCATGAGCATCTCGTCGAGCGACAGCAGGGGCACGTCGAAGAGGCTCGCCCGGGCGAGGCGGGTCATCCGCACCCCGCTCGCCTCGAGCCCGAGCACCATCCGCCCCTTGACGTGCTCCTTGGCACGCTCGAGCTCCTCGGCAGTCACGCCCCGGTCGCGGAGACTGCCGAGCTCGGCGCCGATGATCTCGCACGCCTCGGCGACGTTCTCCTCCCGAGTGCCCACGTACATGGCCACGGCGCCGCGCTCGATGTACTGCTCCGTGTAGGACCCGACCGCGTAGGCCAGGCCCCGCTTCTCGCGAACTTCGCGAAACAGCCGCGACGAGGTCGAACCGCCGAAGATCGCGTCGAGAACGCCGAGCGCGAAGCGGCGATCGTCCCCCCGGGCGATGCCCGGCCCGCCGAAGCAGATGTGGTACTGCTCCGTGTCCTTCCCCCGAAAGGCGAACCGCGGCGTTTCCTCGACGGCGCCGTTGGGCCGGGCGGCGGGCTCCCCGGCGGGCGGGGCGACGAACCGTTGGGCCAGCTCGACGATCTCCGCGTGCTCGAGGTGTCCGGCCGCGGCGACGACGACGTTCGGCGCCGTGTAGCGCTCCTGGTGATAGCCGGCGATCTCCGCAACCGGGAGCGATTCGATCACGGGGGCCTCGCCGAGCACTCGGCGCCCGAGCGGGTGATCACCGTAGATCGCCTGCGCGAGCACGTCGTGGACGCGGTCCTGAGGCTCGTCCTCGTACATCGCGATCTCCTCGAGCACCACCTCGCGCTCGGAGTCGACCTCGTCGGCTGGCAGCGACGGGCCGGTGAGCATCTCGGCGAGCAGAGCGAAGGCCTCCTCCGTGTGCTCGTCGAGGAGGCGCGCGTGCAGGTGCGTGGACTCCTTGCTGGTCGCCGCGTTCGTGGACGCGCCCATGCCGTCGAACAGCTCCGAGATCTGGATCGCCGAGTGGCGCTCCGTTCCCTTGAACAGCAGATGCTCGAGGAAGTGCGAGACGCCCGCCTGCTCCGGGCTCTCGTCGCGGGAGCCCGTCCGCACCCAGAGGCCGAGCGCCACCGAGCGCACCGACGGCATGGTCTCGGTGATGACCCGAAGGCCAGCCTTCAGCTCGGTGAAGCTAACCCCTTCGGGAAGGTCGGTCGGCGCTACCGACGGATCTGTATTCAATGGCGGCGGCGCCCGCCGCCGCGATGCTCTCGCCCGCCGTCGAGGCGCTCGCGGTCGCGGCGGCCGCCTC
>JBOGZC010000034.1:0-35993 GCA_050697075.1 Solirubrobacterales bacterium | reverse complement strand
CCGCCTACGCGCACGCTTGCCCTGGGCCGCGGCGCTCAGGCGAGCGCCGGTTCTCCTGTGGCTCGGCTCGGCTTGATGTTCTGGTTGCCCCGGAACAGGTTCTCGGGGTCGTACTTGTCCTTGAGCGCGACCAGGCGCTCGTACTTCTCCGCTCCGTAGGCGTCGCGCACCCGGTCCTCCTCGGCGGTGAAGTTCAGGT
This sequence comes from Solirubrobacterales bacterium, assembly GCA_050697075.1. Lineage (GTDB taxonomy): Bacteria > Actinomycetota > Thermoleophilia > Solirubrobacterales > 70-9 > AC-56. The sequence goes on along the minus strand of JBOGZC010000034.1, from coordinate 35,794 downwards.
ACGCCGCGCCGGTCCTGAACGGCTTCATCGCGTCGGCGAACGCCCGGTTCGCCGCAATCACCCGGTCGTCGTCGTCGGGGTCGTCCCAGACCGAGATCGGATGGAACATGTACTCCGCGTCCCGATGGGAGAACGCCGTCGCGTCGTCGGAGATCGCGCTTACTCCCTGGCCGATCCGGAAGATGATCATCTGGCTGAACGGGATTGCCGCGGCCCGAACCTCCGGTGCATGCTCGGCGAAGGCGTCGATCGCGTCGTCGCCGAGCCCGTTGAGGTACTCCCCGCGCCAATAGTTCCGAAGCCCCTTCGGGGCCGACGGGTCGAGGATCGCCTGAAAGGCCGTGTACGGCATCGGCTGGATCAGGTCCACCTCCGGACCCAGGTCCTTGAGGGGCTGAATCACGCTCGCGCCCTCAGCGGGGTCGCCCACGTACATCGCCGCCATCCCGATCGCCGCCTGTCCTTTGAGGTGGTCGGGCACGAACTCCTCAGGGGGAGCGGTGAGGACCACGCACGCGGTCGAGAGCTCGTCCGGCGCGCCGTCGACGTAGTCGCGCCAGCCGCGCAGGACCTCCGCAGCGCGGTCGATGGGCCATAGGGCTAGCCCCGCCAGCACAATCGGGCCGAGCGGGTGCAGGCGGAAGTCGAACCTGGTGACGACCCCGAAGTTCCCGCCGCCGCCGCGAATCCCCCAGAAGAGGTCCTCGTTCTCGTCCTCGCTCGCGGTCAGCACCCGACCGTCGGCGGTCACGACCTCGGCCGAGACCAGGTTGTCGCAGGTGAGCCCGTGCTTGGACGATGTCCAGCCGTAGCCGCCGCCCGTGGTGAACCCGCCCACGCCGGTCGTCGTGACGCGACCGCCTGGCGTATGGAGACCGTGCTCCTGGGTCGCCGCGTCGAACTCCCCCCACAGCGCGCCTCCGCCCGTGCGGGCAATGCGGGCCTCGGGGTCCACGTCGACCGTCTTCAGCCCGGCCAGGTCGATGAGGACGCCCTCGTCGCAGATGCTGAGGCCCGCGACGCTGTGACCACCGGAGCGCACCGCGACCTCGAGGTCGCGATCGCGCGCCAGGTCCACCGCCGCCACCACGTCGTCCGTGGTCGCGCAGCGCGCCACCAGCCCGGGCCGCTTGGCGATCATCGAGTTGAACACGTTGCAGGCGTCGTCGTAGCCCGCGTCGCCCGGAACCAGCACGTCGCCGTCGATCGCGGCCCGCAGACCGTCGACCGCGCCGTCATCAAGAGTCGACTCGCTCATCTCGCCTCCGTAAGTAGTTTGAGAGGACCATCTCCCAAACGGCGGGCCGTGTCAATGACCCCCGTCACACGCGGGATTCGGGGCGGGGGAGGCTGAGTCAGGCGGCGAGCGTGGTGCGTTGGTCAGCCACCTCGCGGGCGCTCTCGTCCGCGTGGTAGGAGCTGCGGACCAGCGGCCCGGCGGCGACCGACTCGAAGCCGAGCTCGAGAGCGGCCCGCTCGAGCTCCTTGAACTCGTCCGGGTGCCAATAGCGGACCACCGGCAGGTGCTGCCTCGTCGGGCGCAGGTACTGGCCCACGGTGAGGATCTGCACACGGTGCTCCCGAAGGATCACGAACGCGTCGACAAGCTCCTCGAAGCTCTCCCCGAGACCCACCATCAGGCCCGACTTGGTCACGACGCGGTCGCCCCCCATCTCCTTCGCGAGGCGCAGCACGCGGGCGGAGCGCATGAAGTCCGAGCCGCGGCGCGCAATCGGGTACAGGCGCGGAACCGTCTCGACGTTGTGGTTGAAGACGTCCGGTCGCTCGTGGACGACCTTGGCGAGGGGCATCTCCTGCCCGCGGAAGTCCGGCGTCAGGACCTCCACCCGGCAGTCCGGGGCGAGCATGCGGATCGAGCGGATGACGCCCACGAAGGCGCCGGCGCCGTAGTCGGGCAGGTCGTCGCGATCGACGGACGTGACGACCGTGTGGCGAAGGCCCATGCGCTTCACCTGCGCCGCCACGCGCATTGGCTCCAGCGGGTCGTTCCAGGTCGGCTTGCCGGTCTTGACGTTGCAGAAGCCGCACCGTCGCGTGCAGACGTCGCCGAGGATCATGAAGGTCGCAGTGCCGCGCTCCCAGCACTCGCCGACGTTGGGGCAGTTGGCCTCCTCGCAGACCGTGTGCAGGTTGTCGGCCTGGATCGCCTCCTTCAGGCGGCGGTAGGTGGGGCCGCCGGGGGCCGGGACCTTGAGCCAGGGGGGCTTGCGCTCGCGGAACGGGCGCCCGCCGGCGACCTGCATGCCGCCGGGGTTGGCGCGTGAGCGCGTCACGTGGAGTCGCTCCGCCGTGCCTGAAACCGACGGCGTGGAGGCTTCCGTGCTCACGGGAGGCTTCATGGCTCTACCGTAGCGCCGCCGCAGGCTCTCCCAGGGCGCCCAGTCCGGAGACGCGCTCCGCGAGCTCGTCCAGGCTGACCTCGACTGGGATGCGGCCGTAGACCTCACCGAAGCGCTCGCTGACCGTGGTCGCGAACGCGTCGAGGTTCTGCTCGCCGCCGAGCTCGCGGGCGAGCGAGCTCATCCGGCACGACTCGATCCCGCAGGGGACGATCCACTCGAAGGGCTCCAGGTCGTTGTCGACGTTGATGGCGAACCCGTGCGTGGTGACCGCCCGGTTCACGTGCACGCCGATCGAGCCGATCTTCCGCCGCTCGGGCGTCCAGACGCCGGTCAGCCCGGGGATCGGCCCAGCTTCAACGCCCCAATCAGCAAGGGCCGCGATCATCGTGTGCTCCATCCGGCGGATGTAGTCGTGGACGTCGTCGCCGTACGGCTTCAATGAGACGATCGGATACCCGACGAGCTGGCCCGGGCCGTGGAAGGTGACGCGGCCGCCGCGATCCGTATCGCGGATCTCGATCCCCTTCGCGCGGTACCAGTCCTCCCCCATCGGGAGCTCGTCCGCGCTGGACCGGCGGCCCCGCGTGTAGACGGGCGGGTGCTGAAGCAAGAGCAGAACGTCAGGGACCTCTCGAGCGATCCGGGCCTCCTCGAGCCGCCGCTGCGCGAGGCGGGCCTGCTCGTACGGGACGACGTCCGCTCGTACAACCCACACATCCGGCTGCGTGGAAGCATCGATCGGCATGGGTTCAGTCTCTCACGAGCCCGGTTCGGCCCTTGTGTGCTACAGCGCCAGCCCGAGCGGCTCGGTGAGCAGGCCCCTGATCCGGTCGAGGAAGCGGGCGCCGTCCGCCCCGTAGAGGATCCGGTGGTCGCAGGCGAGGTTGAGCGTCATCAGGTGAGCCGTCGTCACGTCGCCGTCCCGGAGGACCGGCTTCTCGGCGATTCCCCCCACGGCGAGGATGCCCGCCTGGGGCGGGTTGATCACCGCCGAGAAAGAGTCGATCCCGAACATCCCGAGGTTGGAGACGGTGAAGGTCCCGCCCGAGAGCTCCGGCGGTGTCACGGTCCCATCGCGCACGCGTTCGGCGAGCGCGCGGGTCTCCTCCGCGATCTGCCGAAGTCCCTTGAGGTCCGCGTCGAACACCGTGGGAACGACGAGCGCGTCGCGGGCGGCCACGGCCACCCCGACGTTGATCCGCTCATAAAGCTCCAGGCGCCCGTCGCGGTAGGCCCCGTTGGCGCGGGGGTGCTCGCGCAGGGCGATCGCCGCGGCCTTCACGACCATGTCGTTGAAGGACGGCACCACGGCGCCCTCGGCCGCTTCCTTTTTGAGCTTGGTCCGTGCGTCGACGCAGCGGCTCATGTCCACCTCGACCTGGAGGTAGAAGTGGGGCGCCGTGGCCTTCGACTCCGCCATCCGGCGGGCGACCGTCTGCTGGAGCTTGGTCAGCTCCTGGCTCGATACTTGGCCCTTGGCGGTCTCGGGCCGCTCGCGGGCGCCGGGCGTCGGCTCCGGCGGAGCGGTTGGCGGCGTCGCAGCGGCCGGGGTGGGACCCGCGGCCATTGCTCGCTCGACGTCGGCCTTCACGATCCGTCCCCCAGGCCCCGAGCCCGAGACGCTTCCGAGCTCGAGCCCGTTCTCGCTGGCGATCCGCCGGGCCAGCGGCGACGCCTTGACCCTTCCATCCCCACGCGCGGTCGGGGCGTCGGGCGCGGTGCCCGCAGTCCCGGTGGCGCTCACAGGCTGCGCGGGGGAGGGGGATGCGTCCGGGGGAGCCTCCGCACCAGGGATGCGAGGACTCCGCGAAGCGGCCGACCCAGGGACGGGAGAGGGGCTCTCCCGGCCGCGGTCCCCCTCACCCGCCCGGGCTTCAGTCGGCGCGCCATCCCCGGCGGGGGCCTCGCCGGGCTCGCCGAGCCGCGCGATCACCTCCCCGATCGGCAGGGTGTCACCCTCCGCGGCGACGACCTCGACCAGCGAGCCGGCGGCGGGCGCCTCGTAGACCATGTTCGCCTTGTCGGTTTCGATCTCCACCAGCTCCTCGCCCAGCGCCACCTCGTCGCCCGGCGACTTCAGCCAGCGGAGGATCGTTCCCTCCTCCATCGAGTCGGACAGCCGCGGCATGACGACGTCGGCGCTCACAGCGTTCCCTCGAGGGTGGCGAGCGCGGCGCTCACCACGTGCTCGGAGTGCGGGATCGCCGCCTGCTCGAGCCGCTTGGCGTAGGGCATCGGGACGTCCGCCCCCGTAACGCGCTGCGGGGGCGCGTCGAGATGGTCGAACGCCTGCTCGGCGACCAGGGCCGCGATGTTGGCGCCCACGCCGCCATGGGGCCAGCCCTCCTCGACGACGACGATGCGGTTGGTCTTGCGGACCGAGCGCAGGATCGTGTCGAGGTCGAGCGGCCGCAGGGTGCGGGGGTCGATCACCTCTGCCTCCACCCGGTGCTCGTTGGCGAGCGTCTTGGCCGCCTTCTGCGCGATGTCCGCCATTCGAAGGATGCCGACGATCGTCACGTCGCTGCCCTCCCGCCTCACGGCGGCCTCGCCGAAGTTCACGATCCCGTCATCCCCGCCCGCGGGGACCTCGCCCCGCGCCCCGTAGAGGGTCTCGTGCTCGATGAAGATCACCGGGTTGTCGTCGCGGATCGCCGCCTTGAGCAACCCCTTGCCGTCAGCCGGCGTGGACGGCGCCGCCACCAGCAGCCCCGGGATGTGGAGGAAGAGCGCCTCCAGCGAGTGCGAGTGGGTGGGCCCGAGCTGATGCCCGCCGCCCCCCGGCATCCGGATCACCATTGGGACCCCAACCTGGCCGTTGAACATGTATGGGATCGCCGCCATGTGGTTGACGATCTGATCCATCGCCAGCAGCGAGAAGTTCACGGTCATCAGCTCGACCACCGGGCGAAGCCCGGCCATCGCCGCCCCGACCCCCGTCCCGACGATCGTGTTCTCGGAGATCGGCGTGTCGCGAACCCGCTTCTCCCCGAACTCGTCCAGTAGGCCCTCGGTGACCTTGAACGCGCCCTGGAACACACCAACGTCCTCCCCCATCACGAACACGGACTCGTCGCGGCGCATCTCCTCGGCGAGGGCGTCGCGGAGCGCCTCCCGCATCCTCATCACCGCCACGGCGGCAGCCACCTAGCCGGCATCGTCCTCATCCACGGCCTCGTGCGCCTCCCGATCGCGAGCGGCGTCGTCATCGCCGCCGCGCCCCGGCTCGGCGGTCGGGGGCCGCGGCCTGGGGCTTACCTGCCCGGCGTATGCGGCTCCCGCCTCGGCAAGCTTCCGCGCCTCGCCCCTGGCTCCCACCTCGCGCTCCTGCTCGCCTCGGTGCGGCTCGGGGGTGCGCTCGTCGACGGCGTACCAGCCGGGCACCTGGTCACCCACGACGTAAATGTGGTCGTACAGCGACTCGAGCGGTGGCTCGGGCGAGTTGTCCGCGAACGCCACAGCGTCCATCACCTGCCGCTCGATGCGCTCCCGGAGCTCCGAGAGCTCGTCCTCGGAGATCACTCCCTCGGCGAGCAACCGGTCGCGGAAGACCTTGACGGGGTCCTTCTTGCGCCACTCCTCCACCTCCTCCTTGGTCCGGTACACCTCGGGGTCGGCCGCGGAGTGGCCGCGATAGCGGTAGGTGAACGCCTCAACGAGGGTCGGCTGGCGCTCGGTTCGCGCCATTTGGATGTGCTCGGCAACCGTCTCGCGGACGGCGAGCACGTCCATGCCGTCCACTCGGACTCCCGGCACTCCCAGGCCCTCGGCCTTTCGCGAGAGGTCCGTGACGGCCGAGTGGCGCTCGATCGATGTACCCATGCCGTAGAGGTTGTTCTCGACCAGGAAGACGAGCGGGAGCTTCCAGAGCGCAGCCAGGTTCATGGTCTCGCCGAAGTTGCCGGTGTTGGACGCGCCATCGCCGAACATGCAGACGGTGACCGCGTCGGAGCCCTGGTAGTCGGAGGCGAGCGCGAGTCCGGCGCCGATCGGCAGGTTGCCGCCGACGATCCCGTAGCCGCCCATGAAGCGCCGCTCGGCGTCGAAGATGTGCATCGACCCGCCGCGACCGCGCGAGCATCCGTCCTCCCGGCCGAAGAGCTCGGCCATCACGTTCTTCGGATCCGTTCCCCTGGCGATCGCGTGCCCATGGGTCCGATACGTGCCGATCAGATAGTCGTCGGGCCGCATCACCGAGGCGGTTCCGACGATCGTCGCCTCCTCACCGATCCCCAGGTGCAGGAAGCCGCCGGCCTTGGCCTGCTGGTACTGGCGCCCTGCCTCCTCCTCGAACCGCCGGATCAGGGCCATGGTCTCGAGCAGCTTGCGGCAGGCCTCGGCGTCGGGGAGGGGATGCGCCGCCGCGCCCCTGCCGTCGCCGGCGGGGCCGGACTGCGCGGTCTGGGTGCGCTCCTGCGCCACCGCTGCCCAAGATAAACCAGCGGGGGACGCGAGCGGGCTGACCAGGCTGATGCGCGGCCGCTCCGGGCGGCGCTTCAGCTGCTTTTCAGGCGGGCGGCTGTCTCTCCGGCCTCGACGAGGCGGTCCTCGCCCCAGAACACCTCGCCGTCGACGACCACGCTCGGGACCCCGCGCACGCCGAGATCGCCGGCGCGCTCAGTCGCGTCGCGAAGCGCCCGCTTCACCGAGTCGCGCTCCACCGCGGCGGTGAGCGCGCGGGGGTGAAGCTCGACGGCCGCCGCCGCGAGCACGACGTTGTCCGGGTCGGTGAGGTCGCGGCCGGCCGCGAATGCCTGGCGGAATGCCGCGAGCGAGAACGCGACCGCGCGGCCCAGCTCCTTCGCGTAGGTGGCCGTGCGCATCGCGACCAGTGTGTTGCCGGGGAACGGCTCGGGCCAACGGAGCGGAGGCAGCCCGTAGGAGGAGGCTCGTCGCTCGACCTCCTCGATCCCCGATGCCCTGTCCGGCCCGTTTGCCCACGAGTCGCGACCGAAGCGCTTGAACAGGGCCCCGAGTAGCACCGGCCGCCATTCGGGGGGCTCGCCGACGGCGTCGACGAACAGCGCGTTGACGCGCTCGGCGGCGAGGTAGGAGTACGGCGAGCCGAGGTCGTAGTAGAAGGCGGGACGCGGGCTCACATCGATCCCCGCGAGCCGAGCCAGGACAGGACCTCGGAGGCGTTGCGGTCAGGGGGAAAGACGGGGTAGAAGACCTTGGCGATCCGCGCCTCGCTGGCGACGAAGGTGAGCCGGCGATACAGGCGCATGCCGGCGACGTCGAAGGTGGGCAGTCGAAGCGCGTCCGCAAATCGCAGGGCAGGGTCGCTCAGCACCGGGTAGGGGAGATGGACCCGCTCGGCGAACTCGACCTGATCGTCGAGCGGTTGGGCGCTCAGCCCCAGGACGGCGGCTCCTAGCGCCCGGAGCTCGGCGAAGCTGTCTCGGAACGCGCACGACTGCGGCGTGCAGCCGCGCGCGCCGGGGATCTCGTCCCATCCCGGCGGCAGCGGCTCCCCCAGGCGCCCGGTGCGCGGGTAGCAATAGACGACGAGAGTTCCCTCGGCGGCCTCCGCGAGGTCGACCTCGCCACCCGACGTCGAGGGCAGCGACAGCGGCGGGAGGGTGGCTCCCGGCAGGTGATCAGCGCCGCCGTCGTCGACCGGGACGGGCAGGTCCGGAGGAAGCACGTAGGGATCAGGCCGGGCGCTCATGGACCCAAGATAGCCCGGTCCCGCGCAAGTTGCTCGGCTGGTTGGCCTAGGCGTGAATCGCCCAGCCGTCCACAGCGCGAGCGGCGTCGAGCACCGCCTCGGACATGGTCGGGTGGGGGTGGACGATGCGGGCGAGCTCCTGGTAGCCGCCCTCCAGCGCCATCGTGTCGACCAGCTCGCTGATCATGTCGCAGGCCCGGTTGCCGACGATGTGGGCGCCGAGGATTTCGCCGTACGCGGAGTCGGCGACGATCTTGACCATCCCGTCCCGGTCGTCGTACACGACGGAAGCGCCCGCGCCTCCAAGCTTGAACCTGCCGACCTTGACGTCGCGGCCGGCCTCCTTCGCCTGGGCTTCAGTGATCCCCACGCTTGCCACCTGCGGCTGGCAGAAGGTCGCGCCCGCGACGAGGTTCTCGTCGACGGGGAGGGTCGCGACGCCGGAGGCGTGCTCGACCGCCACCACTCCCTCCTCGGAGGCCTTGTGGGCGAGCGCCTTCTGCCCAACCAGGTCCCCGATCGCGTACAGCTTGGGGTTCGAGGTGCGCTGGTAAGGGTCGACCCTGATCTTGCCGCTGTCCTCCGCCTCCACCCCGGCCGCGTCGAGATTCAGCGGCTCCGTGTCCGGGGCCCGGCCGCCGGCGATGCACAGATAGTCGACCTCGGCCTCGGTGTCCCCGTAGGAGACCTTGACCGAGCTCTTGCCGGCCTCGACCGACTCGACCTTGGTGCCGGTCGAGACCGTGATCTTCTGCTTCTTGAAGGTTCGCTCCACGACCCTGGCGATGTCCTTGTCCTCGGCCGGGAGGATCTGTTCGAGCATCTCGATCAGGATCACCTCGGTGCCGAAGCGGCCGTAGGCGGACGCGATCTCGGCCCCCGACGCGCCGGCGCCGACGACGGCGATCCGCTTCGGCTGCTCGGGCAGAGACCAGGCGCCCCAGGTGTCCACGACGCGTCCGCCGAACTCCACACCGGGGATCGGGAGTGCCACCGAGCCGGTCGCGAGGATCACCGCGCCCGCCTCATGGGTCTGGCCGCCGACCTCGACGTTGCCGTCGGCGTTCAGCGAGGCTTCGCCTTGGATCAGGTCGACCTTGTTCTTGTCCCACAGCATCTTCACGCCGCCGGCGAGCGTCTCCGAGACCTTGGCGCGCCGAGCCCCGAGCGCCTTCCAGTCGATGCTCACCCCCTCCGCCTTGACCCCGAGCTCGGCGCCGTGCGAGGCGTGGTCGTAGAGCTCGGCGCTGTGGAGCAGGGTCTTCGCGGGGATGCAGGCGTAATTCAGGCAGCGACCGCCCGGCTTGTCCCGCTCGACGACCGCGGTCTTGCGGCCCAGCTGAGCGGCGCGGATCGCGGCCACATAGCCGCCCGGACCGCCTCCGATCACGATCACGTCGTAGGCGTCGGCCATCGCTTCGACTCTATAAGAGAGGCGGGTGTGGCTAAGCCGGACGGTGGGAACTCTCGACGCGGGAGTGTGTCAGGGCTGGGTAGAGGACCGGAGACGGGCCGGGTCGAGAAGTGTGGTGCATTTGGTACCCCAGGCAGTACCAAAGGCGTCAATCCTCTCTTCGGAGGTGATCTGCCGGCTATTCGCGCTCGCGGGTGGGCATCTGGATTCGAGCCAGCGCGCGGATCATGAAGTAGAAGAGGGTTCCGGCGACTCCGATCAGGGCCACGTTGCCGATGACCGGGGCGACGGCGTGGGCGCTGAGCAGACCCAGGGTTGCCCCCAGGAGCAGGAGCGCGAGCACGGCCTGGAATCCCAGCACCGCCCAGTAGCGGACGCGCCACATGCCGATCGCCATGGTGCCCATCAGAAGCGCCGGGACGATCACCTGGAGGAGGCGCGGCCGATCGCCGTTCACCGTCGCGCCGACCGCGTACGCGACCAGGACCGAGAGCGCCACCAGCCCCGAGATCACCGCGCCGACGGTGACCACGACCGGCCGCTCCGTCGGCGCGAGCGGTTCCAGGTCCTCGCGCGCGGCCCGATTTCGCTCCTCGTAGCGGGTCGCGACCTCGGCCCGCCGCTCGGAGCTGCGGGCCTTGCGCTTTTGGCGCCCGGTCCTCTTTCGCTCCCGGCTAGCCATGCGCTCCCGTCGTGTGTTCGGCGGGAGGCTCGCCGACCGCCGCCTCCAACCCGCGTCGCAGAGCACGGGCGGCGCCCTCGGGGTCCTCGGCGTCGCGGATCGCCCGCACGACGACGATTCGCGAGGCTCCGGCGGCGGCCACGTCCGCGACGTTGTCGACGTTGATCCCGCCGATCGCGAACCAGGGAACCGCCGCCTCGCGGGCGGCGAGCTCGATCAACCCGAGCCCCGTCGCGGGCCGCCCGGCTTTGGTGGGGGTCTCCCAGACCGGGCCCACGCTGAGTTGGTCCGGGCGATCGCCGCAGGGGGCGCCGCAGCCCGCCTCGATCTGCTCCGGCGAGTGGGTCGACAGTCCGATCAGCGCCGTCGCCCCGGCGAGGCGGCGCGCCTCCGCCAGGGGCATGTCGTCCTGTCCCACGTGCACGCCATCGGCGCCGCACGCTGCGGCCAGGTCGGGGCGATCGTTGAGGATGAAGAGCGCCCCATGCTCCGCGGCCGCGCGGCGAAACGGCTCGGCCAGGGCGATGAGGTCCTTTGCGGACCGGGGCGACTTCTCTCGCATCTGGACGATGTCGGCGCCACCGCGGAGGGCCGCGTCGAGCAGATCGTCCGGATCGCGGTCGTGAGGTCGCGCGTCGCAGACGAAGTAGAGCCGGGCGGCGCTCAGCAGCCGCAGGCGTTGTGCGCGGTTGGCTGACATCATCGTCGTGAGTCTCGCAGCCGTGGGAGTACCATGAAGCGACAGCGGGAGCCCTTGAGGACGGGCTGAGAGGGCGGCATCCGGCCGCCGACCGTCTGAACCTGATCCGGATAATGCCGGCGCAGGGATGGTGGCGCGGACCGCCCGCCCGGAGTGCCGGCGCCGGCAGAAAGCAACCGTGCCAGACGAAACTCACAGGCCAAGCGGAGCGAGCGACGAGGTCGTCGTGCCGCTGCGAAGGCCGCGGCCCGCCGATGGCCCGCCGGAAGCGCTCGATGCGATCGTCGTCGGCGGCGGCGTGATCGGGCTGGCCTGCGCGTGGCGCGCGGCCCGCCGAGGCTTGCGGATCCGGGTCCTGGAGCGGGATGGTCCCGGCGCTGGCGCGTCGAGCGTCGCCGCCGGGATGCTGGCTCCCGTCGGGGAGGTGAACTGGGGCGAGGACGCGCTGATGCGGATGGCGATCGCCTCCGCTCGCGCCTGGCCTACGTTCGCGTCCGAGCTGGCGGCGGACAGCGGACTCGAGGTTGACTATGAGGCATGCGGCGCGCTCCACGTCGCGCTCGATCGCGATGAGGCGGAGGAGCTTCGTCGCCGGTTCGAGCTGATGGAGTCACTCGACCTCGACGTGGCGTGGCTCCGCGGCCGCGAATGCCGCGAGCTCGAACCGGGGCTTGCCCCCGCGTGCGCCGGCGGCGTCCACGCTCCCCACGAGGCGGCGATCGATCCCCGGCAGCTGCTCACGGCTCTCGCCGCCGCCGTCGAGCACCGGGGCGGCGAGGTGTCGATCGAGGCCGAGGTGGCCGACGCGCTGATCGATCGCGGTCGCCTGGTCGGCGTGGTCACGGCGGATGGTCGCGAGCATCGCGCCGACCGCGTGGTCCTCGCGACGGGCGCGTGGTCGGGAACCGCGCCGTGGTTGCCGCCTGAGGGGCGGCCGCCCGTGAGGCCCGTGAAGGGACAGATCCTGACACTGCGCGCGGGGCCGGACTCCAAGCCGTGCGACCGGATCGTGACCTCGGGGCGTGTCTACCTCGTGCCCCGCCAGGATGGCCGGATCGTGATCGGGGCGACGGTGGAGGAACGTGGCTTCGACGTCCAGGTGACCGCGGGCGGAGTTCACGAGCTGCTGCGAGAGGCATACCGCGCGCTTCCCGAGATCGCCGAGCTCGAGCTCGTAGAGACGTTGGCCGGTCTGCGGCCCGGAACGCCCGACAATGCGCCCTTGATCGGCCCTGGAGGTTTGGAGGGGTTGCTACTCGCCACCGGGCACTACCGGAACGGGATCCTGATGACGCCGCTGACGTCGGACTCGATCGCGGCGCTGTTGGCGTCAGAGTTGCCCCCCGATGCGGCAGGACCGGCGCATCCGGGACGGTTCGCGGGCGCGAGCCCCCCCGGCCTCGTCGCGGCCCCGGCGATCGAGGAGTACCCGCGATGATCGTCGCGCTCAACGGGCGTCAGGCGGAGCTGCCGGACGGAGCGACGGTCGCCGACGCGGTCAGAGAGGCCGGCGCGGCCGGCGAGAGCCGCGGCGTGGCGGTGGCGGTTGATGGCGAGGTGGTTCGCCGGACGGAGTGGGCGATGACGAAGCTCAAGAGCGATCAGACGGTGGAGGTGGTCCGTGCGGTCCAGGGCGGATAGCGACTCCTCGGCTGGAGCTTCCGCGCCAGCCGGTGAGCGTTCGCGGGCCGCGGCCGCCCCGGACAGCGGGTTCGCTCTGGGCGGTCGCACCTGGGGCTCGCGGCTGATCGTCGGTAGCGGGGGCTTTCGCTCCCTGGACGCCATGGAGCGGGCGGTTTCGGCATCGGGGACCGAGATCGTGACGGTTGCGTTGCGGCGCGTGGATCCAGCCGCCGGCGGTTCCGCGCTGGAGGTGATCGACCGCCTCAGCGTGTTCGCGCTCCCGAACACGGCGGGGTGCTACACGGCGCGCGATGCCGTTCGCACCGCGCAGCTCGCGCGCGAGGCGTTCGAGACCGACTGGATCAAGCTCGAGGTGATCGGCGATGACCGCACCCTGTTCCCGGACGCGGTCGAGCTGGTCGACGCGGCGGAGAGCCTGGTCGAGGACGGCTTCACGGTCCTGCCGTATGCCAACGACGACCCGATTCTGGCCCGCCGCCTCGAGGAGGCAGGCTGCGCGGCGATCATGCCGCTCGGCTCGCCGATCGGCTCAGGGATGGGGATCCGGAACCCCTACAACATCCAGATCATCCTCGAGGAGGCCGCGGTTCCGGTGATCCTCGACGCGGGGATCGGCACCGCGTCGGATGCGGCGCGTGCCATGGAGCTCGGATGCGACGGCGTCCTTCTGTCGAGCTCCGTGGCCAAGGCCAAGGACCCGGAGCGGATGGCGCTCGCGATGCGGGGAGCGGTGGAGGCGGGGTACGCGGCCCGCCGGGCGGGTCGGATTCCGCGCAAGCTTCACGCGGAGGCATCGACCCCCGACGAGGGTACCCCCGAGCTGGGCTGAAGGCACCCGGCTAGGGCTGCTTGCGCCGCGCGATCTGGCGGTCGGTCCACTCGCCCACCGAGCCGACCGCCCAAGCGACTCGGTGCGCGGCGTGCCCGGCGGGGGAGGGATCGAGCGGCTGGACCGCGGCATCCGGGTCGGAGCCCAGCTCGATCGCCGCCCTGCGGACGGAGCCGACCTGGCGGCGCAGGCGACGCTCCCAGGAACGGCAGAACTCCGCGAGCGTCGCATCGCCGCGAGCGTCGCTGACAGCGGCCAGGTAGCCGAGCAGCGTGGTCACGTGCTCGAGGTCCTCCACGGCGAGGCGTAGCGCCTGATTGCGCTCCAGGAAGCGATCGAGGACGGCTCCGCGCACCAACCCGACATTCGCTCCGCCGGTCTGGGCGGTGACCCCACCGTGCAGGTCGTGCCGTGCGGTCAGCGGCCCCAGCTCACCGAGCATCCGCGAGATCGACTCGGTCGCCTTGTCGAGCAGCTCGCGAGTGGCCGTTCCATCGAAGGCCGACGCCAGGCGGCCAAGGCGCTTCACGGCCTGGCGGCCGCTGAGATAGAGCTCGCGGTAGCCACGATTCTCGGCCGGGTGAAGCGGCACGGCCGAACCGTAGTTCACCAGCGCACGGCGCGCGGGTCCGTGGCACCTGTGTGCTACGGTGCCCGACTTCATGTTCTCCACTAAACTAATCGGGAAGGACAAGAACACCTCCATGAGAATCCGTTTTTGGAAGCTTGAGAATCGCCGCGGGCAGAAGAAGCCAAGGGCGAGCCGCCGACCCAAGCCGGTCCGCCTCGCGATCGCCGGGGCGCTGGCCCTGGCGCTCGGACTCGGCGTTGCCGCATGCGGCAGCTCGTCGAGCGGCGGCGGGACGATCAACCTGGTCGCATACTCGACCCCGGAGACGGTCTACGACAAGGCGCTCATCCCCGCCTTCCAGAAGACCTCGCAGGGCGACGGAGCGAAGTTCTCCAGCTCGTTTGGCCCCTCCGGCGATCAGCAGCGGGCGGTGATCGCCGGCCAGCCGGCGGATTACGTCCACTTCTCCACGGGCCCGGACATGCAGGCCGTGGTCGACGCTGGGCTCGTTGACTCGAACTGGGACCAGAACAAGTACCACGGGATAGTCCAGGACTCGGTCGTGGTGTTCGTGGTGCGCAAGGGCAATCCGAAGAACCTCCAGACCTGGGACGACCTGGTCAAGCCCGGTGTCCAGGTCGTGACCCCGAACGTGTTCAGCTCGGGTGGCGCGAAGTGGAACCTGCTCGCGGCCTACGGCGCTCAGATCGAGGAGGGCAAGTCCCCCACCGAGGCGCTGGCTTTCCTGAAGTCTCTGCTCGAGAACACCGTCGCCCAGCCGGGTAGCGCGAGCGATGCCCTGACCACCTTCACGGGCGGCAAGGGCGACGTCCTGCTCTCCTACGAGAGCGACGCGATCGAGGCCCAGAAGGCCGGCGAGGACGTCGACTACGTCATCCCCGACGACACGATCCTGATCCAGACGCCCGCCGCGACCACGACCGACGCCTCGACGCAGGCCCAGGACTTCCTGAAGTTCCTGTGGACCCCGCAGGCACAGCAGTTGTGGGCCGACGGCGGCTACCGGCCGGTGGACCAGTCGGTGCTCGCCAAGAACAAGGCCAAGTTCCCGACTCCGTCCGGGCTGTTCACCGTCGACGATCCCAGCATCGGCGGCTGGGACAAGGCCAACACCGAGTTCTTCGATCCCGAGAGCGGCAGCGTCGCCAAGATCGAGGAGAGCCTGGGGGTATCCACCGGGTGACGTCGATCGTTCAACAGCTCCTGGGGGTGGCTACGGAGTGACGCCCGTAGCACCAGGAGCCCGAGCGGAGGCGCCCCCGAGGACGGTCGAATGGCCGCGTCTCGGGGGTGCCGCGCTCGGGCGTGGCCTAGTAACCGCATATCTGAGCCTGATCGTCCTGATCCCGATCGCCGCGCTCGTCTCTCAATCGACGGATGGCGGTCTCGGTGCGTTCTGGACGGCCGTGACCTCACCGCAGGCAATCGCGGCCCTGAAGCTGACCCTCATCGCCGCCGTGATCGTGGTGGCGGTCAACGTCGTCACCGGGACGGCCATCGCGTGGGTTCTCGTCAGGGACAGCTTTCGGGGCAAGTCGATCGTGAACTCCGTCATCGACCTCCCTTTCGCGCTTCCGACCGTCGTCGCTGGGATCACCCTGCTGGCGCTGTACGGACCAAACAGCCCGGTGGGGATCGACGTCGCCTTCACCCGAGCAGGCGTTGTCATGGCCCTGCTGTTCGTAACCCTCCCCTTCATCGTCCGAGCCGTACAGCCCGTGCTGCTCGAACTCGACCAGGACATGGAGGAGGCGGCAGCTTCACTTGGTGCGGGCCCGTTGACGACCTTCCGAAGGATCATCTTCCCGAGCCTGAGGCCGGCGCTGCTCGCCGGCATGGCGTTGGCATTCGCCCGAGCGATCGGCGAGATCGGCTCGCTCGTGCTCATCTCGGGAAACCTCCCCTTCAAGACCCAGACCGACCCATTGTTGATCCTGGGTCTGATCGAGAGTGGCGCCACGACAAGCGCGGCCGCGGTGTCGGTCTCCTTGCTCGTGATTGCCTTGGGCGTGCTGCTCGGAATCGGACGACTTACACACTGGAGCCTGCGCCATGACCGTTAGGGGCAACCTCGGCAGGTGGGGGTTGCGCACCTTCGCCCTCGGCTACCTGGCGGTGCTGCTCTTGATCCCCTTTGGGACGATCTTTTACCGCGCCTTCGAGCACGGGCTTGCCGCGGCATTCACCTCGGTCACCACCCCGGATGCTCTTCATGCCTTCTACCTGACCATCCTGATCACCGTGATCGCGGTGATCGCCAACACGATCTTCGGGGTCGGATGCGCGTTGCTTCTGGTGCGCACCAACTTTCGCGGCAAGGCGCTGCTCAACGCCGTGGTTGACCTGCCGTTCGCGATCTCACCGGTCGTCATCGGCCTCTCGCTGTACCTCCTCTACGGCCGCACCGGATGGTTCGGCGACGTGCTGCTCAACAACGGCATCCAGATCCTCTTCGCCCTGCCGGGAATGGTGCTGGCGACGATCTTCGTCTCGCTGCCGTTCGTGGTTCGCGAGGTCGTTCCGGTTCTGCACGAGATCGGCGACGAGCAGGAGCAGGCGGCGAGGACGCTGGGGGCCAACTCGTGGCAGACCTTCCGCCGCGTCACCCTGCCGGCGATTCGCTGGGGGGTCGGATACGGGGTTATCCTGACGACCGCCCGCGCGCTGGGCGAGTTTGGTGCCGTCGCAGTGGTTTCCGGGAGGATCAGCGACCAGACTGAGACAGCGCCCCTGTGGGTATGGCGGGAGTTCGGGCAGTTCAACACGACCGGGGCTTACACGGCCTCGCTGGTGCTGGCGCTGATCGCGGTCGCGACCCTGCTCGCAATGAATGCGTTCAAACGAAAGGAAGCGTGATGAGCATCATCGTCGAAGGAGCACGGAAGCAGTTCGGCGACTTCGTCGCTCTCAACGACGTCTCGATCGAGGTGCCGGATGGCTCGTTGACCGCCCTCCTGGGGCCTAGCGGGAGTGGCAAGTCCACGCTCCTGCGGGTGATCGCGGGGCTTGAGCAGCCCGACTCCGGCCGGGTCCTGATCCTGGGCGAGGACGCAACCCGCATCCCTGCCCAGAACCGGGGCGTCGGGTTCGTGTTCCAGCACTACGCCGCGTTCAAGCACATGACGGTGAGCGACAACATCGCCTTCGGCTTGAGCATCCGCAAGCGCCCGAAGAAGGAGATCGCCGAGCGGGTGAAGGAGCTGATCCGGCTCGTGCATCTCGAGGGGTTCGGCGACCGCTATCCGTCGCAGCTTTCGGGCGGGCAGCGCCAGCGGATGGCCTTGGCTCGCGCCCTGGCCGTGGAGCCCAAGGTGCTGCTGCTGGATGAGCCCTTCGGCGCGCTGGACGCGAACGTCCGCAAGGAGCTCCGCCAGTGGCTGCGGCGCCTCCACGACGACGTTCACGTGACGACGATCTTCGTCACCCACGACCAGGAGGAGGCGATGGAGGTCGCTGGACAGATCGTGGTCATGAACGAGGGTTGCGTCGAGCAGACCGGCCAGCCGAACGACCTCTACGAGCATCCACGGACGGAGTTCGTGATGAGCTTCATCGGGCCCGTCAACCGGCGCGGGGCGCTGTTCATCCGCCCCCACGACATCGAGCTGCTGCACGTCCCGGCCCCGGAGGCCGAGGAGGCCATGATCGAGCGCGTTGTCAACCTGGGGTTCGAAACTCGCGTCGAGCTCCTACTCGCCGACGGCGAGCAGCTTTGGGCGCAGATGACGCGCGCCGAGGCGGATCTGCTGGAGCTGGTCGACGGCCAGATCGTCTACGCGAGACCGCGGCGCGCCAAGGTGTTCGAGCCCAACGGGGACCCGAGGACCGAGGAGCTCGCCTCGGCGGCCTGAGCGGACCGCGTCACGCGGCGCTCTGGGCCTGGGAGGGCTCGCCGATGATCTGTCGCAGCCGGCGGTAGAGGGCGGTGTCAGCAGCCCGCGCGCCAGGGACCTCGCGCCTGGTCGATGCTTCGTGCTCGCGAACCGCGGCGGCCAGGGCGGAGAAGCGCCGCTCGGCGACGTTTCTCTCGCCGACCGGGTCGAGTCGCTGGGTACCTTCGAACATCCAAACCGGGGCCATCTCGCGCCTCCTTCCTTCCTCACTATCTTGAGTAAGTTACTCAAGATAGCACCAGCGGAGAGGATTGGTGCTCGGGCGGGACGTCTCGCGGTCAACCAGCTAACGCGTCTGCCAGACGTCCGGCTGGCTGGCGATGTTGCTCACGGCCTCCGGGAGTTGTCCCCCGACCACGTCGGCGAGCGTCACCGTCTCCAAGATCTCGCGGATGTTGGCGCGCAGCGCGATCCACACCTCCTGGAGCGGCTTGGCGTCGTCGGCGTAGTCGAGCTCGTCAGCGGGCTCCCCTCGCACGGTTGCCAGCGGGCCCTCGACGGCCCGCATGACGTCGGCGAGGGTGATCGCGTCGGCCGGCCGGGCGAGCCAGTATCCGCCGTCGGCTCCGCGGCGGCTGTGGACGAGACCAGCGTGCCGCAGCTCGCTCAGGATGTTCTCCAGGAAACGCAGGGGGATCTCCTGGGAGGAGGAGACGAGCTCGCCCTTCACGGGCTTGTCCTCGGCGCCGGCGACGAGCTCGATCATCGCGCGGACGGCGTAGTCGGCTTTGGCCGAGACTCTCACGGAGCGGCATTCTCTCTGAACTACGCGGGAGGAGGGGACTGGACCCTTTCGAGCACGACATCCGCGGGGTCCTTGTCGGGTCGCAGGCCCTTGTAGACGGGTGCGCGAAGCGTCCGCGCAACGGTCCACTCCCGGAAGGCGACCTCGACCACCAGTTGGGGCTCGACGAAGGCCGCCTCCTTCGGCGGCTGTCGGCCCTCGAAGGGCGTCTTGCGGGTTCGCAATGGCTCGAGCTCGGCGGACAGGCGGTCCAGCTGCTCGTCGGTGAAGCCGCTGCCGACCCTCCCGGCGTAGCGAAGGCGATTCCCGTCGCCATCCTCGTCGTAGTAGCCGACGAGCAAAGCGCCGAGCGTCCCGCTCCGCCGTCCCTTGCCCGGCAGCCAGCCGCCGACGACGAGCTCCTGGCGCATCGTGTTCTTCACCTTGAGCCAGGCCCGGCTTCGGCGACCCACGAGGTAGCGGCTGTCGAGCCGCTTGGCGACCAGTCCCTCGAGTCCCCGTGCCTTGGTCAGGCGGAGGAGCGCCTCTCCCTCGCCGCGGTGAGAGGCGGGGGTTTGCCAGTGCGGTCCGTCGAGCTCGAGCTCCTCCAGGCGCGAGCGGCGTTCGGTGTACGCGGCGTCGACGAGGGAGCGCCCGTCGACGTACAGAACGTCGAAGACCATGTAGGTCACCGGGACATCGGCCATCCGGCGACGGACGGCCGCCTCCGAGCCGAGATTGATGCGGCCCTGGAGCCGCTCGAAGCTCGGCTTGCCCTCATCGTCGAAGGCGACGATCTCTCCGTCGAGAACCGCCTCGCGTGAGCCGAGCTCCGCCCCCAGCGGACGCAGCTCCGGATAGTGCGGGGTGATCTCGCGGAGGGTGCGGCTCTCGAGACGCAGCCTTCCGGTCTCGCAGTAGGCGATGGCCCGCACGCCGTCCCACTTGATCTCGTACGCCCAGCCCTGTTCGTCGCGCGGCAGGGTGGACAGGGTGGCCAGCATCGGCTTGACGTGCTGGGGCATGGGCTCCCGGTCCGGGTCCGCCGGCGGGTCCATGCGGTGGATCATCCAGTTGTCCCCGTCGGTCTGAAACAGGGCGTACTTGCCCTGCACCCGCTCGCCGGCGAGGGTGGCGATCACCTCGTCGTCGCGGAACTTCTCCGCGTCGAAGGTGCCCCGGTCCCAGATCGCGACGGTCCCAGCTCCGTACTCGCCCTTGGGGATCTCACCCTTGAACTCGAGGTACTCGAGGGGATGGTCCTCGGTGCGGACGGCGAGGCGGTTGTCCTTGGGGTCCTGGGGCACGCCCCTGGGAAGCGCCCATGAGGCGAGGGCGCCGTCGTGCTCCAGCCGCAGATCCCAGTGGAGCCAGCGCGCGTGATGCTCATGGACCACGAAGCGATTGCCCTTCGCCTTCGCGCCGCCGCGCTTGCCGCCGCGCGGCTCCGGGGTCTTCTCGAAGGAGCGCTTGCGCTCGTACTCGGTCGGCTTTCGCCGCGCCATCAGCGGGTCCATGGTAGCCCCGGGCGCCGGCCAGGCCTCGGCGCGCCGCGAGCTCCCTCGGGCGTCAGTCCGTGGGTCGATCGAGCGGGTGCAGATCCGGGGTGCCGCCGTCCCAGACTTCCTCGGGCGCCGGCGGCTCGAAGGTCGGCGTGATCGAGCGGTCATCCGCGCCCGTCCGGCGCATGTGCCGGTACCAGCGGTGATAGAGGGGCGACGCCAAGACCGCCAGCGCCGTCAGGATGATCAGCCCGGCGATGAGCCACAGCTGGCTGCGCACGGGTGCCCAGTCGCCTGCTGACCACGCGGCGAGGGCGGCCAGCGCAACCGAGAGGCCCATGCCCACGTAGTAGTCGAGCGGGAACCGCCAGATCCAAGGCACCTGGAACCACCAGACGTTCCCGCGGCGAAAGCGGCGCACCGTGTAGGCCGGGTTCATGACGAACCAGATGTAGTCCCAGATCACGGCGAGGGCGAAGTAGACCGCGAGCTGTGACAGCTCGGCGCTGAGGCTCCAATCCAGGCCAAAGGCGAACGGGAGGTGAACGATCACCAGCGGGATCGTGAAGGCGAACACGTGGTAGCCCGTGAGCGGGCGTTCGCCCATCGCGATCCCGTAGACGCGGCCCACGCGGCCCCGCTTCAGATACCAGGTGGGCAGCCGCTCGGCCCATCCGTGAGCGCCCTCGATCTCGATCTCGATGCAGCCGAGTCCGAAGGCCCAGAGCCACAGCAGGATGATCCGAGCGACGTCGAGGTTGTCGGTGATCGCCGAGATGCGCTCGCCAACTTCGAGCAGTGGCGTTGTCCTCCTGCATGAGGGAGCAAAGGCGTCGAGTCCACCTGCCAGCGTCTACAGTCAGACGGTCCTCTCGGGGGCGTGGCCCGAAGGTCGGGCTGCAGACTTTTAATCTGCTGGTCTGGGTTCGATTCCCAGCGCCCCCACTCCCGCTAGACGGCGTACTCCCGCACGTCGTCCAGCTCCACGCGGCCCCCGATCTCGACCATCCCGTCGGGTTGCGGCTTGGCGACGATCTCCGAGCTCAGGCCCTGGCGAATGTCGAGCGCGCGCCGCAGCCGGCCCGCGAGCGCGAGCGCGGCGGAGCCGGTGGCCTCGTCCTCCGCGATGCCGTAGCGCGCGGCGAATACCCGCGCCCTGATGCTCCCCGAGCCCTCGTCGATCCACGCCCAAACCGCGACCGTGTCCCGACCACCGGGAGCCTCCTCGAGCTCTTCCACCTCGTCCGGGGACCCGAGCTCCACGAACTCCCAGTCGGGCGCCCATTCGGGGCGCCCGGCGGCGAAGGTCAGCCCGCCGGCCTCGCGGACCGGCACCCGGCCCGCCGGTGGCAAGAGCGCCTCCACCTCGCCGTGCGTGCGAGCCAGCAGCCAGGCGGTTCCCACCACCGGGTGCCCCGCGAACGCAACCTCCGCTGCCGGCGTGAAGACGCGGATCGCGCCGCGCTCCGCGTCGTCTACGAACACCGTCTCGGAGAAGCCGAGATCGGCGGCGATGTCCTGCCGGCGGGCGTCAGGGACCTCGCTCCCCTGCAGGAACACCCCGAGCGGGTTGCCGCCGCCGCCCGGACCGCAGAAGACGCGAAGCACGTGCAGCTCGGCCATTCCCCGCCCGCCGTCAGGTCAGTGTCGAAAGTGCCGGCGCCCGGTGACCACCATCGCGGCCCCCGCCGCGTCGCAGGCGGCGATCACCTCGGCATCCCGCACCGAGCCCCCGGGCTGGATCAGCGCGGTGGCGCCGGCGTCGATCGCGAGCTGCGGCCCGTCGGGAAACGGGAAGAAGGCATCCGATGCCACCACGGACCCGGCGAGCAGCTCGGCCGCGTCATCGCCCCGCGCGTCCCGCTCCTTGTCAAGCGCGATCCGGACCGAGTCGACGCGGCTCATCTGCCCGGCTCCGATCCCCAGGGTGGCTCCGTCCTTGGCGATCACGATCGCGTTGGAGCGCACGTGCCGGCACACCTTCCAGGCGAACCACAGGTCCTCCCACTGGTGCTCGCCCGGGCTCGCCTTGGTGACCACCTGCATCGACTCGCGGCGCTCGTCGATGCGGTCGGGGTCCTGTACGAGCAGCCCGCCGCGGACCCGCTTCACGTCTCGCTCGCGCGGCTCGTAGCCTCGCTGCTCCGCCGACTCGAGGATCCGCACCGCCTCCTTCTGCTTCACGACCTCGAGCGCCTCCTCATCGTATGCCGGCGCGATCAGCACCTCGATGAAGCCCTCGTGCAGGCGCTCGGCGAGCGCGCGGCCGACGGCACGATTGAGCGCGATCACCCCCCCGAACGCCGACATAGGATCGCACGCCAGCGCCTTCTCATACGCCTCTTCGGGCGTGTCGGCGACCGCCACCCCGCACGGGTTGTTGTGCTTGACGATCACGCAGGCCGCCTGCTCGAATTCGTCAAGCAGGCGGCGAGCCGCATCGAGGTCGAGAACGTTGTTGAACGACAGCGCACGCCCGTGCAGCTTGGACACCCTCGACAGCACGTGCGAACGCGCCCCCACCTCGACATACAGGGCCGCGTTCTGGTGCGGGTTCTCCCCGTAGGACAGGTCGAGGAACTTCTCGTGGGCCATCACCCAGTGGCCGGGGAAGGCCTCGTATCGCATCCCGAACCAGCGGCTGATCGCGCCGTCATACCGCGCCGTGATCGCAAACGCTTCGTTCGCCAGCCAGTGGCGGGTCTCCGCCGAGATCTCGCCCCCTGAATCCTCGAGCTCGGCGAGGACCGCGTCGTAGCTCTCCGGCGTGACCACCGCGGCGACGAACCTGTGGTTCTTGGCGGCCGCCCTGATCATGGTGGGCCCGCCGATGTCGATGTTCTCCACAGCGTCCTCCTCGCTCACGTCAAGCCGGGCCACGGTGCGCTCGAACGGGTACAGATTCACGCACACGAGGTCGATCGGCTCGATCCCCTCCGCCTCGAGCGCCGCCATGTGCTCGGGGTCGTCCCGCACCGCCAGCAGGGCGGCGTGAAGGCGGGGGTGAAGCGTCTTGACACGACCATCGAGGATCTCCGGGGAGCCGGTCAACTCGGCGACGTCGCGCACCTCCAGGCCGGCCTCGCGCAGGGCTGCGGCCGTTCCTCCGGTGGAGACGATCTCGACTCCCAGCCGAAGCAGGCCGCGGGCGAAGTCCACGATCCCGGTCTTGTCCGAGACCGAGATCAGAGCCCGACGCACCCTGATCGCACCATCCCTGGGCACGGACGGCTGCTGGTCGGGCGCTTCGGTGGTGGGCTCAGCCACTGCTATTGCCTGTCGACGTGAACGAGTCGCGGATTGTCCGCATCGATGCTGACCGCCCCGGCGGCGATCATGCGGACCGCCTCTGGAAGGAGCTCGTGCTCGACCCGATGGATCTTCTCTTCCAGCTCGGAGCGGTCGCGAGTGTATGGCACCTCGATCGCCCGCTGCAAGATGATCGGCCCCGAGTCCACCCCCTCGTCGACGAAGTGCACGGTGACCCCGGTCACCCCGACCCCGTGCTCCAGGGCCTGCCCGATCGGGTCAAGGCCCGGAAACGACGGCAGCAGGGCCGGATGGACGTTGACGATCCGGTCGCGAAAGCGCTGCACGAACCCGGGCGAGAGCAACTCCATGTAGCCGGCCAGCACGATCAGGTCGACGCCGATCCCCTCCAGCCATTCGGCGATCGCGGCGTCCCGGCTGGCGCGATTGGCGTGCTCGGCCCGTTCGAACACGCGTGCCTCCACCCCCGCTCCGCGCGCCCGCTCCAGCCCCATCGCTCCGCTCTTGTTGGAGGCCACCGCCGCGACCTCGACGCCATCCCGGCCGTGGAGCCCATCAAGGATCGCCTGCAGGTTGGTGCCGGTGCCCGAGACGAGGACAGCGAGACGGAACTCGCTCACGGAGCCACCAGGCTGGGCGCGAGTCCTCGGAGCCCTACGTTCTCGCGGGACACCTACGCCGGCGAGCGGGTCACGGCGTCGCCGGCACGGCGGTGATCTCCTCGAGGGCGAACTTGCCGTTCCCCTGGCCGCCGTCCCCCAGCGGGTAGCGACCTGTGAAGCACGCGTCGCAGTGGTGCTCGGCGGGCGTTCCGATCGCCTCGTAAACCCCCTCGATCGAGAGATAGGCGAGCGAATCGGCGCCCAGCTCGGCGGCGATCTCGTCGATGGAGCGCCCGTGAGCCACCATCTCCTCGCGAGTCGACATGTCGATCCCGTAGTGGCAGGGGTGGCGAATTGGCGGCGACGAGATCCTCAGATGAACCTCCTTCGCCCCCGCATCCTTGAGCATGCCGACGATCTGGCGGGTGGTGTTTCCTCGCACGATCGAGTCGTCGACCACCACGACCCGTTGGTCGGCGACGATCTCCGGGAGCGGGTTGAACTTCATCCGCAGGCCGCGCTTTCTCAGCTCCTGCCCCGGCTGGATGAACGTTCGGGCGACGTAACGGTTCTTGATCAACCCGTCGTCCTGGGGGATGCCGGAAGCCCTGGCGAAACCGTTCGCCGCCGGATTGCCGGAGTCCGGCACGGAGATGACCAGATCGGCATCCACCGGAGCCTCCCGCCACAGGAGCTCGCCCATCCGCCCCCTGACGTGCTGGAGCACCCGTCCCTCCAGCCGGGTGTCCGGGCGGGAGAAGTAGATGTGCTCGAACACGCACTGCGCGGGGCGCTCGAAGGGGACCACCTGCCGGGCCTCGATCCCGTCCTCGGTCAACGAGATCAGCTCCCCGGGGGTCACCTCCCTCATCAGCTCGGCGCCGATGATGTCGAACGCGCAGCTCTCGGAGGCGATCACGTAGCGGTCTCCCAGCTTGCCGATGGAGAGTGGCCGCACGCCGGCGGGGTCGCGGAACGCCACCACGGCGCGCTTCGTCATCACCACCGTCGAATAGGCGCCCTGGAGCCGCGGCATCACCGCCGCGACAGCGTTCTCGATCGGCCGTGCCTCCTCCACCGAGAGCAGTGCCGCGATGATCTCCGAGTCGGAGGTCCCGCGGAACCGCAGGCCGCCCTCCCGCAGCTCGTTGTGGAGCTCGACCGCGTTGGTCAGGTTTCCATTGTGCGCGAGTGCCACCTCGCGGCCGTCATCCCGCCACACCGGCTGCGTGTTCTCCCACGACGCCCCGCCGGTGGTCGAGTAGCGAACGTGGCCGATCGCCATGTCCCCCTCGAGCGCTCGCAGCTTCCCCTCGTCGAAGACCTGCGACACGAGCCCCGTGTCGCGCAGCGTCGTGATGTGACCGCCCTCGCACGCGGCGATGCCCGCCGACTCCTGGCCGCGGTGCTGGAGCGCGTAGAGGCCGAAGTAGGCGAGCCGCGCGACGTCGTGCCCGGGTGCGTAGACGCCGAAGACCCCGCACTCATCGCGCGGGCCGTCGCGGTCCGGGAAAGGCCGCTCAGTGGAGATCATGAGGGCTTCGCTGCTTGGGGTCGAGCTTGCCAGGCAGACGGCGCCCGCCTGCAACGGCAGGGTAGCAACGGGCTCGGATCGGCCCCTCCCCTGCGTCTACTGGCAGAACGGCCGTCCGTCCACCCTGTGGTCGCGGCCTCGAATCCCGGCGCAGTCGTGGAGGCGGTTGAGCCGCGACTCGAGATCGGCCTGGGTGGCGCCGCCCGGGCACTCCGCCGGGCTGCCCCCGAAACAGAGGTTGTGGAGCTCGTACGGGTCCCGCTTGAGGCTGTAGCGCTCGACCTGGTCGCTGGGCACGCATTGGCCCGTCGCCGAGTCGCCGACCCGCGAATGCTCGACGTACATCGAGTCTCGAGTGAGAATCCCGGCGAACTCGCAGGTCGCGTACTTGCCCGGGTCCGGGGCCTTGTACTCCGTCAGCAGTCCTCGGTGGCGAGGCCAGCTTTTGGCTGGTCTCAGCAGCGGCCTCAGCGACCGTCCGTCCATCGTCCGGCAGGGCCCGCCGGGTGGGCACGGTTGGGCATGCGCGAAGCTGAGGATCGTCGGCGCGAGGTCGATGTTGGCGACCGGCTTGAGGACATTTCGCACGGGCCGCGCGCCGTCCAGATATCGCCGGGGCGCGTTGATCACGAGCGGCAGGTGCAGCGCCTCCTGGTACGGGAACACCTTCCCCTTTGCGATTCGGTGCTCGCCGTAGAACTGCCCGTTGTCCGAAATGAAGATGAACACGGTCCGCCCCAGTAGGCCGGCGTTCTTGATCGCGTCGTAGACCCGGGCGACGCCCCGGTCCACGCCCTTCGTGGCGGCGAGGGCGCACCGCCAGCGCCGGCGGACGCGATTCGTCGCCGGGCGGTCAAGTCTCGGCGCCGACCTCAGGAAGGGGGGCTTGTCGCGCATGTCCCGCTCGTTGAACGAGGGTGGGCGCGGGAGGGGTGCGTCCTTGAACGCTCCCTCGTCCTGG
The DNA here is from genome assembly GCA_050697075.1 of Solirubrobacterales bacterium. GTDB lineage: Bacteria > Actinomycetota > Thermoleophilia > Solirubrobacterales > 70-9 > AC-56. Next base: position 9,413 of record JBOGZC010000034.1, on the reverse strand, counting down.
GGCTCGGGGATCGGCACGTGGCCGCATTTTCCGAACGGATCCTTCTGGCCGGCCACGTGAGGCGCTGGCTCATCGAGCTGCAGGTAAATCGGAACCGCCTTCGACCCCCAGTCTCGAATCAGCTGGACGGCCTTCTGGGTGGCAACGTGAGTGGCGTTCGCCTCGCGGTTCTCGCCGCGATGGACGACCGTCCCGTTCACGTACAGGTCGTAGTCGTAGTACCTGGTGCCCGCGAGGTAGCTGTACCACTGGTCCCAGCCCGGCGGCACGAGTGAGGGGGGATGGGCGAAGTTCTGGTAGCCGTTCATGAACTTGCCCACGTGGAAGGTCAGGTAGCCCGCCTGCTGCAACCAAACAGGGAGGACGTTGCCCTTGTCGATGAGACCGGAATAGCCGACGCCGTTGGACGTCACCCCGTCGTTGTGCGCGTACTGGCCCGTGATCAACGACGCTCGGGAAGGACAGCACTGCGCGGTGGTGGCGATGTAGTTGCGGAACGTGGTGCCGTTCCGCGCCAAGAGCCGCATCGTGTTCGGCATGGTCCGAGAGTTGAATTGGGCCAGCGTCTGATCGTCGGCCTGGATCAGGACGATGTTCGGCGGGCCCGCCACGGCGTCCGCGACCCCCGTGCCCACGCGCAGCGGCCCCGAGGCGGAGAGGCCCAGGCACGCGGCCGCGAGCAGGCTGGCCGCGCCCAGCGCGAGCCTGCGGGACAAGCGAGTTGAGATCGATGACCGGCTCGAATGCATGGCGGCGGGAGCGGCGTCGCATGCGATCGCGCGAGGACGATGCTGGTCCCTGCCGCCACGCCCGCGAGCCGGGGATGCTAGCGAACGTGTCTCGAGCGCCCCTCAGGCGGGCTTGAGCGAGCGCCAGGCGCGCTGGGCGGCCTCGAGCGGCAGCGAGACCTCGGCCTCGGCGGCCGAGATCGCGATCCGATCGCCCCCAGCCCGCCCGATGAGCATCACCTCGACGCCGCGCTCTCGCCCGGTGGCTGTGAGCGCCTCCAGCTCGGCCACTGGGCCGCCGACGCAGATCCCGCCGACGCCCTCGCCGAACAGACACGCCTCACCCGACGCGCCCCGGGCCTCCACCAGTACGTCGAGGTCGACGCTCACTCCGACCTCGCCGAGGATGGCGCACTCGGCCAGGGCGCACGCCAGGCCGCCGTCGCTCACGTCGTGAGCCGCGGTGACGACCCCGGCGCGAACGGCGTCGCGGACAAGCTCGATCGCCGCGCGGACCGCCCCGATGATGGCGCCCGGGAGCCCGTCCCCGAGATCGCCGCGGAGCTTGGCGAGCTCCGAGCCGGCGAGCGACGGGGCGAAGGGCCCCACCAACGCCAGGGACTCGCCTTCTCTGACGGCGGTTCCGGCCGCGCGGGCTGGGTCGGGGAGCTCGCCGACCATTCCCACGACGGGGGTCGGGTAGATCGGCCCGTCCTCGGTCTCGTTGTAGAGCGACACATTCCCTCCGACGACCGGCACTTCCATCGCCTCGCAGGCGTCGGCGAGCCCCTGGACCGAGCGGTCGAGCTGCCAGGCGACGTGGGGCCGCTCCGGGTTGCCGAAGTTGAGGCAGTTCGTCAACCCCAGCGGCTGGGCTCCAACGCAGGCTAGGTTCTGGGCGCACTCCAGCACCGCCTCGATCGTCCCTCGGTACGGATCGCACGCGACGCGACGCCCGTTGCCGTCGATCGACACCGCGATCGCCGCCCCCGTCTCCTCCAGCTTCAGTACCGCCGCGTCCGCCGACTCCGGGCGGCGCACGGTACGCGACTGGACGATCGAGTCGTACTGCTCGAACGCCCAGCGCTTCGAGGCGATGCTCGGGGATGCGAGAAGCGCGGCCAGGACGTCGTTCGGCTCACCATCGCGATCGAGCGCCACCGCGTTCCCATACAGCCAGCCATCCGGCGGCTGGGGATCCAGCTCATAGAGCGGGCATTCGTCGACCAGCGCCGAGACCGGCAGCTCGGCGACCACAAGCTCGTCGCGCGTGACCCGGATCGAGCCCGTGTCCGTGACCTGGCCGATCGGGGTCGCCCCCGTCTCCCAGCGCCTGCAGACCGCCATCACCTCGTCGGTGCTCGCGGGATCGATGACCGCGAGCATTCGTTCCTGCGACTCCGAGATCATGATCTCGAATGCCTCCATCCCGGGCTCGCGAAGCGGCACCCTGTCGACCGCGATCTCGACTCCCATGCCTCCGGCCGCCGCCATCTCGGCGGCGGACGATGTGAGGCCGGCGGCACCCAGATCCTGGAGCGCCACCAGCAGCCCCCGGTCGAGCAGCTCCAGGCAGCACTCCATCAGCTTCTTCTCCTCGAATGGGTCGCCGATCTGCACGGTCGGCCGCTTCTCCTCGCCCTCGGCGAGCTCAGCGGAGGCCAGCACCGAGGCGCCGCCGATGCCGTCGCGACCTGTGGCGGCGCCGAGCAGCACCAGGGAGTTACCGGGCCCTGCGGCCGCCGAGCGGACCATGCGGTCGGCCCTGGCCAGCCCCACGCACATCGCGTTGACCAGGCAGTTGCGCTCATACGGGAGCTCGAAGTAGATCTCGCCGCCAACCGTTGGCACTCCGATCGAGTTTCCGTAGTGGCCGATGCCCGCGACCACGCGGTCGAGCAGGTAGGCGGAGCGTTCGGACGAGAGCTCGCCGAAGCGAAGCGAGTTCAGGACGGCGATCGGCCGAGCCCCCAGCGCGAAGACGTCGCGGAGGATGCCGCCGACTCCCGTTGCTGCCCCCTGGAAAGGCTCAACGGCGCTCGGGTGGTTGTGCGACTCGACCTTGAAGGCGACCGCGACGCCCTCGCCGACGTCGACCGCGCCGGCGTTCTCGCCCGGGCCGAGCAGCACCCGAGGGCCCTCGGTGGGCAACCGGCGAAGCAGCTTTCGCGAGTGCTTGTACCCGCAGTGCTCGGACCACATCAGCGAGAACATCGCCAGCTCGACCCCGTTCGGGGCGCGGTCGAGCAGCTCGCAGATGCGGTCGTATTCCGAGTCGGTCAGCCCGAGCTCGCGGTGGGGTGCCCGGTCGGTGACGCTCACCTCGCCAGTATCGTGACTAGGCCGGCGACATGAGCGCGCGGCGCGCCAGCTCGTCCCACAGGTCGAGCGCCTCGGTGGAGACGACCTGCGAGCGCCACTCCTCCACATGGTGGCCAACCAGTTCCCGGTCGAAGAAGCTCGACTCAGCCTCGCCCTCCAGCCCGTGGAACGCCAGCGCCGAGCGAACCTGTGCGTCCAGCTCGGAGTGGCGGTCGAAGTCGATCACCGGGAACGGCTGGCGCTCAAGCTCCGAGAGCAGCGCGCGGTTATAGGCGGTCCAGAGCCGCTCCCACTCCGCGGCGGAGAGCTGCGGGTGGCGCTCACCACGCTCCCGGGCGCGCCGCTCCAGTGACGCGCGGACGGCGACCGGGTTCCGGATCACGCCGATCGGCTTCGGGTCGAGGCCCTGCCACAGATCGAGGAGGAGGAGCATCCGGGGATCCTTGACCCCGATCGTCCGGCCCGGGATCGTGCTGAGGATCTCGTCGCGCCTCCTGAAGTCGCGCCGCTCGAGGCGCGGGTCCAGCGGCGGCTTCCACCACGAGCCCCCGTTGCGCTCGAGGATCGAGTTGTGCAGACGGTTGAGGTCCCTGATCTCGCGATTCCCGCGCGCGTTGAAGCGGGCCTCCTCGGACACGGGCCCCAGCTCGACGCCGTGCTCCTGGAGCATCCCGGCGATCGCCGAGGTACCGCTTCGGTGCATGCCGAGGACCGCGACGACGGCCTTGCGCCGCAGGGACCTCGCCTCTTGCGGCCGTCTGAGCGTGGCGCCCAGGGCGGCGAGCGCTCCCCTCCCTCGCCTGGTGCTCACGCCGCGACGCCGCAGGGGGGAGACATCGGATTTAATCTAGCGCCCGAACGCCCGCGCCGCCGGGGCACGCACATCGCGCCCGCCACCCCGGAGACTCGATCCCGCCGCGGCCCGCGTCCGGTCCCGATGATCCACATAGCGACCGTGCACTGGCGCTCAGACCGCTGGATAGACATCCAGCTCCGCTATCTGGAGCGAAACCTCGACCAGCCCTACCGCGTCTACGCGTGGATCGACGAGCAGATGCGCGACCAGGCGAGCAAGTTCTTCTACGCGACCGACGTCCCGGTCGACCGGCACGAGCTCAAGCTGACCCTGCTGGGCGACCTGGTCGCCCACGCCGCGGACGATGACGAGCAGATCATGTTCATCGACGGGGACGCGTTTCCGATTGCCCCGATCGGGCCGTTCCTGCGCGCCAAGCTCGAGCGCTATCCCCTGGTCGCGGTCCGCAGGGACGAGAACAACGGCGATCCCCAGCCCCACCCCTCCTTCTGTGTCACGACCGCCGGGTTCTGGCGGGGCCTGCCCGGGGACTGGCGGCGCGGGCGCACCTGGACCAATCCCCAGGGCAAGCAGGTGACAGATGTCGGCGGCAACCTGCTCGGCCTCCTTGAGGACGCGGACATCGAGTGGCACCCGATGCTGCGCACCAACAAGGTCAATCCGCACCCGCTCCAGTTCGGGGTGTACGAGGACCTCGTCTACCACCATGGCGGCGGCTTTCGACTGACCGCGGGAGGGCGGCTGTGGAGGGCCTCGGTCGAGGACAAGCTCAACGCGACCCTCCGTGGCCGGCTGGCGGCGCGCCTTCCCGCCGACGGGATCGGAGGCCGGATCCGGAAGCGAATCGACCCGCTGCGCCGCTACCGCAGGACGCTCGGCTCGGAGCTCGCGAGGGTCAACGAGCAGGTGTTTGAGCTGATCCAGCGCGACGACGAGTTCTACCGGCAGCTGATCGAGCCCGGGCGCGGCGGCGAGCTGACCGAGCTCCGAGCTCCGGTGCTGCTGGACGACGCCAAGCAGCTGTCGGCTACACGCTGACCGGAGCCCGCTCGGGGCTCGCGGCTGAGGCCAGTGAGCGGAAGATGGCCAACCCGTCTTTGGATCCCGTGAGCGGGTCCACCGCGTGCTCGGGATGAGGCATGAGCCCCATCACGTTCCCGCGCTCGTTGACGACGCCGGCGATCTCGAGCGCGGAGCCGTTGGGGTTGTGGCCCTGCGCGTAGCGGAGCACGACGCCGTCCCGGGCCTCGAGGGCCTCGAGCTGTTCGGGGGGCGCGAAATAGCGCCCGGACTCGTGCTTGACCGGGATCGAGAGGCGCTGGCCCGGGCGGGTGCCGCCCGTGAACCGCGTCTCCGCGTTCTCGACCACCACGTCGACCTGGCGGCAGACGAAGCGCAGCGAGGCGTTCGGCAACAGCGCCCCGGGCAACAAGCCCGCCTCGCACAGCACCTGGAAGCCGTTGCAGATCCCGAGCACCGCGCCCCCCGCCTCGGCGTGACGCGCGACCGCCTCCATCGCGGGGGCGAACCGGGCGATCGCGCCTGCTCGAAGGTAGTCGCCGTACGAGAAGCCGCCCGGGACGACGATGACGTCGACGTCCCCGAGCTCGGCGTCGGCGTGCCAGACGAGGCGCGCGTCCCCGACCCTGCGGCAGGCGAGGAGCGCATCGCCCTCGTCGCAGCTGCCCGGAAACCGCAGGACTCCGAATCTCACTCGGACCCTCCATTTCCGTCCTCGACCTCGATCTCGTAATCCTCGATCAGCGGGTTGGCGAGCAGCTTCTCGCACAGCTCCGCGAGCCGGTCCGGCGTCGCGGCCTGGAGCTCGACGAGGCGCCCCACCCGGACATCCGACACGCCCTCGAAGCCCAGCGCGGGCAACGCGCGCTCGATCGCCTTGCCCTGCGGGTCGAGGATCCCCTGCTTGGGCCTAATCAGGATCTTCGCCTTCACCCCGACCAACTTAGTGGCCGGGGCGGCGACGGGCAGGCAGCCGCGGCCGCATCCGCCACCAGCGGCTCTTCTCGACCTTCTCCAGCCGCCGCGAGCGTCGCTCTAGCCGCCGCGAGCGTCGCTCCATCGCCCACAGCTCCTGCCGGGACTCCTTGACCCGGGCGCGAAGTTTTTTCAGCTTGCGAGCCTGAAGGTGGCGCGTGCGCTTCTTGGACGCGACCGTCTGCATGTATCGGCTGATCACGTACATCCCGTCCTCGCGGAGCTCCGCGAGGGCGGCCTCGCGCCGCTCCGCGGGCCACGCGCTGGCTCCGGGGGGTGCCTCGCCCTCCTCGAGCCCGCCCGGGCAGGCGCGCAGGTAGTCACGCAGGGCGGTGTCCTCGACCAGCCATCCCTCCCGGAGCCCGGTCGCCACAATCTCGTCATCGAGGAGCAAGTTTGCGAACACCTCCTCGAGCCGCCCGGACCGGTATGCGTCGTGGAGGGCCCGCGTCTCCTCGTTCCGCTCCCACATCTTGTTGTGGTCGGCGATCGCGATCTTCTTCCGATACTGCTCGAACGACCGCAGGGGGAAGTGGAGGGCTCCGATGGGGAACTCGGGAGCCAGCACGAGGTCGAGCTCCTGGTCCTCCTTATGGGCCGCTTCGATCCTCAGCGACGGCTTGCCGACCAGCCCGCTCCGAGGCGGCGCCTCCCGCTTCACCCAGAGGTCGATCGGGTGAGCGGTCCACAGCTTGATCGACGGGTGCGTGCGATGGGCTGTCTTCGGGGGGCGGCGGAATCTCGACTCGCGGATCGTCAACTGTTCCGCGAACGAGCCGGGGCGATCGGGCCGCGGGATGAACTCCGTCCGCGGTATGAGCACGACCCCTTGATGCTCGGGGATTCGCTCGAAGGCCTCCTTGAGATTGCCGTCGGCGAAGGGCCACCAGAACTCGTCCGCGTCGTTGTGGAACACCCAGTCGGCGCCCATCTCGTGCGCGAGCCGGGCGATCTCGGTGGTGCCCTTCCTCTGGATCGTCAGCATGTTGCCGGGCCGGTGGAGCAACGTGAGGATCCCCGCCTGCTTGTAACGCTCGAGGATCTCCACCGTCCCGTCGGTTGAGCCGTTGTCGAGCGCGATGAAGAAGTCGACGCCCTGTGCCCGGTGATAGCGAAGGTTGTCCTCGATGATGTCCACCTCGTTGCGGACGACCAAGGTCATCGCGAGCTTCATGCGATCGTGTCGTCACCCGCCGCGGCGCCCTCGTCTGGCCGCAGGCGCCGCCGCCACTTCTTGCCTCGCCTCCTCAGGCGGTTGGTGATGAACCGGTACCGCGGCCGCATGCGCCACCACGCGCTCCCCTCGATGTCCTGGAGACGCTCCTGGGCGCCGCGCGCCTCCCTGCGCAATTGGCGGTCGCTCAGCCGTCGGTAGGCGATCGTCTGGAGATAGCGGCTCAGCGTGTACATGCCATCCGCCTCCAGCTCCGCCAGCTCGTGCTCGCGCCGCTCTGGCGACCAGCCGAGCACGTCGGCCAGGGGCCCCGGCCCGTCCTCGCCGGCCAGCGGATCCGGGCACGCTTTCAGATAGTCGCGAAAGCCCGTGTCCTCAACGAGGTGCCCGGCCTCGATGCCGCTCGTGATCTCATCGTCCTCGAACACCATGTCGCGGTAGACGTCCTGGAGGCGCCCTTCCCGGTACGCGTCTCGCACCCTGCGCGCTTCGTCGTCGCGACCCAGGTCGCTGTTTGCGACCGCGATGCCCACGAGGCGCGTGTACTGCTTCAGCGAGCGAACCGGGAAGTGAAGGACGCCGATCGAGAAGCTCGGCGCCAGCAGCAGCTCGAGCTCGGTTGACTCTGAGTGCGCCTCGCGGGCGCGGCGGACGGGCCTGCCTACGAGCCCGTCGCGCGGCGAGGTACCGTGATCGATCCAGATGTCGACCGGGTGGGGCTGCCTGATCATGACCTGCGGATGCGTGCGATGGACGATCTTCGGCGGCCGCCGGAAGCGCGCCTCCCGCACGGTAAGCCGCTCGGGCCAGAACTCCTCGCCGGATCGGGCGACGAACTCCGTCCGCGGGGCCGAGATCAGCCCGAACCGTTCGGGGACCGACGCGAGCGCCTCCTTGAGGGTCCCCTCCAGCGGCCACCAGAACTCGTCGTGGTCGTCGTGGATCACCCAATCGGCTCCCCTCTCATGTGCCTTGCGGGCGAGCATCGTTCTCCCGTCCGACCACACCTGGCGGGCGTCCCCCTGGATGTGGTAGAGCTCGACCAGCCCGGCCTCGCAGTACGGCTTGAGGATCTCGAGCGTGCGGTCGGTCGAACCGTTGTCGCCGATCAGGAACAGATCCACACCCTGCGCTCGGTGGTAGCGCAGGTTCGCCTCGATCAGATCCTCGGCGTCGCGGACCAGGATGGTCATCGCAAGGCGCATTGCCCTACACCATCTCTAGTCGTTGTCGCGACCGGCCGGAACGATCGCCCCGGTCGCCTCCAGCATGCTGGCCAGCCCCGCGTGTAGCTCGACCGCAGGCTCCCAGCCGATCTCGCCCCGAATTCGCCCCGTGTCCGCGAGCGTTCGGCGGACGTCGCCGGCGGCCTCCTTGCCGTACCGCACGTCGAGGGTGCGCCCGCTCAGCTCCTCCATGATCTCCACCGACTCCCGCAACGTCGCCTCGCTGCCCCCTCCGACGTTGTAGATGTTCCCCGACGCCCCCTTCCGCATGGCGAGGACCGTCGCGGCGACGGCGTCCCCAACGAAGGTGAAGTCACGCGACTGACGGCCGTCGCCGTACACCTCGAAGGGCGTGCCCTCGACGAGCGCGTCCACGATCCGCGCGAACGCCATGTCCGGGCGCTGGCGAGGGCCGTAGACCGTGAAGTAGCGGAGCGCCACGTAATCGAGCCCGAAGTTCCGGGAGTGGGCGCGCAGCAGGTGCTCGCAGGTCAGCTTGGTGACCCCGTACGGGGATACCGGAGCCGGCTGCGCGTCCTCTCGCGTTGGATAGGCGAGCGCGTCGCCGTACACCGACGAAGAGGACGCGAACACGAGCCGGAGGTCGCGTTCGGCGGCGGACTCGGCGACCCTGTGCGTGGCCAGCACGTTGTCGTGGAGATAGGGCTCGAATCCGTGCCCCCAGCTGGCGCGCACCCCGGGCCGCGCCGCGAGGTGGAATACCCCCTCCACCCCTTCCAGCGCCGCCGCGGGCGGTGCCCCCGACGCCAGATCGTGCTCGATCAGCTCGAAGGCGGGATCCGACCGGGCCGCTTCGACGGCGGCCTCCTTGCGATCGCGGGGGTAGTAGTCGGTGAACGCGTCGATGCCGACGACCTCGCCCCCCTCGGCGAGCAGCGCGTCGACCAGCGTGGATCCGACGAATCCCGCACAGCCCGTGACCAGGTAGCGCGACACCGGCGGAACGATAGCCAGTGGCCCAGCCACCCGGTCCCCGCGCCACTCCTCTTCGAGAATCGATCCCCGACTAGCTGTCCTGCCCACGGAGGTTGTGAACGCGGCTGATCGGCGGCCGGTCACCGAGCGAGCTGTGGGGGCGTCGCCGGTTGTAGTAGCGAAGGAAGGATGCCAGGGCCCTCGACCGCTCGGTT
>JBOGZC010000033.1:0-36205 GCA_050697075.1 Solirubrobacterales bacterium | reverse complement strand
GGGGGGGGGTAGTCCCACCCGCCCTTCGAGGCGACGACGGTATAGGCGTCGTCATGAGGCGCGTAGATGAGGGGCGCGGTGTGCTGCTCTCCGGACTTGCGCCCCGTCGTGGTCAGCAGGAGGGTTTGCGTCCCGTTCCAGTCGTGTCCTTCTTCGCCGTCGGTCGCTCGATAGCGATCGACATGCTCCTGGCCATAAAGCATCACGAGCTCCATTCATTCGTTCTTAGCCGTGCTGACTTCTCGCCCTAGCACCCGAGGTTAGAGGTCAGTCCGGGACACGCTGCCCAAGCCTTCACTCGATCTGACCGCTGGCCTCGGACCCGGCAGATACGCGTTCCACGTCCGAGCGCTCGGCCCAGCCGCCGGGCCCCGCCGAGAGCGCGGCGGTAGCGTTCGCGACTGGCCGCGCTCCCGGTGACTCACGACCCCGACATAGACGCCCGAACGGCGCCCGGCCCAGGCCGCTCGCGGACCCTGGGGGGCGGCATCGACATGCCGCTGCTGGGGCTCGGCCTCTGGGAAGTCCCCGACGGCCCTCAGGCCGAGAACGCCGTGCGATGGGCGCTCGAGGCCGGATACCGCCATGTGGACACCGCGCAGAACTATGGCAATGAGGCGAGTGTCGGCAGGGCGCTCCGCGCCAGCGGCGTGCCCCGCGACGACCTGTTCGTGACCACGAAGTTCATCCCGGGCCGCCGGCGCGACGCCGTCCGCGAGCTCGAGCTCAGCCTCGAGCGGCTCGCCGTGGACAAGGTCGACCTCTACCTCGTCCACTGGCCGAAGGGCGGGCCGACGCGCGCGTGGAAGGACATGGAGCGAGCGCTGGAGCGCGGCCTGACACGGGCGATCGGGGTCAGCAACCACAGCCACCGGGAGCTCGCGAGGGTGACCGCCCGGGCGGAGGTTCCTCCGGTCGTCGACCAGGTGGACTTCAGCCCGTTCAGCTTCCGCCGCAGGCTGCTGGCCAGCTGCGACGAGCTGGGGGTCGCGCTCGAGGCCTACAGCCCGCTGACTCACGGAAGGGATGTCGGGCACCCGATCGTCGCCGAGGTCGCCGGGCGAGTGGGGCGGACGCCCGCGCAGGTCATGCTTCGCTGGGCTGTGCAGCGAGGGGTGCCCGTGATCCCCAAGTCGACCCGCCGCGAGCGGATCGTGGAGAACTCGCGCATCTTCGACTTCGCACTCACCGAGGGCGACATGGCTGCGCTCGACGGGCTGGATCGAACTGGGGGCACGGGCCGGGCGGTCGGAGGCAAGTGGTGGACGCTCGGCGGGCGGTCCCGGATCTTCGCCGCGCGGCTCGCGGCGCCGCTTCGGCGCTAGGCACGCCTCGGAGCGCCGAGGTCGAGCCGGCGTCTGCGAGACTGGCGCCGTGGCCGAGCGAAGCTACGATCGAAGCGCCGCCGACCTGCGCCCGGTCGAGATCGAGCCGGGCTTCGTCCGCACCGCCGACGGCTCGGCGCTCTACTCCCAGGGCGAGACCCGGATCATCTGCACCGCCTCGGTGACGCCGTCGGTGCCGCGCTTCCTCGATGGCACCGGCCGCGGCTGGGTGACGGCCGAGTACGCGATGCTCCCGGCCTCGACCGGCGAGCGCAAGGAGCGCGACTCCAAGCGTGGGCGCCCGGACGGGCGGGCGGTCGAGATCCAGCGGCTGATCGGGCGCTCGCTGCGCGCCGTGGTGGACCTCGAGGCCCTTGGGGAGCGAAGCGTCTACGTGGACTGCGACGTGCTCCAGGCCGATGGCGGCACCCGCTGCGCCTCGATCACCGGCGGCTACGTGGCCCTTCGCCAGGCGCTTGCCGGGCTGATCGAGGCGGGGGAGCTCGACCGCGAGCCGCTGACCGGCTCGATCGCAGCGGTGAGCTGCGGGATCGTTGACGGCGACGCGCTCTGCGACCTGGACTACTCCGAGGACTCGCGGGCCGAGGTCGACGCCAATGTGGTGATGAGCGGCGACGGTGGGCTGGTTGAGGTGCAGGCAACGGCGGAGCGGACGCCGGTCTCGCGGGCGTCGCTCGACGACCTGCTGGCGCTCGCGGAGCCGGCGATCGCCCTCCTGGGCGAGGCCCAGGAGGGAGCGGTCGCCGCCCTCGTCCGGGGCTGATGCCCACACCGCGGGCGGTGGTCGCAACGCGGAACGACCACAAGCTGCGAGAGCTGCGGGAGATCCTCGGATCGCTGGAGCTGGTGCCGCTGCCCGACGAGGTCGAGCTGCCGCCCGAGGAGGGAGAGACGTTCGCCGACAACGCGCTCGTCAAGGCGCGGGCGGCGCACGCGGCGACCGGGCTGGCGGCGATCGCCGATGACTCGGGGATCGAGGCCCGCGCGCTCGATGGGCGGCCGGGGGTGCGCTCGGCGCGCTACGCCGGCCCGGCGGCGAGCGACGAGGAGAACCTCGAGCTGCTGCTTCGCGAGCTCGACGAGACGGACAATCGCGGGGTGGCCTACGTGTGCGTGCTCGCCTACGTCGATGAGGATGGCGCCGAGCGACTGTTCGAGGGCCGGTGCGAGGGCCAGCTGGCGCGCGAGCCCCGCGGCTCGGATGGCTTCGGCTACGACCCCGCGTTCGTCCCGGCCAACACCGGGCCCGACGACGTCCGGACCATGGCCGAGCTGAGTCCCGCGGAGAAGCACGCGATCAGCCACCGAGGCCGCGCCGCCCGCGCCTTGGCCACCTGGCTGGAGGGCGGGCGATGAAGCGCGGCAAGACGGGGGCAGCGGCGCTCTCGGTCGCCTCGAACTCACTCCTGATCGCGCTCAAGATCGCCGCCGGCGCGATCACCGGCTCGATCGCGATCATCACCGAGGCGGCGCATTCAGCCGTCGATCTGATCGCCTCCGTCATCGCGCTGGTCTCCGTCCGCAAGGCGGACGAGCCGCCCGACCCTGAGCATCCCTACGGCCACGAGAAGGTCGAGAACCTGGCGGCTGCGATCGAGGGGATGCTGATCCTGGTCGGCGCGGGGATCATCGTCTACGAGGCGACCCGCCGGCTGGTCGTCGGGGCCCACGTCGAGAACATTGGCGTCGGGATTGCGGTGATCGGGTTTTCGGCCGTCGCCAACCTGTTCGTCTCCCGATTCCTCCAGCGCCGGGCTGACGAGGAGCGATCGGCGGCGCTGGAGGCGGATGCGGCGCATCTGCGCACTGACGTGCTCACTTCGGTCGGGGTGCTTGCCGGCCTCGCCCTCGTTCAGGTGACCGGCAACGCGGTGTTCGATCCGATCACGGCTCTGGTGGTCGCCGGCGTGATCGTCTTCGCCGGCCTGAGGATCCTGACCGGCTCCTCCCGGGTGCTGGTGGACGAGGCGCCGCCGCCCGAGGAGCTCGATCGGATCGAGGCGGCGATCGCGGGTGCCCGCCCGCCGGAGATGGTGGGCTACCACAAGCTGCGCGCGCGTCGCGCGGGCGCGCGCAGCTACATCGACCTCCACGTGCAGTTCCGCTCCGGGACCACGCTCGAGGACGCGCACGCGCTCGCCCATCGCCTGCGCGCCGCGATCGAGGCGGAGATCCAGGGCTCCGAGGTCCTGATCCACGTCGAGCCGGAGGGGGCGGTCCGGAGCCCCGCCGCCCGCGATAAAGCGCCCTATCGCGCGGGTTGAGCGCTCGCCCCGAAGCCCCTCAGAGCAGGTTGACGGCGGCCGACAGGCCGACCGCGCCGACCACGATCGGGTAGCCGACGTAGCCGTTGATCGCCAGGACCAGGGCGCCGAGCCCGCAGGCGATCACGACCGCCAGCCAGGACGCTCGCTCGAGTGACACGGGCTATATGTTTGCTGACATGGCGGTCAACGCGAAGCGGGATCGGAACGCGGCCTGGGCGGAGGCCGCCGTCGCGCGGCTGGGGGAGATGTCCCCAGACCTCCGAGGTTGCGCGATTTTCGACGCCGACGGGCGGGCCCTCGCGGCGACCGGCGACGGCGAGCGGTGGGGGGGCGCCGGCGCGGCGCTTCTGGCCGCCGCCGACGCGGCCGGCGACGAGCCAGTCACACACGCGCACGTTGCGACCGAGGACGGGGAGGCGTTCGTCCTTCGCCACGAGGAGCTCGCGATGGTCGCCGTGGCGGAGCGCTTCACGCTCGCCTCGCTGATGTTCTTCGACATGCGCGCGGTGCTGCGCGACTTGATCCGGGAGGTCGCATGATGCAAAAGCCTCAGCGCACCATCCTCGGCCGCGTCTCGGCCTACGCGGACGAGGCGGCCGGCTTCCTGCGCCGGCGCCGGACGACGCGCAAGCCCTTCGCGCGCGTCTACCACCTGGGAGGGCGAAGCACGGCCTACTCGGCCGAGACCGCCGAGGGACGCCGGCTCTTCGCCGCCGCCGCCGACCTGATCGACCTGGCTCGGTGAGCGGGCGAGGCACGAGCTGATGGCCCGGGACCACGCGGCGCCGCTGATCGAGGCGGACCTGGCCGAGCGCGTGGTGAAGCGCGCGCTCGCCCATGGCGGGGAGTTCGCGGAGCTGTTCTGCGAGGACCGCACCGGCTTCGGGCTCTCGATCGACGAGTCGCGGATCGAGAGCGTCCAGCGCGGCGCCGAGCGCGGCGCCGGGATCCGCGTGATCCGTGGCGAGACGAGCTACTTCGCGCACGTCGACGGGCTGGGCGAACGCGACCTGGAGCGGGCGGCGGCGGCGGTCGCGGATGCCACGCGCGGGGAGCGGCGGGAGCCCAACGCCCTCAGCGCGGTGGACACGCCGCGGCTCCAGGAGATCGGCGTGACCCCCGCCGACGTTCCCGCCGAGCGCAAGGCGGAGCTTCTGCGCGCCTGCGACGAGACGGCGCGGTCCGCTGGCCCGGAGGTCGCCCAGGTCCAGGCGAGCTACGCAGAGGGTCGGCGCCAGGTGACGGTCGCCAACTCCGAGGGGCGCTTCGCCGCCGACGACCGCACCCGGGTCCGGCTGGGCGTGCAGGTGGTGGCGCGGCGAAACGGCACGGTGGAGACAGGCTTCGAGACACTCGGCGGCCACCGCGGATTCGAGCTGGTCACCGACGGCGCCGGCGAGCGCATCGCCGAGCGGGGCGCCCGGGTCGCGCTCACCCTCCTGGACGCCGATCCGGCCCCCGCCGGGGCGATGCCAGTGGTAGTGGGCGGGGGCTTCGGCGGCGTGCTGTTCCACGAGATGACCGGGCACGGGCTCGAGGCCGATCACATCCAGAAGGGCGCCTCGGTCTATGCGGGGAAGCTCGGCGAGCGGGTCGCGGAGCCCGACGTCGACGCCTTCGACGACGGCCGCATGCCGGGCGAGTGGGGGACGGACGCGATCGACGACGAGGGCACGCCGGCCCAGCGGACGGCTGTGATCCACGCCGGCCGCATCACCTCCTACCTCTATGACCTGGTGCGGGCGCGAAAGGACGGCGTCAACTCGACCGGCAACGGGCGGCGCGAGAGCTTTCGGCACCTGCCGATTCCCCGGATGACCAACACCTACATCGCGCCGGGCTCCGCTCGGCCCGAGGAGCTGATCGCCGAGGTCGATCGGGGCTTCTACGCGGTCTCCTTCGCCGGCGGCCAGGTGGACCCGACCACCGGCGACTTCGTCTTCGGCGTCTCCGAGGGCTATCTGATCGAGGGCGGCAAGGCGACCCGCCCGTGCCGCGGCGCGACGCTGATCGGCAACTGCCTGGAGGCCCTGGCGAGGATCGACGCCGTGGCATGCGACTTCGACATGAAGACCGGGTTCTGCGGCAAGGGCGGCCAGCGGGTGCCGGTCGGGACCGGCCAGGGGCACGTGCGGATTCGCGAGCTGACCGTCGGAGGGACGGCGGTCTAGCGCTCGCCGACCACCCTGGTCACCCAATAGATTGGCGCTGTGAAGCTCGAGGCCACCGCCGGGCGCGCGGTCGAGGAGGCGCTCGCCGCGGGGGCGGGTGCCGCCGAGGCCTACGCGCAGGATTCGGTCGGGCGCGAGATCCGGGTCTTCGACGGCGAGGTGGAGAGCCTCACCGAGGCGGGGGAGCGCGGCGTCGGGGTGCGGTGCTGGATCGACCACCGGGTCGGCTACGCGTACGGGACGGACCTTGGTGATGCCGGGCTTCGCGAGCTTGCCGCCGCCGCCGTCGAGGCGGCGCGGATCGCCGACGCGGACGAGTTCGCCGCTCCGCCCGAGCCGCAGGGCGCGCCGGCGCCGGAGATCGAGGGGCTCGCCGACCCTAAGTTCGCCAAGGCGAAGACCGAGCACAAGGTGAAGCTCGCGAAGGCGATCGAGCGCGCCGCCAAGGACGCGGACCCGCGCGTGGTCGGGGTGGAGACCGTCGTCTACGCCGACGAGGAGGAGCGGGTAGCGCTCGCCTCGTCCGCGGGCCTCGCTGGCGAGTTCGAGGCGACGACCGCCTACGCCTACCTCCAGGCGATCGCCGAGGAGGCCGGTGACAAGCAGACCGGGCTCGGCTTCGGGATGGGGCGCTCGCTGAAGTCGCTCGACCCGCAGGAGATCGGCCGCGAGGGCGCCGAGCGCGCCGCCTCGCTCCTCGGCGCCGCCAAGCCCGTCTCGCGTACGTGTCCCGTCGTGCTCGACCCCACCGTCGCGGCGAGCTTCGCCGGCTTCATCGGCGGCACGCTGTGCGCGGACGCCGTCCAGCGCGGCCGCTCCCCGTTCGCCGGCCGCCTCGGGGAGGAGGTCGCCTCGGCGGCGCTCACCCTGACCGACGACGCAACCGACCCCGCCGGGCTCAACTCATCGCCGTTCGACGCCGAGGGCGAGCCACGCTCGGTGACGCCGCTGATCGAGGCCGGGACGCTGGCCGCGTACCTCCACGACTCCTACACCGCCCGCCGCCAGGGCGAGGGCACGCGCAGCACGGCCAGCGCCTCGCGCTCCGGCTACCGCTCCCCGCCGTCGGTCTCCACCTCCAACCTGGTGGTGGCCCCTGGGGAGGGGAGCTTGGAGGAGCTCCTGGCCGAGGCCGGCGACGGCATGTACGTCACCGACGTCGCCGGCCTGCACTCGGGCGTCAACCCCGTGTCGGGCACCTTCTCGGTTGGCGCCACCGGCCGGCTGATCGCCGGCGGCGAGCTCGCCGCCCCCGCGGATGAGTTCACGATCGCCTCCGACCTCCAGTCGATGCTCAAGGCGATCGTCGCCGCGGGATCCGCGTCCCGCTGGGTGCCGTTCGGTGGCTCCGTCTCGACCCCCGCGCTCCTGATCGGCGAGATGGCGGTCGGGGGCTCCTAGCTCAGAGGTCGACCACGACCTCGAAGCCGCCCCAGATCATCCGCTTGCCGTCGAACGGCATGTTCTTCGGGTCCATCATGTCCGCCAGCCGGGGGTCCTTCATCACCTTGGCGTTGACGCGGTCGCGGTGCGCCCGCGACTTGTAGACGATCCACGAGAAGACGATGGTCTCGTCGGGCTTGCGCTTGACGCTGCGCGGGAACGACGTGACCTTTCCCGCCGACACGTCCTCGGCCACGCATTCCCGGTACTCGAGGGCGCCATGCTCGCGCCAGATCTTGCCCGCCTTTCGCGCCAGGCGGCGGTAGGCATCGAGATTGCGCTTCGGGAGCGGGAGGACGAATCCGTCGACGTATTGGGCCATGTGAGATCTCCTTGGATTGGCTTGGGCCGATCTTCGTCAGATGAGACCTCACAGCGCGGGACAACTCATCGCTTGCGATCGCGATCCTGGGCCGACCCGCCCGTCAATACCTGGATTTCGGGCGGCTTCAGCGCCGGTAGCTCAGCAGCTGCTCGTGGGCGCTTCCGCCTGATACCTGGATCGTCTCGATCGGCCCGACGCCCCGGGCGAAGGACTTCCGCTCCACGAAGTTCTTCTCGAGCGGGTTCACGTCCTTCGTCTGCAGCACGTGGCCGAAGGTGCCGAACGGCACCGTGGCGCGCGCGTCGACGCTGGTCACGGTGGCGTAGTCCTCGGCGTTCCCCTTGTCGTACTCCTGGCGGTAGGGCACTCCGATCTGTGGCTGGCCAGGCATGATCACGCCAGCCTGGGCGCCGCCGACGCCGGCCTCCCAGGAGCCCGCGGTCGAGACGACCTTGCCGTGGTCGTACTCCTTGGTGTCCTCGCCCAGGTACCAGACGTTGCCGGACGAGTCCTGGGCGTACCAGTCGTAGGTCTTCTCGACCGGCTCGCCGCCGGCCGTGACCACGTCGTGGATGACGCGCGCCGTGACGCCGTCCACCGCCTTGGTGCGGTCGGTGACCGTGACCGCGACCTTCTGGTTGACCCCGTTCTCGACCTCGCGGTAGACCCACCGGCTGCCTGGCGCCAGGGGCCAGTAGGGGTTGTCGATCTTGGTCGTGAACTGGGACGGATCGAGGTCGACCGGCTCGCCGCCGCGCGGGAGCTTCGAGCCTCCCGAGACCGTCTCATCCGCCGGGTCCGACCCTCCGTTCGACCCGCAGCCGAAGAGCGCGAGGCTGACGATCGAGCCTGCGAGCATGTGCTTCGGTGACCAGTTCATCGGTTCCTCCTTTGCGTAGGCAAGCGCGCCCACCTTGGCGGGGCCAGATGAATCTGGGATGACAGCCCGCCGGCGGGGGCACCACCGGGCCGCGCGAGCTATTCCTCTCGTGGCGTGATGCGGTAGATCGAGACGACCTCGGCCTGCTTCGCCTCGGGATGGACCACGTAGGCGCTCGGGCCGCCGCCGAACCAACTGGCGCTCTCGTTGATGCCGACGAAGATTCCGGGATGGTGGTTCCCGTCGCCGTCCTCCACCCAGACGGGGTCGCCTTCCTTGAATCCGGGCTCGTTCATCGGAGCCAGCCTAATGCCGGGGCGGCCGCGGCGCCAGCGGGGTCCGCTCGGTTGACGTCCTCCGGCGACATACCGGTCAGTGTTATACCGGGGGCTATAGAGCAACCAGCGGTGGGTCAAGTCACTATACCGTAAGCTATAATACCTTAGCGTATGAAGGAACCTCGAAACCCATTTCGCTTTGGTCCCCTTGCCCTCGACGAGGCTTTCGCCAATCGGGAGGTTGAGCTCAAGGAGCTCAAGAACGACGCGATCAACGGCCAGGACGCGTGGATCGTCGCCCCGCGGCGCTACGGCAAGTCATCGCTCGTTTGGAGAGCGATGCAGGAGTTGGCGTCCGAGCGAATGCTCGTCGCCCACGTCAACTTGATGACGGCGCCGACCAAGACCAAGCTCGCCGAAAAGCTCGCTCGCTCCATCTATGAAGACGTCGCCTCGCCGTTGGAGCGCGCCAGGGAGAAGGCCCTTGCGCCCTTCAGGGGCCTTCGCGTCACCCCGACGGTGACCGTCAGCCCCGATGACGCCTCGCTGAGCTTCGGGTTCACCTCGGGCAGGGAGGCCGCGGATGTGGACGCCACGCTCGAGCGACTGTTCGAGTTGCCGGCCGAGCTTGCCGCGGAGCGCGGTAGGCGCGCCGTTCTGATCATCGATGAGTTTCAGGAGATCCTCGACATCGACCCACAGCTTCCGAAGCTGATGAGAACGGTCTTCGAGCAGCAGCCCGACACGGCACACCTGTACCTCGGCAGCAAACGGCATCTGATGGAGAAGATCTTCAACGATGCCAACGAGCCATTCTGGAGGAGCGCGAGGCAGCTCGAGCTCGGGCCGATCGACTCGAAGCCCTTCTCTGCCTTCATCCGGAAGCGGTTTCGCGATGCCGGAAAGGATGTGTCGCCCAAGGTCACCGCGGAGCTCTTGGATCGCAGCGGCGGCCATCCGTACGCAACCCAGGAGTTCTGCTACTTCCTGTGGGAAGCCACCTCGCCGGGGGCGGTCGCGGGCTTCCCGGAGTTCGAGCGCGCCCTAACCGCCCTCCTGCGTTCAGAGAACACTCACTTCACGTTGCTCTGGGACGAGGCATCCAGCGTCCAGCGCGTGTTGCTTCAGGCGCTTGCGGCAGAGCCGGGACGACCGTTCACCAAGGAGTACCGCGCCCGCCACCAGCTCCCGCCTGCGACGAACGTTCAGAAGGCCCTCACAGCACTCCGCAAACGCGATCTCGTTCAGCCACGTAATGGAGAACAGCGGATCGTCGAGCCATTCTTCGATGCCTGGATCCGGAGCGTGGTCACCGCCGAAGACGAGGCGTCCAACTGAGGCGTTTGGCGGAAATTGGGACTAATTCTCCGCCAGCTTTCCCGCTATTTGCGAACAGAACTTCGGTGTCCGCAAAGGACACGCTCGTAGGATCGCAAGCGCTCGTCCCCACGCAGAAGAGGGGGTGTGTTGGTGATTGGGGGGCGCAAATCAGCTCGACGGGATTCCGAGCGTCGAGGGTTTCGTATGAAAGCGGTCGCCTCCTTTCGCCGGTCCGGCGCTCGATCCGAGCCGTCGCCGGCGTGGGCAGAGCGGTCCGCGCATCTTTACGAAGAGCTCCGGCGTCCGGCTCGCGCGATGATCCGGCGGGCGTTCGGGCGGGCCTTCGACGACGACGAAGTCGAGGACATCTACGCGAATGCGTGGCTCGGGACGCTTCGCGCCCTCGCAAAACGTCACCACGGACTAAGCGACGAGGAGATCCGCAAGTACGTCCTCGCTGCCGTCGCCAACCATGCGAGCAAGGAGCTTCGGCGCCGCAAGAGGCGCCCCACCACCACGCTCGACGCCGTCCACACGGTGGCGGACGACGGGCTGCCCCCAGACGAGCGCGCGGCCAAGCTCGAGCACGGCCGCTTGACGCGCGATCTGCTGTCCACCCTCCCTCCTCGGCGCCGGGCGGTGATGCTGCTTCGCTACGGCTGGGGGCTCGAGCCAGGGCACGTGTGCCGGTTGGTAAAGGGGCTGTCCCCCCGCGCATACCGCAAGGAGATCACCCGTGGCGTGGACGAGCTCACCGAGAAGCTGCGGCTGGTGGAGAAGGGGGAATGGTGCGCCGATCGAGAGCCGGTCCTGAAGGCGTATGTGGCCGGGCTCGCGGATCCTGATCAGGAGCGCCAGGCGCAGCAGCACCTCTCTCATTGCCGCCATTGCACGGAGTTCGTGGCCAGGCTTAGCGGCCACCTTCACGACCTTGGGGCCTCGGTCGCGGTCCCGACCGCCGCGGAGGCAATCCATGACGGCCGGCTCTCCCTCCCCGACCGGATCGGCGAGGTTGTGCATCGCGTGCGGGAGCAGGCCGCCGGCGTCCTCGGCGGGCCAGCTGGGGACGGCGCGCCGGACGGCGTCGTGCAGGCGGCGAGCACTTCGGGCTCCGCTCGTGGCGCTGGCGCAGCGGGTACAGGCGTGCTGGCCAAGCTCGCGGGGATTGGGACTGCGGGCAAGGTGGCGGCCCTCTGCCTGGGAGGAGGCGCGGCCGCCACCGCCTGTCTGGCGACTGGAGTTCTTCCGTCTAGCCTTCCTGGCCTTCGAGACGGTGGGAGGACCGTCGCGTCCCGGCCGGCGGCCAGTCGCGAGGCCGGTCCGGCAGCGCAG
Organism: Solirubrobacterales bacterium; assembly: GCA_050697075.1. Lineage (GTDB taxonomy): Bacteria > Actinomycetota > Thermoleophilia > Solirubrobacterales > 70-9 > AC-56. Next base: position 24,843 of record JBOGZC010000033.1, on the reverse strand, counting down.
CCCTCGCCCGTCGCGACCCTCAGGTCGCAGCTCGAGATACAGCCGTCGGAGCCGGTGGAATCATCGCCGAACGAGGGGGCCGCGGGTGGGCCGGCCGACGGGCCACCACCACCCCCGGTCGCGGAGCCCGAGCCGCAACCTGCCTCTCCGCCCATCGATCCCGCGACTCCTGCGCCGCAACAGGAGTTCGGGGTCGCCTCGGCTGCGCCCAGCAGCGCGAGCTCGGCTGCTCCGTCCTCCGGCGGTGGCGGCTCTGCGACGCAGCAGGAGTTCGGCCCGTGACCGGTCGGTTCCGAACGGGTTTGGTTTGTTCTGCGGGCGCGCTCTTGCTGTTCGCCGTGCTGCTACCGCCAAGCGCAGATGCGGCCGGACAGACGTACTCGGTCATTCAGTGCCACCCGTTGAATCGCGCCCACGCCGACGCACTGCTCGAGGACGCCGCGCCGTACACGGCCCGCAGCTTCTGCGGCGATCCGCAGAACGATTACGCGATGAAGGTGATCAGCACGGGGCACGCCCAACATGGAACCTTCGGACAGGTGCGGTGGCAAACGGGGTCATCTGATCTGGACATCGTGTCCGTCGACCTGGAGGCGAAGCTCAGACGTGACAACGGCCATGTGGCTCGCCTGTGGATGGCAGACCCGCACATGAACGAGGTCGCGCGCGTCGCGAGCGGCGACAACGACCCGACCGCATACCGACGCTACGGCTGGGACACGGAGGGCCACGGGACCCGACAGTTCGTCGCCAGCCTGTCGTGCGAGCGGCCGGATGGGTGCCGTCAGTCCAACGCGGCAAAGACTTCGGTGCGCGACGTTCGCCTCGAGGTGGCCGACTACGCGGACCCGAGATTCGCCGCCCTGGATGGGACGCTCAGTCATGGTGGATGGGTGCGCGGCCCGCAGACGTTGCACGCCGAGGCCACCGATCAGGGCAGCGGGATGCGTAGCCTGGCTGCCACCGTCAATCGGATGCCGCTAGCGGGTAGGGCGGGATCCTGTCGTCCAGTGGAAGGTCGCTCGGCTGCCTCTCGCATTGACGTCTGCGATGACAATCTCCTTCTCGATGCCGCTTCCGCGAGTGGCCAGGCGCCATTTCGCGATGGAGGCAACGCCCTTTCGGTTTGCGCATCGGACTTCGCCGGCAATCGGACCTGCACCGAGCGCACGGTCCGAGTGGACAACACGCCGCCAGCGGTGGCATTCGCGACGGCGCAGGACCCCGACGATCCGGAGTTGATTCGGGCCATCGTCTCGGACGCGACATCGGGACTTGACTTGGGGCAGCTCCTTTATCGCCCCATGGGTGAGACGTCGTGGCGCCACCTCGATACGCGACTGGAAGGCGGCGAGTTGCGAACGCGAGTCGATTCCACAGCCAACCCCCCAGGCCAATACGAGTTCATGGCTGAGGCGAGCGACGTGGCCGGCAACGTGGCCAGCACGACCACGCGGGCTAATGGTCAACCGATGGTCCTCACGTTCCCGCTCAAGTCGGCGGCCCGGCTGAGCGCGCACCTGGCACCCGGCGGGGCGTCGCGGCTTACGATCGGCTATGGCGAAAGCTCGAAGGTGGCGGGCCGGCTTCGGGACGCGTCGGGACGACCTCTTGAGGGTCAGCCGGTAACCGTGACCGAGTATTTCGGCGCCGGCGCACTGATCGACCGACGCGTCCGCACCGTCCGGACGGACCGCGATGGGATCTGGGGCGAGCGCCTGCCGGCGGGCCCATCACGCGCCATCACCGCCAGCTACCCGGGAACATCGCGCTACCTCGCGGACCGCGCCGATGCCGGGAAGGTCCGGGTGAAGACCAAAGCGACCCTTCACCTCTCCCGCCCACGCGTTCCCGAAGGGCGGGCGGTCGTGTTCCGCGGCCGGGTGGCTCACATGGCCGCGCGGATTCCCGCGGGAGGAAAGCTGGTCGAGCTGCAGGTCAAGGATGGTCCGCACTGGCACACCGTCCGCCAGGCCTTCTACACGAGGTCCAACGGGCACTTCCGCTTCCGGTACCGCTTCGCGCGCTTCTACACGTCGAATGTCAAATACCGCTTCCGAGTCCGCGTTCTGCGCGAGCTCGGCTGGCCATACAAGGCGCCGGTAAGCTCGCGGGTGAGGCGGCTCGTCGTGAAAGCTCGTTGAGCGCCGGCGCAGTCGCGGGGGGAAGCCCACACGGCTCGCCCAAAGGGAGCTCGTGACATGAGGATTCGCAGGCATCTGAGCTACGCCAACGTTGTCGCGACGCTGGCCCTGCTGCTGGCGCTGGGCGGCGGCGCGTACGCGATCGACAAGGTCAACTCGCACGAGATCGTCAACGGGACGATCAAGAGCGTCGATCTCAAGAACCGCAAGGCCGTTCGGGCCGCCGACGTCAAGCGGAATGCCCTGCAGGGAGCCCAGATTGATGAGGCTGCGCTGGATGCAACCCGCTTCGCTCCAGTCGTGGGGGATGAACCTGTCGACTGCGACCTAGCGTCATCCGTGACGCTTGTGAATTGCGCTAGCGCCAGCGTTCGGCTGAGTGCACGGTCTCGCGTCTTGATCATTGCTACGGGGAACCAGGAGACCGTCAGCGGCGGGTCAGGAGCTGCGTCATGTCGGATCCGCGTGGACAATGTTGCGGAGAGTCTGGCCGTTTCGCCTGGTGAGCAGTCGATCGATAACACCTCCGGTACCGCGACAAATGGATTCGCGCGGACCCTCGTAACTCGCGATCCACTGGTGAAGGGCCGGCACACTGTCGCGCTGGCTTGCAAGGAACTCGCCGGCAACGTGCGAATCGACGTGCCCACGATCGCCGCGATCGCGATCGGCACCGGCTGACGTGGGAACTGTGTCCCGTGGTGTCCGGAGGACGGACACGAGGGGACGCGGTTTGCCGGGGCGGCGAGCGTTTCCCGCAAATTCCGCAGAGTCGGCGCCGGGCCTAATGTTTTTAGGTACCGCTCCTTTCGCGGGGGTAGACTCGCGCGATTCGACTGCCGCAGAGGGGTGGACGGGCGGACTCCCAGGACGGAGCGCAAACGGGTTTCAGGAGGGAAGCTCGCCCGGGCCTCGAATTGGGAGCCGGAACCTCGCATGGCACCCGCCCATCCAACCGCCGTCCTTCACTGTGGCCCGCTGACCGCCACGGTCGTCCGGGTGGCGCGCAATCGCCTTCTGATCGAGCTCGCGGGCCGGCTGGACATCGACTCTGTGAAGGCGCTCGATAGGCGACTGTTCCTGCCCAGGCAGGCCAACATCGACCTCGACCTGAGCAAGCTCGACTTCATCGACGACGCTGGGATCAACTTCCTGCTGATGCTCGCCCAGAAGAAGGGCGGGAGGGCGGAGGCCATCGCCTGCTCCCCGGTCGCCGAGCGGGCGCTGGAGCTCGGTGGCCTGAGCGCCTTGATGCACCGCCCCTCCCCGGGCACCGCCCACGCCGGCTGAGCTCTTTGGGGATCGGGTGCGCCTCCGAGCGCCCTCGTAGCCCTTCTCTGTGAGAATCGGAGGCCGTGCCCCCGGCGCTCAAGCTCACCCCGACCGAGTCCCTCGAGATCCGCATCAGCACGCCCGAGGTCCTCGAGGTGGAGGCGACCTACGGCGAGGCAAGCAAGCCGCCGCCCAAGCACCTTCATCCAGCCCAGGGGGAGCACTTCGAGGTCCTCGCCGGCATGCTCAGGGCTCAGGTCGGCGGCCAGGATTACGCGCTCGGCCCGGGCGACACGCTGGACATCCCCGCCGGGACGCCCCACCAGATGTGGAACGCCGGGGCCGAGCAGGCTCGGGTGGCGTGGCAGACACGGCCGCGGCTTCGCACCGAGCAGTGGTTCACGGCGCTGGACGCGCTCCAGCGCCAGGGCCGCGTCGGCAGGGGCGGGCTGCCCGGCCCGCTGGCTTTCGGGGCGCTGCTGACCGAGTACAGCGACGTCTTCCGGCTGGCGGCCGGCCCAGAGCCCGTGGTCCGGGGCGCCCTCGCGCTGCTCGGTGTCGCCGGCCGCGCACGGGGCTACCGGCCGGTCGAGCTCGGCGCCAGCGAATAGCCCGCCGGGCGAGGATTGAACGTGGCGAGTGGCCGGCTCCTGGCGTTGCTCATTCCGCGGGGCGTTACACTCGTTACAAGTGCCGGCTGGGCCTTTTGTTCTCCTCTCCGCCCTGTCGAATCCGGCTCCACGCGAGGAGAAGGACGGGGATTGGTGATGAGCGAGGTATCGGAACAGGCCACTGACGCGGCCGCGCCGACGGTTGACCCGACGTCCGACGAGATCGCCAGGTCGCTGGGGTCGGTCTGGCAGCGCTTCTCAGGGCATCGACCGAAGTCCACGAACGTCGAGATCGATCACGACGTCGTCAGGTGCGTGATCGAGGAGAAAAAGCCCACGCCGCCGTCCGATGAAGATGAAGAGGCGTCCGAGGCACCAGAGGAGTCCGAGGAGCTCAGGTTGTCGCCGGCGGGCCTCAAGCACAACGCGACGGCGGCCGTCACGCGCATCACAGGGCGGCGGGTGGTCGCGTTCATCCCCAAGCGCGACGCGAAGACCGAGATCTCCACGCAGACGTTCCTTCTCGATCGACCGCCGCGACGCTTCTAGGAACCTCGCCCATCCCAGCGCCGCGGCGCGGTTGCATCTACGATCGCGGGCGCGATGGAATACACCCAGATCAAACTCCTGAACGGTGACGTCTACACCGTCCAAGGCGCTTTGGCCGACGTCGAGAAGGGGCTCTCGGACGCGGCTCGATCGGGCCAAGGCCGCCTGGCGTGGTTCGAGCAACAGGGTGCCGACGGCTCGGTGGGCCTGAACCCGGCCCACGTCGTCGCCGTGACGGTCGACGAGACCGCCGACTGAGCCGTTGCACGCCGTTTGCCGGTCCTCCGGTGGGCGGAGCTTGCCCCGCACAGAGTGCTACCGTGGTCCCTTGATCGGTCGGGCATTTAGCCCGGCAAACAGTGCAAGCGCTCGCCGTCGTTGCTTCCCGCATCCTCTGCGTCCGCCGCACATAGACCAGAGGAGTACGTACATGCCTAGTGGAACCGTGAAGTGGTTCAGCGACGAGAAGGGCTTCGGCTTCATCACCCCTGATGACGGCTCGAAGGACCTGTTCGTCCACCAGAGCGCGATCGTCGGCGACGGCTTTCGCTCGCTTGGCGAAGGCGCCAAGGTGACGTATGAGGCGGAGGCGGGCGACAAGGGCCCCCGCGCCGTAGACGTTCGGGCGACCTAGCTCGTCCCCAACAAGCGCGCGCGGGTGAGTCACCCGCGCCCTGGTGTCCATCGCGGCAGCGCGGCTGCGCGTCGCCGCGATGGATTCCGTTCATTCGCGGAGCGGCGGGCCGCGGTTAACAAGGAAGTGCAACACAGGCACCCGGGAAGCGGGTATAAACATCCCGGATGAACGCCGGTTGGGGACTTGGCGAGGATGTCGCGCGATGAACGGGCGCCCGGCTGACCACTCCTCGAAGCTCGCCCGCGGCGAGTTGACCGATCCCGAGGAGGCGGAGCGGCTCGAGGCCGAGAATCCCGATGCCTTCATGCGCCGGCGCGAGTTCCTGGCCAAAACGGCGGCGCTCGCCGGGGCAGCGGGTCTTGCGTCCGTGGTGCCGGCTGACGCGCTGGTGCGGGAGGCCGGACGTCGCGGGCTGCGACCCCTGCCCAGCCCGAAGGACATGCCGATTCACACCGTGGTCGTCCTGATGATGGAGAACCGGTCCTTCGACCACTACTTCGGCTGGTTCCCGAACGCGGACGGCAAGAACGCGGGCCTGTCCTATCCGGATGCCCACAACCACCCGGTGGCCACGCATCACCTGAAGGACTTCCAGGGGTGTGCCTTCCGGGACCCCGACCACTCCTGGGACGGCGGGCGCTACCAGTTCGACCACGGGAAAATGGACGGATTCGTCAAGGGCAATGCCTCGGGGACGGGCAGCGACGCATTCGCCGCCGGCTACTACCTGAGGCGCGACCTACCCTTCATCCCGTACGCGGCGGGCGCCTACACGCTCTTCGACCGCTGGTTCTGCTCGATCATGGACTCGACCTACCCCAACCGCCACTACCAGTGGGGGGCCCAGGACGGTGGCACGAAGGGGAATGCGCTCCCGCCGGCCGGGGGGTTCGCGTGGGAGACGATCTTCGACCGGGCGATCTCCCGCGGCCTCACCGCCCGCTACTACTACTCGGACCTTCCTTTCGCGGCCCTCTACGGCAGCCGCGGCAGCGCCTGGGTGCACCCCGTGTCGCAGTTCTACGCCGACGCCGCCGCCGGCAAGCTGCCCAACATCGCCTTCGTGGATCCCGCCTTCCTGGGGGAGGACCAGGGGACCTCCGGCGACGAGCATCCGCACGGCGACATCCGCGTCGGCCAGGCGTTCATGTCCGACGTCGTCCACGCCTTCATCGAGTCGCCGCAGTACCGCCGCGGCGTCCTGTTCATCGACTACGACGAGTGGGGCGGCTTCTTCGACCACGTGAGGCCCCGCCAGGTCCCCGACGCTCGCCAGAACCACCGCAACCTCGCCCTCGACTACGGTCTCACGGGCTTCCGGACCCCCGGCGTCTGCGTTTCGCCCTACAGCCGCAAGGGCGGCGTCAGCCACCAGCAAGTCACCCATGAGTCGATCCTGAAGCTGATCTCCTACCGCTGGCACCTCGGTCACCTGAACCGGCGCCATCGCTACGCGAGCAACATCGGGCGAAGCCTCGACTTCGCGCACCCGGATCGCGAGCCGCCGAAGCTTCCGGACCCCACGGCGATCGCCGGCACGCCGTGCACGCCGGCCGCTCCAGGGGCCAAGGTGGAGCGCCCCAAGCCTCACGACATGGCGAAGCTCGAGAGCTCCGGCGTCGTCGAGCGCTACGGCTACAAGGTCCTGACGCCGAGCTTCGACCAGCTCTTCCGCCAACCCGACAGCGTCCGCAGGGCGCTCCGCGACTCGACCCCGGCCCAATGAGCGAGTCGAGCCGGCGTCGCAGAGTGCTCACCTACCTTGCGGTGTTCGCCGTGGGCGCCGCGGTGGGGGCAATCGGCTTGGTGGCCGGAGCCGGCGGCCTGATCCAGACCTCGACCAGCGGCGGCACCCCGATCGTCTCCGTGCGCCCGACCGGGGTGGGGCTGCCCCTCGTGGGCGCCAGCGGCACGGTCGGCGCCGGCGACTACGCGTCCGCCCTCAAGGCCTACCACGACTCGGGGGCCTACGCGAAGGACCTGAGGTCCGTGGACGGCAGGGCTCGCTCCTACATGCTGGACCGGGTCCGCAAGCTGAGAAGCCATCCCTGCCAGGACACCGGCGGCATGGGCTCGAAGCGGGCATGCGCGCCGTTCAAGCCGGCGCTCGTCCTCGACATCGACGAGACCTCGCTCTCCAACTACACGAACATCTCCGCGTCGAACTTCACCAACACGGTCGGGGCGCTCGCGATCGGGGTCGCCCATGCGGACGACCCGGCCATCCGGCCCACGCTCAACCTGTTCAATGCGGCCCGGAAGAACCACATCGCGGTGTTCTTCATCACCGGGCGTCCCGACAACATCCCGGGCGTCCGCGCTCGCACGCAGGCCAACCTCAAGAGCGCCGGCTACGCCGGCTGGGCGGGCCTGTCGCTCAACCCCGGCGGCCTCACGACCGTCCCGTACAAGAGCGGCGAGCGGGCCAAGATCGAGCAGCGGGGCTACCGGGTCATCGCCAACGTGGGCGACCAGGAGAGCGACCTGCAGGGCGGCCACGCCGACCGCGCCTTCAAGCTCCCGAACCCCTTCTACTTCATCGGTCCCTAGAGGTCGTAGCGCGCCAGGTCGGCGTCGAGGCGCTCGGCGTCGGACGGGTCCATCGGCGGCCCGGCCTTGCCCGAGGGAGGGCCACCGCCCCCGGCGCGGCGCCAGCGGCGCAGGCCGATCCCGATGGCGATCGCCGCCAGCAGGATCGCAGCGCCCGGGACCAGCCATGCGGTCAGGTCGAAGCCGGACTTCGGGGGCTCGGCGAGGACCTGGGTCCCGTACTGCGCCACGAGCGCGTCCTCGATCTGAGCCTTGGTCTTCCCCTCGGCGATCTGCTTGCGGATGAAGACGCGCTCGCGGTCGGCCTGCGGGGAGGAGGAGAGGTTGAGCGCGGTGCCGCACACCGGGCACATCACCTCGTCTTCGACGTCCGGCAGGTTGGTCTTCGGCGCCGCGGACTGGTCGCCCCCGGCCGCGAGCGAAGCGCCGGGGACCGGGGCGGCGGCGAGGGCGATCGCCACCAGCGCGATGCCGGTGCGGCCCAGGCGCCTCATTGCTGGGCCCTGCCGTCGAGGTACCGGCCCACATTGGAGCGCAGGTAGTCGTCGCTCACCGGGCCGAGGCTGTGCAGCACGAGCTTGCCCTGGGGGCTGACCAGGAACGACTCGGGCACCCCGGTGGTGCCGAGCTGGCCCTCGGAGTAGTCGCCGCTGCCGTCGCGAACCTGCGGGTAGGTGATCCCGTAGCGGTGGTCGAAGGCCACGGCATCGTCGGTGAGGTCGTTGGAATCGATCCCGAGGATGGTGAAGTCGCGGCCTTGGTTTGCCGCGTAGAAGCGCTGCAGGGCCGGCGATTCGGTGCGGCATGGGACGCACCAAGACGCCCAAACGTTGACGAGCAGCCAGCGGCCGCGGTAGTCGGCAAGCGAGGCGGCGCCGTGGCCGTCGAGCCTGGGCAGCTCGGTGGTCGCGTCGGGCACCGGATCACCGATCGCGAGCGAGTCGCTCGACTTCTTCAGCAGCCCATATCCGAGTAGGCCGATCACCGCGAGGACCGCGATGAAGACGGCGAAGGCGCGCGCGCTCACGGGGACGAAGGGTAGAGATGCGCGGCTGCGTCCCGCCTAGAATGACGGCCTAGCCGCGGACGTAGCTCACCTGGTAGAGCGCGAGCTTCCCAAGCTCGAGGTAGCGGGTTCGAGTCCCGTCGTCCGCTCTGCTGGAGCCAGGACCTCCGCCAGGTCGCGCCAATCGCGCTTCGCGATGCAGGGATCGCGATCTCCATCGTGCTCGCGATGATCCGGGGGGTATTCCGCTGGACCGGGGGGACTCTTTCATCACGTGGTCCGCTTGTCAGGCGAGCTTCTCGGCCACGTCTCCCGCCTCGCCGCGCTTTTCCACGATCCAAAAGTGCGGGAACTCCCTGACGACCTGTTCAACCTCGTCAGCTGTGTGCTCCGGGGCCACTGCAAAGCGATTCGCTTTCGAGCGGACCTCCTCCCATTCGGGCCACGAGAGTCGGATGCGCGCGCCGCAGTCGATCCGCCAGCATTCGCATCGAAAGCCGGCGGTCGGTTGGCCGCTCTTCATCCACTCGGCCTTGCGCTCGTTGAGGTCCCGACACAAGGCCTCGTTGTAGGCCATACGTTCTTCCTTCGACATCGCCTACTCCCGCAACCCGGCGGCTTCGAGGGCTTGGACCTTTTCCGGGTAAAGCTCCCAGCGCACGACTTTCCCCTTGCGGAGCGTGAACAGGTACCAGAACCTGCCGTCAATCCTCACCCCGCTCGCCTTGCCGCGTCCTTCGTAGAGGACCGTGACGAGGACTCCGTCACCCGCTTCGGTGAACTCCTCCGGTGTGTAGTCGATCTCCTCCCATGCATCTGCCCATTCCCTCATCCAACCGAGAACCGCCGCCTTGCCCCGATACGTGCCGCCTGCCTGGATCAGGCCGGAGGGCATCCAAAGCTCGATCTCCGAGTCCCAGGAGTCGACCAGGCCGTCGGGGCCTTGCTGAGCGAAGGCTGCGAAGGCCGCCCGCACGATCTCCACGTTCTCCTCCGACATCGCCGGCGCAGTATCTCGCGTCGGGAGGTGGCGAAGAAAAGGAGAGGCGGGGACCCGCCTAGGTATGCCGAACAGACCGAAGTCCCCTCCGGCTCATCCGGCGGACCCGCCTCTCCGACGAGGACGTTGCCACCGGACGCTAAGGGCGGGGTAAGGGGACGGTGATCCGGAATCCGGTAGGCCGCGCCGACAGATCGTCCAGTTCAGAACCGAGCCGACCGCCGACCCAACGTCGCCCCCGAGACTCGGCTCCTCTAGAACGAGCGCCGGGATAGCGAGCAACGCGGCAACGCCCCAGCCCCCGGAGGATTCCGGTGAGTGACCGCGGCGGACCAACGGCGTGCTTTCCGAGCGTCGGGTACTAGTTCGCGGGTCCAGGGATTCCCTCACGCGCTACCTAGAACCGCTACGTAGTCCCGGGCCGGACATTGACACCCACCGAGCGGGCGCACAAAGTACTCGGCGGAGGAGAGAGCGTCTCGTCGGCCCGGGAGGGGTATGGAGGCAGCACACAGCCGAGGCATGGCATTCCGCCATGTGGCACTGATCATGACGGTGATCGGGGTGCTTCTGCCCGCGGCAGCAAGCGCGGCCGACGGCATTCACTGGGCCAGCGAGTCCGGGTTCGTGGGGGTCGGAAACCTGGACGGCTCGGGCAGCGCCTCGACGCTGTTCGGGAGCGAGGGCGGCCCGTGCGGGGTTGCGATCGACTCCTACAAGGAGAAGATCTACTGGGCCAACTTCAACTCCGGCACGATCCGAGTAGCCAACCTGGACGGCTCGGGCGCCGCCTCGACCCTGTTCGGCAGCGAGGGAAGTCCGTGTGGTGTGGCGATCGACCCCGCCGACGGCAAGATCTACTGGGCCAACTTCAGCTCCGGCACGATCCGAGTAGCCAACCTGGACGGCTCGGGCACCGCCTCGACCCTTTATGGAAGCGAGAGCGGCCCGAGTGGGGTGGCCATCGACCCCGCGGCGAACAAGATCTATTGGACCAACCAGGTTGGAACGACGGGGGTCCGGGTCGGGAACCTGGACGGCTCGGGCAGCGCGTCGACTCTGTTCGGCGGTGAGGCCAACCCAATCGGGCTCGCGATCGACCCCGCGGCCAACAAGGTCTATTGGGCCGACCTGGGCTCGTGCTGCAGCGGCCCGGGCGCGATCAGGGTTGGAAACCTCGACGGCTCGGGTACCGCCTCGACTCTGTTCGGCGGCGAGGCGGGCCCGGCCGGCGTCGCGATCGACCCCACTACCAGCAAGATCTATTGGGCCAACTTCGGGCCCGGCGTGATCCGGGTCGGAAACCTGGATGGCTCGGGTACGCCCGCGGACCTGTTCACCGGGCAGGGCTTTGCGAACTTTCCGGTGCTGTTGCGTGCGCCAGTCGGTACCGAGCCTCCAACCATCTCCGGCGAGGCCAAGATCGGCGAGGAGCTCAGCTGCAGCGAGGGGCACTGGGCGCCCGACCTGCTCGGAGCATTCCTGTCGAGGGCACCGCACGCTGCCCAATTCGAGTGGTTGAGAAACGGGGCGGAGATCAGCGGGGAAACGTCGGCCAACCTCACGCTCACCCAGCCCGGCTCCTACAGCTGCCGGGTGACGGCCTCGAACCAAGCGGGATCGAGCTCGCAGACCAGCGACGACGTGACGGTGCCGCCCCCTGATACTGAGATCGACTCCGGGCCCAACGGGCGGATCGGCGATCCCACCCCGACCTTTGCGTTCCATTCCCCCGAGCCCGGCAACACCTTCCAGTGCAAGGTGGACTCGAACCACTACGTGGCCTGCGGCTCGCCCAAGACCACCTCCGAGCTCGCGGACGGCTTCCACATCTTCCGGGTCCGATCCAAGGACTCGTTCGGCAACGTCGACCCGACTCCGGCGTCGCGCAGGTTCATCGTCGATACGACCCCGCCCGAGACGATGATCGACTCCGGGCCGGAGGGCGCCACCAACGATCCGACCCCGAGCTTCGCCTTCGAATCCTCGGAGCCGGGCTCGAGCTTCGAGTGCAAGCTCGACGCGGGCTCCTTTGCGTCCTGCAGTTCAGCCAAGACGACCTCGCATCTCGCGGACGGCCCTCATACCTTCTCCGTGCGCGCCACGGACCGGGTTGGCAACACGGACCCCAGCCCGGCCTCCCCGAGGTTCAGCGTCCGCACCGCCACGGTTAGCGTCTCGGGCTTGACCCTCGTGGTGACTGCCGCCCCGGGGGCCAAGGACAACATCGAGATCACCCGGCCCTCTGCCTCGACCCTGCGGGTGACTGATTCCCCCAGCGGCACCTACACGGGCTCCGGCGTCCACACGGGCGCCGGCTGCACCCAAAGTGGCGACTACACAGCCAACTGCGCGGCCTTGATCACCCGAATTCAGGTCACCGCCCGCGACGACGCCGACCGGGTGGTCAACTCGACCACGGTCCAGAGCGACCTCTACGGTGGGCCCGCGAATGACACCCTCCAGGGCGGCGCGAGCGGCGACATCCTGGTCGCGGGGCCCGGCACCGACGTGATGAAAGGCATGGACGGAGACGATCTGCTCCGCGCCGCCGACCTCGTCTCCGATGCGGCGATCAACTGCGACGGCGGGACCGCTCCGGGGTCCGCCGACAGGGCCGACCTCGACCTGCTCCCCAAGGACTCCGCGGTCAGCGGCTGCGAGACCAGAAGGCGGAACTAATCGGGGGCTGAGTCCTTGACCGTTCCGACCGGGTCTCGGCGGTCGAATGCCTCGAGCGACGCCCGCGCGATGTCGGCGTTCTCCCGGGACACCCGATGTCCAGGCCACGACCCTCCGCCCCCGCTGGACGAATGTTCGAGTGTGAAAATGGGTGGTGGGCGGATAGCGTGCCCCTCCGATGGCCGAGCTGACACTTGCGCTGGTCGTGGGGATGGCGGTGCTGTTGGGGTTGCTGGTCCAGGACTGACCCCGCCGGCGGGATAGGCTGCGCCGCCAATGGCGGCGGCGCGCGACGGCATCGACGGTCTGAGCTCGTGGCTGGGGCTGCGTTGGGACGCCCCCCAACGCGTGCGGCTGACGATCCGCCCGGAGCTGATCAACCCGGCCGGCCTTCTCGCCGGCCCGGTCACCTACGCGATGGTCGATTACTCGATGGGCTCGACGCTGTGGCAGGACCTCACCGAGGGGGAGCGGATCGCGACGATCGGGATCTCGATCAACTACGTGCAGACGGCCCGCGAGGGGGACGTGATCTGCGAGACGACGCTCGACCGCCGCAACGACCGCGTCGCGATCATGCGGAGCGAGGTCCGCCACGAGGGGGGCCGGCTGCTCTCGACCGCGATCGGGAGCTTCGCGATCTTCCCCCGCGAGCGGCTGGGCGGACACGAGCGCCGGCCGCCGTCGCCCGGCGCCGCCTGAGCCGGCTAGGAGACCGGCGGGCGCCGCTCCGCCCACGGCCGCTCGGCCTCGAGCTGGGCGGCGAGCGAGAGCAGAGTCGCCTCGTCGTCCGGACGGCCGACGAGCTGGACGGAGAGGGGCAGCCCCTCGTCCGTGAATCCCGCCGGAACCGAGGCGGCCGGGTTACCGGTGTAGTTCCACGGCGGGCCGAATCCCGTCCGGCGGGTCATGCCCGCGAGTGTCCACGGCCCGCTGTGCGAGTCCCACTTGCCCACCGGCACCGGCGGCTCGCCGATCACCGGGAGCAGCAGCACGTCCGCGTCGTCAAAGATCGCGTTGAGCCGCCGAGCGTGCTTCGGGATCGCCGCCTTGGCGCGCTTCAGGATCGGATCGGGCGCCAAGGACCCGAGCCGAGCGATTCCGGCTACCTGGCGGCCCAGGCGCTCGCGGTTGGGCAGCTGGCGCGCGTCGTCCGCCACTCCGCGCACGTAGAGGACCGCGACCCCGTTGCCGACCGTGCCCCACTTGGGGCCGCGCCAGCTCACCTGGTGACCCAGCGAGCCCAGGAGCTCGGCCGTCTGTTCGACCGCGGCGCGACAGCGCGGGTCGAGCATCGGTGGCGCCAGGGCGCGGGTTCCCTTGAGCGACGCGGCGATCCGCAGCTTGCCCGGCGGCGTCCTGGCCGCCGCCGCGAAGGAGCTTCCGGCCGATGCCCCCCGGCTCCCGGCGGGGCCGGCGGTGACCGCGTCGAGCAGCACAGCCGTGTCGAGCACGGTGCGGGTCAGGAACCCGTTGACGGACATCCCGTGCCACGTCTCGATCACCGGGTCGATCGGCACCCGGCCTCGCTGCGGCTTGAGCCCGAACAGCGCGCAGTAGGAGGCCGGATAGCGGATGGAGCCGGCGCCATCGGACGCCGTCGCGGCGGCGGCGAGGCCCGCGGCGACCGCGGCGGCGCTGCCGCCGGACGATCCGCCCGGAGTCCTCGTGGGGTCCCACGGGTTGCGGGTCACGCCCCAGGTGACCGACTCGGTGAACATCGCGAATGCGAGCTCCGGGAGGTTGGTCTTGCCGATCACGATGGCGCCCGCCGCACGCAGCCGCCTAATGAGCTCGGAGTCCTCAGCCGCCGGCTCGTCAACGCACCCCGTCCCGTGAGTGGTCAGCTCCCCCGCCACGTCAAGGTTGTCCTTCACTGCGATCGGGACTCCGAGCAGCGGGGCGTGGTCACCCGAGGCCCGGCGACTCTCAGCCTCCTGGGCCTCAGCGCGCGCCCTCTCCGGGAGTACCACCCGGAAGGCGTTCAGCCGCGGCTCGAGGCGCTCGATTCGCTCCAGGTACAGATCGACGAGCTCGCGCGGCGAGACCTCCCCGGCGCGAACCAGCTCGGCTTGGCGGGCTACCCCCGCGAAAGCGACCTCCGTCTCCGGCACGGCGGGCACTTTATCCGGGCACGGTAGGGCCGTTCAGCAGCCGCCCTCGAGCGTGGCCAGGAGCAGGATCGAGGACGCCGCGTAGTCCAACGCCGGCTCGGAGGTGACGTAGTCGGCCCGGCGGTCCTCGTAGCTGGCGAAGGAGGTGTTGTGCGGGTCATGGACGTTGAAGCCCTGACTCCTGATCTGGCCGATCGGGGCCGGCCCACCGACCACGGCGCCCCGCGGCAGGGCGTCGCCGAAGACCGATGCCCAGTGGTGGGGATGCACGGGGGCGCCAGGCCCGTAGCCGACCACGAAGCTGCGCCCGAAGGGATTGCGACCGAGCATGTAGTCGCGGGCGCCGGCGGCGACCGCGCGGCCCCCCGACAGGCCACTCGCGCAGCCGGCCAGCCCGGCCAGCGCCCCGCTGGCGCCGTTCTGCGCCGTGGTCCCCCAGTTGAAGAACCCCGGCATCCCGAACGCGTTGTCGTGGGCCTGCTGGACGGCGACCTGGCCGAACTCCCGCAGGCGCCGGCACGCGAAGCTTCGGTCACTCGGGTTTCCGAGGGCCGGCGCGCCCAGCGCGCCGCAGAGGTCGGCGGCCGCGAAGCTCGCGAACGAGTCCACCACGCCGAGCGTTCCGTCCGCCGCGCTCTGCGGCGAGTGCAGGAAGCGGATCGCGTCGCTCCGGTAGTGCTGCTCGCCCGTCGAGCGGTAGAGCGCCGCCGCCCCGCCCGCCATCGCGTCCTTCCAGTGCGGGTCGCGATAGAAGCCGCCGGGCAGCGCCGGCGTGGGCTTGGCGGCCGCCCGCCCCGCCGCGTACCACTGACGAGCCTGGGTAAGGTCGGTCCCGTTGTGCGTGCGGTCGTACGCGAGCGCCAGCGCGGCGGCCGCCTTGCCGGCGATGTCGCCGCCGATGCCGCCGCTGGGGATCCCCGGGTAGGCGCGGCGATGGCCGATCCCCGGCTCCGAGGAGGCGTCGTCGCCGGCCGGGTCCCGGAAGCCCACGTCGTGGTCGCGCGCACCGCCCACCTGTCCGATGAACACCCCAGACGCCGGGTGCGCCTTGACCAGCCAGCGGATTCCGACGCCGGCCTCGGAGTCGAGCTTCGACGCCCGCGCCGGGTCCAACCGCGCGGACGCCTCCAGCGCCGCCGCGGCGAACGAGGTGGCCTGTGCGAAGTGGATCATGTCGCCGGCATCCATCCAGCCGCCCGTCAGGTTGAGGTGCTGGCCGTCGTGTGGGCCGCCCTTGATGGTCGCGTCGTTGAGATGCGAGGGGGCGTGGATGGGCGAGGGCTCGCTGCCGTCGCGGTTGGCCGCGAAGAACCCGAGGATCCGGTCGATTGCATCGCCGGAGCCCGCGGGGCGGATGACCCAGCCCCGCGAGGTGAGGCCGAGAGCCGGGACGCGCACGCGATAGGTGCCCCGGGCCGAGCCCGAGCCGAGCGGGGCGCGATAGGCATGAGCCCAAGGGGCCGGCTTTCCCGGCGCGACGTGGAGCCGTCCCTCGCTCACGGCGCCTGCCCCGTCTCGAAGCACCACGTAGCGCCTGCCCCCGAGGTCGCGACTCGAGCTCACGATCGCAACCTTGCTCTCGCCCGGAGCACTCGGGCCGCCGACTCGGATCGCGTCCCCGGGCGTGGCGATCGCGTCGGAAGGGACGGCCAGCAGCGCCGCCGCGACGAGCCCGGCGACCAACCACCCTGCCCCGAGGCCTCTCATGGCGCCCAGAGTGACACGGTTGCAGCTGGAGCGAGGGCCGGCTCCAATGAAAGGCTGTCGTGATGAGCGACTCCGCCCTGATCCTGATCGCCGGCGCGCTGCTGGCGGCCGGCGTGGGCGCCTCGCTGGTGGCCGGGCGCCTGCAGTTGCCGGGGCTCGTTCTGTTCCTGGGGGTGGGCATGGCCATCGGCTCCGATGGCGCTGGCTGGATCGACTTCAACGACTACGAGCTCGCGCGGCGCATCGGGGTGATCGCGCTGGCCCTGATCCTGTTCGAGGGCGGTCTCACGTCGGGAACGGTCGAGATCCGACCCGTGCTCCGCCCGGCGATCTCGCTGGCTTTCGTGGGGACGCTCGTCACCGCGGTGGTCACCGGGATGGCCGCCAAGTGGCTGCTCGGGCTGTCCGTCCTGGAGGGCCTGCTGCTCGGCTCGATCGTGGCGGCCACGGACGGCGCGGCGATCTTCGGCCTGCTGCGTGGCTCCACGCTGCGGCGCCGGCTCGCCCGCACGCTCGAGGGGGAGTCGGGGCTCAACGACCCAGTCGCGGTCCTGCTCGTCATCGGGTTCATCGACTGGATCGAGAACAGCGGCTATGGCGTGCTCGACATGGCGTGGTTGTTCGCGCGCCAGCTCGGAATCGGGCTCGTGGTCGGGCTCGTCGTGGGCAGGCTGGCGATCCACGCGGTTCGCCGCGTGAGCCTCGATGCGCGCGGGCTCTATCCCGTGATGTCGGTGGCGACGGCCGCGATCGCCTACGGTGGCGCGGCGATCCTCGACGGGTCCGGCTTCCTTTCGGTGTATCTCGCGGGGCTGGTGCTCGGAGGGGCGCACATACCCGCCAAGCGAACGATCACCGCCTTCCACGAGGGAGCGGCCTGGACGGCGCAGATCGCCCTCTTCCTCACGCTCGGCCTGCTCGTGTTCCCGAGCCAACTGGGCGACGTGGCGCTCGATGCGACCCTCGTTGCCCTCGTGCTCGTGCTGGTCGCACGCCCGCTTGCCGTGTGGCTGGCGACCGCACTCGAGTCGTTCAACAGCCGCGAGCGACTAATCCTCGGGTGGGCCGGGATGCGCGGGGCGGTGCCGGTCGTGCTGGCCACCTTCCCGGTGATCGACGGCGTTCCACACAGCCTGGAGTTCTTCAACGTGGTGTTCTTCGTCGTCGTTGCCTCCACGGTCGTTCAGGGTGCGACCTTCGAGCCGCTGGCGCGGGCCCTCGGCACCACCAGCGCCGAGCCTGCGCTGCCGCGCCCGCTGACCGAGACCGGGACGATCCGGGCGCTCGGTGCCGAGGTCGTCGACTACGCGGTGGGTCCCAATGACGCGATCGTCGGTCGCAGGATCCGCGAGCTGGGCCTGCCCAGGGAGGGGCTGGTCAACGTGATCGTCCGGGATGGGCAGGCGATTCCCCCGCGAGGCTCGACCCGCGTCCGCGGTGGAGACCACCTGCACATCCTCGTTCGGGAGGAGGTGGCCGACGACTTCGTCAGGCTGACCGAGCGCTGGCGCTCCAGCGGCTCCGACGGGAGCTAGCTCGACTGGCTCGTGGGACGGATCAGGATCTCGTTGACGTCCACGTGCTCCGGCTCCGACAGGGCGTAGAGGACGGCGCGGCCGATGTCGTCGTCCTCGAGCGCGTTCTGGGGGCGCTGGTCGAAGAAGTCGGTGTCCGTCATCCCGGGCTCGATCAGCGTTACCCGAATGCCCGTGTTCTCGTGCATCTGGCGAAGCTCGGCTCGCAGGCCCTCCCCGATCGCGCCGACCGCCCACTTGGTCGCCGCGTAGAGCGACCCCGGAAGCGCCCGGCGCCCCGCTACCGAGCTGGTGAGGACGTAGTGACCAGTGCCGCGCTCCAGTAGGTGGGGGAGGGTGGCGCGGATCGTTAGCGCCACCCCGAGGACGTTGGTGAGCACCATCGAGCGCCAGTGCTCGGGGGACTCCTCCAGGAACCCCCGCTTGGCGCCGAAGCCCGCGTTCGCGAACACCGCATCGATTCGGCCGAACGCTTCGAGCGTCGCCCGCGCCATGGCCTCGACCTGGTCCCATTCGGCGACGTCGCACCGCACCGCGATCGCCCGCTCCGGGCCGCCGAGCTGCTCGGCGAGACGGCCCAGCCGGTCCTCCCTGCGGGCGGTGAGCGCCAGCCGGTAGCCGGCCTCGGCCGCGCGCGTGGCGGTGGCGGCGCCGATCCCGCTGGAGGCGCCTGTGATCAGAAGGACTGGCGCTTCTCCCACTGCGGCATAATCGCATTCCTCCGACGCGATGGATCCCGCCCGAAAACGGAAGATCCGGCTGATTGTGGCCTTGAGCGCCGCGGTGCTGCTCGCCGTGGCGCTGATCTACACGTCATTCAACGCCTCGAGCCAGGCCAAGCAGCCCTCGGACCTCCTGCACGCGTCGCCGGACAGCACCTACCAGATGACCGGCGTGGTCGTGCCCGGGTCGATCCACCGTCACGGCTCAGTGCTGGACTTCAAGGTCGCCGACCGCGAAGACTCCAAGGTCTCGCTCCCGGTTCGCTACACGGGTGAGGTGCCGGACCCGTTCGCGGACGGGCGCGAGGTGATCGTCAGCGGCAAGGTCGACGACGGGACCTTCTTGGCGCAGCGCGACAGCCTGATCACGAAGTGCCCGTCCAAGTTCGCGACCCAGGCGAAGCAGGATCCCCAGCACGTGATCATCAGCCAGTGATCACCCTCGGCGCCGCCTGTCTGTGGCTGGCCCTCCTGGTCGCCGTCTACGGCGTTGTGGCCGCACTCGGCGGAACGCGCGGGGAGCGGCGGTTCACCGACTCGGCGCGCCGGGCCGTCTACGCGTTCGCGGTGCTGTTGACGATCTGCGTGATCGTGATCGAGGCCGCCTTCGCGCGCACCGACCTGTCGCTGCAGGTGGTCGCCGACCACTCCTCGACCACCACGCCCGGCTTCTACAAGCTCACCGCGATGTGGTCCAGCCAGGAGGGCTCGCTCCTCCTGTGGGCGTGGGTGCTCTCGCTGACCTCGTCGGCGGTCCTCTTCGCGACCCGCAACAGGCATCGCGAGCTGGCGCCCTGGGCGACCGCCGTGCTGATGGGCCTGGGCGCCTTCTTCACCGGCCTGATGCTGGTCGACGCGAATCCGTTCGCTCGGCTCAGCCCGGTGCCCCCGGAGGGCGTCGGCCTCGAGCCGCTGCTTCGCCATCCAGCGATGGCGATCCACCCGCCGATGCTCTACTCGGGCTACGTCTTCTTCTCGATCCCGTTCGCGTTCGCGATCGGGGCGCTGGCCACCCGACGCCTCGACGCGAGCTGGATCCGCGCCACGCGCCGCTTCGCGCTGATCGCCTGGCTGTTCCTGGGGGTCGGGATCCTGCTCGGCTCCCGGTGGTCCTACTCGGAGCTCGGATGGGGCGGCTATTGGGGGTGGGACCCGGTCGAGAACGCCTCGTTGATGCCCTGGCTCTGCGGCACCGCGTTCCTGCACTCGATCATGGTTCAGGAGCGCCGGGGGATCCTGAAGGTCTGGAACGTGAGCCTGATCTGCGGCACGTTCGCGCTCGCGCTGCTCGGCACCTTCCTGGTTCGATCGGGCATCCTGGACTCGATCCACGCCTTCGGCGCGTCCACCGTCGGCGGCCCGCTGCTGGGGCTGATCGCGATCGTCGTGATCGGCTCGGCGCTCCTGATCGTCTCGCGGCTCGACGACCTTCGCTCGACCAAGCGGATCGAGTCCCTGCTCTCGCGTGAGTCGATCTTCCTGGTCAACAACCTGCTGCTCGTGGGGCTCGCGGCGGTGATCTTCTGGGGCACCTTCTTCCCGCTGATCTCGGAGCTCTTCACCGGCCAGAAGGCCTCGCTCGCCGCCCCCTGGTTCGACCGCTACACGACGCCGCTGGCAATCCTGCTCGTCCTGTTCACCGGGATCGGGCCGCTGTTCGCCTGGCGGCGCGTCAGCCTGGGCGCGGCGAAGCGCCTGCTGGCCCGGCCGGCGCTCGTCGCGCTCGTGGCGGCGGCGGCGCTGCTGGCCTTCACCGACTCCGGATCGAGGCCCCTGGCGCTGGTCATGTTCACCCTGGCCGCGTTCTCCCTGGCCGCGCTGGTGCAGGAGTTCGCTCGCGGTGCCGCCGCCTACAGGTCGCTCGCCGGCGGGTCCTACGCGCACGCGCTCCTCGCCCTGTTTTCGCGCAACCGCCGCCGCTACGGCGGCTACGTGGTCCACGCGGGCATCGCCGTGCTGCTGATCGCCATTGCCGCCTCGTCGAGCTTCCAGACCAGCCGCGACCTGCGCCTGCGCCCCGGCGAGTCGGCGGGCGTGGACCACTTCCGGATCACCTACGACAAGCCGACCGCCGAGATCAGCCCCGCCGAGCAGCGCCTCACCCTGGGAGCGGTCCTCACGGTGACCAAGGACGGAAAGCCATATGCGATCCTCGCCCCGTCCCGCAACTACTACGCCTCGGCCGCCACGCAGGCGGGGAGCGGGCCGGTGCGGAGCTTCTTCGAGGGCCAGGCCACGAGCGAGGTGGGGCGCAAGACCACGGCCTCCAACGACCTGTGGACGGCGATGCAGCCCGACCTCACCTCGCTCAACCCGATCATCAACGGCGCCGACCGTCGCCTGGAGAAGCTCGCCAAGGGGGTCTCGCCGACCAACGTGCAGGCCGGGCAGGCGCTCGGCTACCTGCAGGGGCTCGCCGTCAGGACGATCGAGAAGCGGTACCTGACGGACACGCCGCCGGCGGATTTCCGGGTCAACGTCAACCCACTCGTGAGCTGGATCTGGATCGGCGGCGGGATCGCGGCGATCGGTGGGCTGGTCGCTATCTGGCCGGCCCCCGAGGCCCGGCGAAGGCGCGTCTCCGACGTCTACGCCGCCCGCTTGGCGCGCGAGCTGGGGCGCGCCTGAGCCTCGTGGCTCGTGCGCAGCCCCAGCTCCACTGCCGAAGGCTGAGCCGCCCTCTCAGCTAGGCGGGAGTGGCCTCTTGCCCCGGTCGCTCGGTCGGCTTCTTGGCCTCTGAGGGTAGACCCGCTTCGCCCTCGGGTCCTCCGACGTGCGGCAGCCACTCGAGCCACCTCGGCAGGTACCAGTTCCAGTCGCCGAGCAGCTTCATCGTCGCCGGCAGCAGCACGCCGCGAATGATCGTCGCGTCGATCAAGACGGCCACCGCCAAGCCGATCCCCAGCTGCTTGAAGATCAGCAGGGAGAGGGTGGCGAAGATCGCGAACACTGAGATCATCACGATCGCCGCGCTCGTCACCACGCCGGCGGTGGCCTTGATCCCGTGTGTGACCGCCTCCTCGGTCGGCCGCCCGCGATCGTAGGCCTCCCGGATCCGCGTGAGGATGAACACGTGGTAGTCCATCGAGAGCCCGAACAGGACCACGAACAGGAACAGCGGCATCCACGAGACGATCGCCCCGTTCGACTGGAAGCCGAGCAGCGACTCCAGGTGACCCTCCTGGAAGATCCAGACGAGCACCCCGTATGCGGCGGCGACCGAGAGCAGGTTGAGCAAGATCGCCTTGATCGGGATCACGATCGAGCGGAAGGTCACCAACAGCAGCAAGAACGCCGCCGACAGGACGAAGCCGAAGACCAGGGGCACGTGCGACTTCAGCGTGTCGTTGAAGTCCGTCGAGTCGGCGGTGAAGCCGCCCACGTCAGTCGTGGCACCCGGGACCTGCCCGACCGTCGCGGGAATCAGCTTGTCCCGGAGCTCCGCCAGGGCCTCGTTCGATTGCGAGTTACTGCCGTCCCCGGTCAGCGGGATGTCGATCTCCTCGACCGTCCGATCGGGGTTGATGTCCGTGGTGACGGGTTGCTTGAAGTTCGGGTTCGCGGCAGCCTGCTTGCGAAGGTCGGCGATTGCGCCGCTGACCTCAGGTGAGGTCACGTCGTTGGCGCTCACCGCCACGACGGCGGGGATGGGCCCACCGGGGAACGCCGCCTGAATCTTGTTGTAGGTCTTGATCACGCTCAGGTTCTGCGGCAGCGTGTCGTGCCGGGGGTCGCCGTGTGGATGTGGAGCGTGGGGATGGCGAGGACGATCAGCACGGCCGCGGCAGCGGTCGCCGAGATCGCGGGGTGACGCAGCGCCGGCGTCAGGATCCGTGACCAGATGCTGCTCTCGGTCGCGTTCCACGGCTGATTCTTGATGATCGGGACTCCGCCCTTCTCCACGCGGTCGCCCAGCCAGGCGAGCAGCGCCGGCAGAACCGTGAGCGACCCCACCATTGCGACGGCCACGACGATGATGGTTCCGGTCGCGAACGACGTGAAGGTCGGCGCCCCGCCCAGGTACATCCCAGCCATCGCGACCATCACCGTCAGGCCTGACACGAGTACCGCCCGTCCCGACGTCGCGGCCGCAGCCGCGAGCGAGGCCTCCTCGCTGCGTCCCGACTCGCGCTCCTCGCGCTCGCGGCGCAGGTAGAACATCGAGTAGTCGACGCCGACCGCAAGGCCGATCAACAGGATCACCTCGTTGATCGATTGGTCCACTGGCGAGACGTGGCTGAGCACCGCGACCAGGCCGATTGTCGCGAGCACCGCCGTCAACGCCAGGATGATCGGAACGCTGGCCGCGACCAGGGCGCCGAAGGCGATCAGCAGGATCACGAGGGTGATCGGCAGCGAGGTCGCGAAGGCCTGCTTGAAGTCGCTGCTGATCGAATCGCCCAGTTCCTTTTGGACGCTCGCGTCGCCCATCTGCTCGACGGTGAAGTCCGGATTGGCGGCCTGCGCTGCGCTCGTGGCATCCAAGGTCGCGCCGACCCGATCCTCGGCCTGGGTCTCGTCACCGGCGATCTCGAAGCGAAGCAGTGCGGAGTGCCCGTCGGCCGAGATCTGCCCTTGATTGCCAGACGCGTAGGGGCTGTCGAAGCTCTGGGTGTAGGGCACCGCGGAGAGGCGATGCTGGGCATCGGCGACCGCTGCCTTGAACGAGGGGTCATTCGCGGTCGTGGTGCCGCTCTGGATGAGCACCTGCTCGACCTGGTGCTTCGGGAAGGCATCGTCGATGGTGCGCTCCGCCTGTCCCGACTCGCCGACGCCGCTCTGAGCTGTGTCCTGCGTCTTCGTCCCGACCGCGCCGCCGACCGCGAACGCGAGGACAACGCCCGCCAGCCATCCCCAGATGGCCTTCTTGCGGTGCTGGGCGCTCCAACGCCCCATCCGGGCTGCCAGGTTCTCGGGTCCCCGCGACGAGCGCGACCCGCGAGCGGAGTCGTGCGGCTCCTGCTCGCCTTGGACGATCCTTGTCTTCATTACGCGCCCTTCCTTGTTGACACCCCTTGCAACCTTTCATTCCTTCGCGCCAGGCGCAAGGACTGGAATCTGACATTTCAACCGGAGTCGGCATGGCTGAGTAGGGCCGTAGCCTTCAGTTCGTGGAGATCGTCCTTGCGATTCTGGTCGTCACGGCCGTGGCCTGGTTCGTGACCGCGCCGCTTCGCCGAACCGAGGAACAGGCGCAGGCAGCGGCCGCGCATACCGAGGACCCGACGATCGCGGCGCTCGAGGCGCGCAAGGAGGCCAAGTACCGCGAGATCCGCGACGCCGAGCTCGATCGCGAGCAGGGCAAGCTCTCCCGGGACGACTGGCGGCGCCAGGACGCGGAGCTCCGCGGGGAGGCGATCGAGATCCTCAAGGCGCTCGACGAGGCGCACCGCGCCAGCCCGGAACCGCCGCCGGCGTAGCCGCGCGTTTCATCGTCCTTTCATCGGCCGTCCGTAGAGAAGCGGGGGAGGGAGCCCTCACTCAACACGGAGGCACACATGACCCAACGAATCAGGCGGATCCTGCCGCGCACGGCCGCCCTGGCAGCCGTGCCGGCGTTGTTCGCCGCGGTGGTCAGCGGCTGCGGCTCCTCCGGCAGCTCGAGCACGACGCTGCCGGCCTCGGGGTCGGCGTCGACCCTGGCGTCGGTTCACGGCAAGTACTCACCGACGATCGATCCGGCGAACTTCGTCTCCACGATCGATAATCGCTTCTGGCCCTTGAAGCCCGGCACGGGCTACCACTACCAGGGCGTGCGTGGAGCAACCCACCAGACCGACGACGAGATCGTGACCCATCAGACCAAGAAGATCCTGGGGATTCCGGCCACGGTCGTCCGGGACACGGTTTCCGAGCACGGCAATCCGGTCGAGCGAACCCTCGACTACTACGCCCAGGACAAGCAGGGCAACGTCTGGTACATGGGCGAGGACTCGTTCGAGAAGCAGCACGGTCGCATGGTCAGGGCCAGCGACTCGTGGCTGTCCGGCGTCAAGGGCGGCAAGCCCGGGATCATCATGCCGGCCAACCCGCAGCCCGGCGACAAGTACCGCCAGGAGTACTACCCGCCCGGAAAGGCCCTCGACGAGGCGACGGTGCTCAAGACCGATGGGGCCGTGAAGGTCCCCTCCGGCTCCTACCAGCACGTTCTGGTCACCAGCGAGTACAGCCCGCTGGAGCCGCAGACCGAGCAGAAGTACTACGTGCCCGGGCTGGGAGAGGCCGCGGAGCGCGTCGTCAAGGGACACCACGAGGAGTTCCAGCTCGTCAGCGTGACGCACTCCTGACCGGAGCGAGGGACCGGGCGGGCGCGG
>JBOGZC010000032.1:0-37342 GCA_050697075.1 Solirubrobacterales bacterium | reverse complement strand
CCAGCGCGCCAAGCTCGAGCTGATCTGCGCAAAGCTCCAGCTCAAGCCCGGGATGCGGATGCTCGACATCGGATGCGGGTGGGGAAGCCTGGCGATCCACGCGGCGCGCGAGCACGGCGCGAGCGCGCTCGGCATCACCCTGTCGCCGCGGCAAGCGGAGCTGGCCCGCGAGCGCGCGGACGAGGCAGGGGTCGGCGATCGCGTCCGGATCGAGGTGATGGACTACCGCGATCTGCCGGAGGCGAGCTTCGACGCCGTGGCCAGCATCGGCATGGTCGAGCACGTCGGGGAGAAGCAGATCGACGAGTATGCCGCCCAGATCGCCCGGGTGCTGGCGCCCGGAGGGCGGGTGCTGAACCACGGCATCACCTACATTCCCCCCACGAAGGGCGGCGCCCACATCGGGGGCGACTTCTCGAACCGCTACGTGTTCCCCGACGGCGAGCTCCTCAACTTGTCGCGCATGCTCATGGCCTTCGAGCGAGCCGGGTTCGAGGCGCTCAACGTCGAGGACCTCCACACGGACTACGCCGAGACGCTTCGGCACTGGACGACCCGCTTCGAGGGGCGGCTCGAGGAGGCCGAGCGGCTGGCGGGAGCTGAGCGCACCCGCGTTTGGCGGCTGTATCTGCGGGCGGCACGAAACAGCTTCGAGGTCGCGTACAACGCCGTGTATCAGCTGCTCTGCAGCCGGCCGCTCACGGAGGGGCCGAGCGTCGCGCCCACCGGACGCCGCCACGCCGCGGCTCGGCGCAGGGTTCCGCCCGTGCGGGTGCCGGCGTAGGCGCGGACACCGCGCCGCAGCGCCCAACGGCCTTCCAGGCAGGCGGGTACCTTGACCGTGGATGGCTAAGCCCGTCCACATCGGCTGCTCTGGCTGGAACTACCGCGACTGGCGAGGCGCTATCTACCCCGAAGGGCTTCCGGCGCGTCGCTGGCTGGAGCGCTACGCCGAGCTCTTCGACACGGTCGAGGTCAACAACACCTTCTATCGGCTGCCCTCGCAGTCGGCGGTGGAGGGCTGGGTCGATCAGACCCCGCCGGAGTTCGTGATCGCCGTGAAGGCGAGCCGTTACATGACCCACGTCAAGCGGCTGCGCGAGATGAAGCGCGTCGCGGCTCGGTACTTCGAGGCCATCAAGCCCCTCGCGGATTCGCCGAAGCTTGGGCCCGTGTTGTGGCAGCTGCCAGCGAACTTCCAACGCGACGACGATCGCCTCGGCGAGGCCCTCGAGCAGCTTCCCAAGGCGCGTCACTGCTTCGAGTTCCGCCACCCCAGCTGGTTCGTCCCCGAGGTCTACGAGCTCCTGCGACGCCACCGCGCCGCGCTCGTGATCGGCGACGACCCCGAGCGCCCATTCCAGACTCACGAGATCACGGCCGACTGGACGTATGTGCGCTTTCACCGCGGCAACCGCGGGCGCCGGGGCAACTACTCCAAGCGCGAGCTCGAGGAGTGGAAGCGACGTATCGCCGCATGGCGCTCCGAGGTCGAGGTCTTCGCCTATTTCAACAACGACTGGGAGGCCTTCGCCCCGCGCAACGCGCTGTGGCTGGCGGAGGGGCTCGGCTGAGCGTTATGGAGGCTGGGTAGGGGAAGCTAAAGCGCCGAGCCGGGGGGCACTGGGGTCATGTGGAGCCTTAGGTACGGCATGGAGTACCAAAGGCGGCAACCGTCGCTTGGACAGGTGCTGGAGTTGGCGGGGCGGCAGCACGGTGTTGTAGCGCGCTCGCAGCTCCTGCGCTTGGGCGTGACGCCACAGGGGATCAAGCGCAGGCTCGAGAGCGGACGCCTGCATCGGGTGCTGCGCGGCGTATACGCCGTGGGGCGTCCCCGAATCTCGCGTCACGGGCGCTGGATGGCCGCCGTGCTCCGCTGCGGGACTGACGCCGTGTTGAGCCACCGCAGCGCGGCCGCGCTGTGGGGATTGGCGGCGGAGCCCCCGCGAATGGTTGACGTATCCGTTTCCGCACGCATCCGGCGCCGCAGCCCTGGCATAGCAGCGCACCGCCGGCGATCGCTGACTGCGGACGACGTGACGACGCACCGCGGGATCCCGGTTACCACGCCGATCTGCACGCTGATCGACATCGCCACGGGGCTGACCCCCAGCCAACTCGAGGCGGCGATCAACGAGGCGGACAAGCGTGACCTCACAGACCCGGAGCAGCTGAGGGCCCACCTGGCACCCGGCCCCAGTCGACCCGGCGTGCGTGCCTTGCGCGAGATCCTCGACCCCGGCACGTTCGTCCTCAGCGACTCCGAGTTGGAGCGTCGATTCCGCCCCATCGCGCAGGAGGTGGGCCTCTCGCTGCCCAGGACAGGGCAGCATGTCAACGGCTTCAAGGTCGACTTCTACTGGCCCGGTCTCGGGCTGGTCGTCGAGACCGACGGACTCCGGTACCACCGGACGCCCGCGCAGCAAGGCCGGGATCGCCTCCGAGACCAGGCACATACGGCCGCCGGTCTCACCTGCCTTCGGTTCACCTACGCGCAGGTTCGGTTCGAGCCGGAGCATGTTCGAGCCACGCTCGAGGCAACCGCGAGGCGGCTCGGCGCCGCTTAGCCCGAGACGGCTTCCGGCACGCCGAGAGCCTCCAGCACCCGCTTGGCGACGGCCTCGCCGGTGAAGCCGACCTCCTCGCGCAGGAGCGCCGGCTTGCCGTGGACCACGTAGCGATCGGGCAGCCCCACGCGGATCACGCGCGCCCGGGACTGGGGTGCCGCGAAGGAGTCCTCCAGGTGCTCGAGCACGGCGGCGCCGAAGCCGCCGGGGAGCACGTTCTCCTCGATCGTGACCACCAGCTCGTGCTCGCGGGCAAGTCGCTGAACCAGCTCGGCGTCGAGGGGCTTCGCGAAGCGCCCGTCGGCGACGGTGACGTTCAGGTCCTGCTGGCCGAGGATGCCCGCCGCCCGGAGCGCCACCTGCACGCCGTAGCCGTAGCCGAGCAGGGCGACCCGCTGGCCCTCGGCGAGCAGCTCGCCCGTGCCGATCGGGACCTCGCGCCCGCGCTCCGGAATCGGCACGCCCTCCGCCGCGCCGCGCGGGTAGCGGAGCGCAATCGGCCCCTCGTCGTGGGCGATCGCGGTGCGCAACATGTGCACCAGCATCGCCTCGTCCCGCGGCGCCATCAGGACGACGTTCGGGAGCGGGCGGAGGTAGGAGATGTCGAAGGCGCCGTGGTGGGTGGGGCCGTCGTCGCCCACCAGGCCCGCACGGTCCATCGCGAACACCACGTTGAGCTTCTGCAGGCAGACGTCGTGCACGATCTGGTCGAAGCCTCGCTGGAGGAAGGTCGAGTAGATCGCGCAGACGGGCTTCGCGCCCTGGAGCGACAGCCCAGCCGCGAACAGGACCGCGTCCTGCTCCGCGATCCCGACGTCGTAGTACTGCTCGGGCAGCTCATTGCACAGCTTGTTGAGGCCCGTCCCCCCCGCCATCGCCGCCGTGATCCCGATCACCCGCCGGTCCCGCTGGGCCTCCGCCACCAGGGCGTCGGCGAACACCGCCGTGTACTGCGGCGGCGACGGAGGCGGTGGCGACTCCAGCTTCTCGATCCCCTCGGGAGAGTCCGACTCCCGCACCGGAACAGGCTTCGACTCGGCCGGCATCCGGTTGACGATCGACTTTGGCTTCGCCGCATGCCACTTCTCCATCCCCTCGAGGCCACCCTCTTCGGCGGGCGTGAAGCCCTTGCCCTTCACGGTGTGGATGTGGACCACGACCGGCCGCTGCGCGCCGAGCGCATCCCCGATCGCGCGCCGCAAGGCACCAACGTCGTGCCCGTCGATCACTCCGACGTATGCCAAATCCAGTTCCTCGAACAAAAGCCCCGGGGCCGCGTAGGACTTGATCGCCGCCTTCAGCTCGGGACCAAGCCGCTCGATCGTCGACCCCACCCCGAGCGGCAGCCGGGTAAGCCGCTCCTCGACCCCCTCGCGCGCGTGGTACAGGCGAGGGTTGAGGCGGAAGCGCTGGAAATAACTGGCCAGTGCGCCGACGTTCGGCGAGATGGACATTCCGTTGTCGTTGAGGACGATCACGATCGGCGTCTCCAGCCCGCCGGCGTTGTGGAGCGCCTCGTAGGCGACGCCCCCCGTCAGCGCGCCATCGCCGATCACCGCGACCACGTTGCCGTCGGGGCCAATCCCCTTGCGCATCGCCTCCTTCAGCCCGACCGCGTAGCCGATCGAGGTCGACGCGTGGCCAGCGCCCATGATGTCGTGCTCGGACTCGAACACCGAGCAGAACGGCGCCAGGCCCCCGTACTGGCGAATCGTCTGCAGGCGGTCACGCCGGCCGGTGAGCACCTTGTGGGGATAGGCCTGATGGCCGACGTCCCAAAGAATCTTGTCGCGCGGGGAGTCCAGCAGGCTGTGGAGCGCGACGGCGAGCTCGCAGGTCCCGAGGTTGGCGCCGAAGTGGCCGCCGATCTCGCCGATCACGTCGATGATCAGCTCGCGGACCTCCTGCGCGAGCGCCTGGAGCTGATCGTCGCTGAGCCCGGCCAGATCCTGAGGGCCGTCGATCCGGTCGAGCAGCGGCTCGCCGCCGGGGTTCTGTCTTCGGGTGTCGCTCATGCGTGACGCGTGTGGATGAAGTCCGTGATCTGGCTCAGGTCGCGCGGGTCACCGCTCACGGTCGCGAGCGCCTGCTGGGCGTTGCGATACGACTCGCCCGCCAGCTCCCGCGCTCGCTCGAGTCCGAACAGGCTGACGTATGTGAGCTTGCCATGACGCTCGTCGCTACCACGCGGTTTTCCGAGCTCCTCGTCGCTGCCGGTCACGTCGAGGATGTCGTCGACGATCTGGAACAGGACGCCCAGCTCCTCGGCGAACCGGCGGTACGGAATTGTCTCAGGTTCCGGGAGCCGCTCGAGCGCCAGCACCACGCCAACGCTGGCGGCGATCAGGCGACCGGTCTTCAGCGCGTGCAGCCGGCGAAGCTGCTCCGCGTCCAGCTCGCCCTCGGTGACGTCCATGTACTGGCCGCCCACCATCCCGTCGACCCCGATCGCCGCGAGCAGCTCAACGATCGCGGCGAGAACCGCCTGAGGCTCCCCGTGCTGGCGCTGGGTGAACAGATGGAGCGCTTCGGCAAACAGCCCATCCCCGGCCAGAATGGCGACGTTCTCCCCGAACATCACGTGCGAGGTGGGACGCCCTCGACGAAGCTCGTCGTCGTCCATCGCGGGCAGGTCGTCGTGGATCAGGGAGTAGGTGTGGATCAGCTCGATCGCAGCCGCGGCCGGAAGCACCGACTCGGGCTCGGCGCCCAGCGAACGCGCGGTCGCGAGCGCCAACACGGGCCTGATTCGCTTGCCGCCCGCCAGAAGGGAGTAGCGCATCGCCTCGTCGAGCCCCTCGGTCTCCGGGATGGCGGCGAACCGAAGCTCCCCCAGGTACCGCTCCACCAGTTCGCGGAGGTCGTCCGGATACGTCGCGGTGGCCGCTGACCGACTGCCCGCCGGAAGGTCGTTCACGTGGCTTCGCCGGCCCTCGCCTGGCGAAGCGCGGCGTCGATCTCCGAGCTCCCCTTGGCGACCAGGTCGGCAGCCTCGCGAGCAAGTGCCTCGGCTTCCTCGGCGCCGAGCTCAGGCTCGCGAAGCCGCGTCGCGATGTCGCGCAGGCGTTCGATCAGCTCGTCGGTCGTGCTCATGGCGCAAACGGTACATCGAGCGACCCGCGTCAACCGGGCGATTCGCGACCCGGACCTGTTCAGGCCTGCTGGGCCTTGGCCGCCGCGCCCAGGATGCCGTTCACGAATCCCGGCGCCTCGGTGCCGCAGTAGCGCTTGGCAAGCCCCACGGCCTCGTCGATCGCCACCTCGACGGGAACGTCGTCACGGTGATGAAGCTCGTAGAGACCGACCCGCATGATGCTCTTCTCGAGCGCGGCGATCCGGTCCAGCTCCCAGCCGCGCGACAGCCTTCCGATCTCGTCGTCGAGCTCCGCTCTGTGCTCCTCCACGCCGGCGACCAGCTCGCGCGTGAACGGCTTGGCGTCGTCGAGCGAGCCCTCCTCTTCGCGGCCCCTCACCTCGCGCGCGTAGAGGGCGAACACGGCCTCGCGGCGCTGATCAGAGCGACGCATGAGCTGCCCGCACCGCTACTCGATCAGGCGCGCGAGACGTACTCGCCGGTTCGCGTGTCGACCCGAACCCGGTCACCCTCGTTCACAAACAGCGGCACCTCGATCTGAACCCCGGACTCGAGCGTGGCCGGCTTCGTCCCGCCCCCGGAGGCGGTGTCGCCCTTCACCCCCGGCTGGGTTTCCGCGACCGCCATCTCCACCGCGCTTGGCACCTGGACGCCGACGGGTCTTGAGTCCACGAACAGCACCTCGACCTCGGAGTTGGGAAGCACCCACCGCATCGCGTCGCCGGCGACCTCGCGCGAGAGCTCGAGCTGCTCATAGCTCGCGTTGTCCATGAACACCGCGGCGTCGCCTGAGTCGTAGAGGTACTGCATCCGGCGGGTTTCGGTCCGCACCGGCCGGAACTTCTCGCCGGCTCGAAACGTCCGGTCCTGAACGCTGCCGTCGCCGAGCCTGCGGAGCTTGGTGCGGACGAACGCTCCGCCTTTGCCGGGCTTCACGTGCTGGAAGTCGAGGATCCGGTAGATCGTCCCGTCGACCTCGATGTGGCTGCCGTTCTTGAACTGATTGGTGGAGATCGCCATCCGCCTTCAGCCTACCGGCGCGCGCGCTGCAAGCATTACCCCTATATGGCCGAGACGACGAGAGTGCCTCGACCCAGGATCGGCGCCGTGATGCGCGAGGGCGAGCGAGTGACGCCGCTCGAGCTGTTCTTCGACCTCGTCTTCGTTCTCGCGCTCACGCAGTGCACCGCGCTGATGTACCACCACCCGACATGGGAGGGTCTGGCGCAGGGCATGCTCGTCCTCGGTGTCCTTTGGTGGTCCTGGACCGGCTACGCGTGGCTGACCAGCGTCGTCGACCCCGAGGAGGGGGCGGTTCGCATCGCCATGTTCGCCGCCATGGCGTCCCTGCTCCTGGTGGCCATCTGCGTCCCCGAGGCCTTCGACAGCCTCGCGCTCGAGTTCGCCCTTGCCTACGGCGCGGTGCGTGCCGCCCACATCGCGTTGTTCATCCTCGCCTCGCGGGACGATCCCGCCCTTCGTCGCTCGACCGTCGGCCTGGCGGCCGGCACCGCGATCGGCGTGGGCCTGCTGCTCGCAGCGTCGCTGTTCGACGGGCTGGCGCAGGCGGCCGTTTGGTCGCTCGCGTTGCTCCTGGACATGGCAGAGCCGTTCTTCTTCGGCTCCGAGGGCTGGAAGCTCGTCCCCGGGCACTTCGCGGAGCGGCACGGGCTGATCATCATCATCGCCTTGGGCGAGTCCATCGTCGCGATCGGCGCCGGAGCCGAAGCGAGCCTCACCGCGGGGATCGCGGCGGCGGCAGTGCTCGGCGTCGCGGTGGCCGCGGCGCTGTGGTGGACCTATTTCGACGTCGTAGCCCTGGTCTCGGCGCGTCGGCTGGCCCGCGCTCCCGAGGGCCGTGAGCGAAACGAACTCGCCCGCGACTCCTACTCCTACCTCCACTTCCCGATGGTCGCGGGGATCGTGCTTGTCGCACTCGGCATGAAGAAGACCCTCGGGTCGGTAAGCGACCCGCTCGACATCGAGCTCGCCTTCGCGCTCCTGGGCGGCGTCGCCTTCTATTTGCTGGGCCTGGTGGCGTTTCGCTTCCGCCACATTCACTCGATCAACCGGCAGCGCCTGCTGGTCGCGTTGATCCTCTTTGCGCTGCTGCCGGCGGCCGTCGCACTGCCCGCGCTCGCCTCGCTTGCGATCGTCGCCGCCCTGTTGAGCGCGATGATCACCTACGAGACGGTCAGCTACGGCGAGGGGCGCGAACGCGTCCGCCACGAGGGCTTCGTCCCGGAACGGCCGTCGGCGTAGACGGGGCGGCCGCTCAGCTCGTCAACGCCGAGCCTTGACCTCGCAGCCGCTGATCGCGGAGTTGGGATCCAGAGGGAGCGGATCGAGCTCCACGCCGTCGGCGGCGCCCGGGTGACTCCCCCCGTCGCAGTTGAGGACGGCGTCGGAAGCCTGGTCCCGAGCGTTCAGCAGATCGTTCCCGTTCATTCCCCTAAGCGCGTCGGCACCCTGCCCCCCGGAGAGGCTGTCGGCGCCCCACCCGCCGACCTCCGTGTCGCTCCCGCTCCCGCCGAACACCGAGCTCCTGACGCCCGTCGAGTTGAGGACGCGATCGGCCCGATCCGCTACCGCGACCCTGATCCGGCCGATGGTCGCGGCGGCGCACTTGGCCG
Source organism: Solirubrobacterales bacterium (assembly GCA_050697075.1). Taxonomy (GTDB): domain Bacteria; phylum Actinomycetota; class Thermoleophilia; order Solirubrobacterales; family 70-9; genus AC-56. The sequence continues at coordinate 29,048 of JBOGZC010000032.1, read as the reverse complement.
CGGATTCCCCGATGGCAACGCAGCCCGCGCCCGTGTGGAGTCCAGAGCCGGTGAACGCGCCGCTCGCAAGGTCCGTGACCCGAAGCGTCCCCGGAAGCGGATGCGTGACCACCAGGTTGTCCTTCGCCCCCGGAGCCGCATCGATAGCCAGCACCGACCCCACCTCGGCGACCGACGCCGTGCTCACCGTGAACGCGCGCACGGCCGGCGCCGGATCCACGTTCCCGTGCGAATCGACGGCCCGCACGTAAAACGCATGCGGTCCATCCCCGAGGCGCGAAACGGTGTGCGGCGAAGTACAGGCGGCAAAGGGGCCCGAATCAACCTTGCACTGGAAACTGGAGCCCGGGGTCGAAGACGAGAAGGCGAAGGTCGGAGTTGGGTCGTTGGTCAGGCCGTCGGGACCGGCCGTTATCGCCGTAGCCGGTTGCACGTCGGTGACGACCGCGCGACCGATCAGCGCACCGCCGAAGTAGGTCGAGGAGCCGGTCCGACAGTCCACGGGCATATCCGGAAGCACGGGGAAGTACTCGAAGCGGTCCACGCCGGAACCGCCGTTGTCCACCACCTTGACCGTGAAGGCGCTGAAGCCGGGACGCGAAGGAAACGGGCCATCAACCGTCATGACCGCCGTGTTCCCGTTCACGTCAAGGCAGGTCACCGGACCCGAGATCGGAAGCATGCCCCCCGCGTTGAACGACACCTGCCCGCCCGGGTTCTCCCCAGAGGGGCCGCTGTGAGCGTCGACGACTATGTCGGTGGCGCTGAAGTCGTCGGTGACCACGTTGTCCCCGCTCGCCGTCGCGGTGTCGAGCTGAGCGGACGACCCCGAGCCGGCGGCAGCGCCGGGCGACGCCAAGCCGATGCACGTTGCCACGGCCACCGTCACGATGAGCTTCCCTGTGGTGACGACGCCTCCCCTCTCATCGGCTCCGACTGTGTGCCCTTAGGGTAACCGGCATGAGCCCCAAGACGATCGTCTTCTTCCCGGAAGGAGCCTTCGGGCCCACCAACAACTGCGTCGGCATCGGCGCGGTCTTGCGAGAGCGCGGCCATCGAGTGGTCTTCGTGATCGAGGAGTCCTTCGCGGGAACGCTCGAGGACAAGGGCTTTGAGGAGCGTCTGATGCGCCTCGCCCCGCCCCCGGAGGAACCCGAAGAACCGGGCCAGTTCTGGAAGGACTTCATCCGCGACACCGCGCCGGTGTTCCGCAAGTCGACGTTCGACCAACTGTCGGAGTTCATCGCCCCCACCTGGCAGGCGCTCATCGACGGGGCGCGATACGTGGACGATCGCCTCGTCGAGATCTTCGACGAGCTGGCGCCGGACGCGATCGTCGAGGACAACGTCTGCGCGTTCCCGGCCATCCCGGCCGGCGAGCGGCCCTGGGTGCGAATCGTTTCCTGCAACCCGCTGGAGCTGAAGGACCCGGACCTCCCGCCGACCTTCTCCGGACTGCCGCTCGAGGACCGCTCGGCCTGGGCGGACTTCCGGGCCGAGTACCGGCGCGCGATCAACGACCTCCAGTCGGAGTTCAGCGAGTTCTGCGAGAGGCGCGGCGCGCCGCCGTTACCCGCGGGCGAGCTGATCCACGAATCGCCGTGGCTGAACCTCTACCTCTACCCCCGGGAGCTCGACTACCCGCGGTCGCGCCCGCTCGACCCAACCTGGCACAACCTCGAGTCCAGCGTGCGCACGACGGATCCGCCCTGGGCCATTCCGCCCTCGCTGGCCGGGGGCGACGGAGCGCTGATCTATGTCAGCCTCGGCTCGTTGGGCTCGGGCGACGTGCCGCTGATGCGACGCCTGGTGGAGGCGCTCGCGGCCACACGCCACCGCTACATCGTCTCCAGAGGACCGCAGCACGCAAGCTACGAGCTCGCCGACAACATGGCGGGCGAGGAGTTCCTTCCCCAGGCGGCTCTGCTTCCGGAGGTCGACCTCGTGATCACCCACGGAGGCAACAACACGGTCACCGAGTGCCTCCACTACGGCAAGCCGATGGTTGTCCTGCCGCTGTTCTGGGACCAGCACGACAACGCTCAACGCGTCGACGAGACCGGGTTCGGCGCCCGGGTCCCCACCTACACGTTCGACGACCGGGACCTCGCGGCGACGATCGACCGCCTGCTCGGCGACGCCGAGGTCGGCCGGCGGCTGGACGAGATCTCCGCGCGGCTTCGCCGAAGCCCCGGAAACGAGCGCGCCGCGGACCTGATCGAGCGGCTCGCCGCGACCGGGGAGCCCGTCTCGGCCTGACCGCTCAGCCACCTTCTCGCGGCTCCTACCGCTCGCATCGCGCGGGAGCCTCTCTCAGATGTCGGCGACCTACACTGGATCGGGGGCGATGGCTCGTCAGGACGCAGATCGGACCGGCGCGCGCCAGGTTGCGATGGCGGCGCTCGAGGTGGTCGGCGCCGTCGGCGCCGCCACCGGACTGGTCGCCGTGCTCGACGAGGTGGCGCCCGTCACGGGGCTCGGTGTGCTCTATGTGCTGGCCGTCATGTTCGTCGCCGTTCGCCGTGGCCAGATCGCCGCGTTGGTCACCGCTCTGCTCAGCGTCACGGTGCTCAACTTCTTCTTCATCGAGCCGCGCTACCGGCTGACGATCGCGGACTCCCACAACGTCGCCGCCCTGATCGCGTTCCTGATCGCCGCGCTCGTGGTCGGTCGGCTCGCGGCCGCGGCACGCCAGCAGGCGACCGAGGCCGAGCGCCGGGCGACGCTCGCGATGGCGCGCGAGCGTGAGGCGATGATCCTGGCCGACGCCGCGTCGTCCCTGCTCGCCGGCCGCGACCTCGAGGCCGAGCTAGCGAGCATCGGCGCCGGTGAGCCGTCAAGCGGCGGCTCGGCCCGGATCGGGCTGACGTCCGCGCCCGAGCGGCGCGGGGGCGAGCTCGCCGTGTCCCTGCCCGCAAGCCGTCCGGGCTGGCTCTACGGCAGGCCGGACGCGGGCTGGGACCGCTCGAGCCTCGAGCGGCTGGCGGAGGGCCTCGCGGGGCTGATCGACGTCGAGCGCGAGCGTCGGCGGCTGACTTCGCAGTCGGCCGAGGCCGAGGCGACCCGCCGCGCGGACGTCGCCAAGACGGCACTTCTGCACGCGATCTCGCACGACCTGCGCTCGCCGCTGACCGCGATCACGACCGCGGCCAGCGCGCTGCGGTCCGCCTCGCTCACGCGCGAGGATCGCGACGCTTTGATCGAGGCGATCGAGTCCGAGTCCGCCCGGCTAGCAGGACTGGTCGACGACCTGCTCGACCTCTCGCGAATCGAGGCCCATGCGGTCAACCCACGAACCGACTGGTGTGACCTCGCCGACGTGGTCGGTAGAGCCACGGCGCACGCCGAGAGCCGGCGGGAGCACCCGATCGAGCTCGACCTGCCCGCGGCGCTACCGCTCGTCCGCGCGGACGCCGCCCAGCTCGAGCGGGTCTTCTCCAACCTGCTCCAGAACGCGATCGAGTTCTCGCCGGACAACGCGCCCGTGCGCATCAGCGGGGGGCCCGGCGCCGGCAAGGTCACCGTCCGCGTCACCGACCGGGGCCGGGGGATCCCCCGCGCCAAGCGCGCCGAGATCTTCGAGCCCTTCGTCCGCGCCCACGACGGCGGACACGGCTCCGGCCTGGGGCTGGCCATCTGCCGGGGCCTGGTTGAGGCGAACGGCGGCGAGATCCGCCTGGAGAGCGCCACCGGGCACGAGACGACGTTCGCCGTCTCCTTCCCCCTGGTTGCCCAGCCGGCGGAGGCGCGGTGAGCGCGAGCGCCGATGGGCAGCGCATCCTGGTCGTCGACGACGAGCCGCAGATCGTGCGCGCCCTGAAGGTCATCCTGCGCGGGGCCGGCTACTCGACCGAGCAGGCCGAATCCAAGGAGGAGGCGTTGAACGCCGTTTCGGTTCACCCGCCCGACGCGATGGTCCTCGACCTCGTGCTGCCGGACGGAAGCGGCGTGGACGTCTGCACCGAAGTGCGGACCTGGACCAGCCTGCCGATCATCGTCCTCTCGGCGGTCGGCGACGAGCGCGAGAAGGTCAGGGCGCTCGACGCGGGAGCGGACGACTACATCACCAAGCCGTTCGGCACCGACGAGCTCCTCGCGCGCCTCCGGGCCGCCCTGAGACGCTCGAGCGAGGACGGAGGCGAGCCGACGATCAACCTCGGTGAGCTGGTGATCGACCTGGCCGCGCGGACGGTGACCAGCAATGGCGCGGAGGTCCATCTGACCCCGATCGAGTTCAGCCTGCTCCGCGTCCTGGCACTCCACCGGGGCAAGCTCGTCACCCATCGACAGCTCCTGCGCGAGGTATGGGGACCCGGCTACGAAGAGGAGACGCATTACCTCCGCGTGCACGTCGCCCACATCCGCTCGAAGATCGAGGCGGAGCCCTCGCGGCCACGTCACCTGATCACGGAGCCCGGCATCGGCTATCGGCTCCGCGACGAGCCCTGAGGGCCGCTTTACGAAATCTCAACGGGCACGGCTGCTGACTTAGCACCGACTTAGCGCTGGGCGCTCAACCATGAAGGTGGGATGTCTGCGCCCACCAACAGCGCTCGGTCCGCGGGGGCGCGATGGCCCACCTGAAAGAGCGCGGGCTGCGCCGGAGCGTCGGCGTGCCTGGGCTGTTCGCGACGGCCTACGGCAACGTCGGCTCCTCCATCTACTACGCCCTGGGGCTCGTCGCGGCCCATGCCCTCGGCCTCACCCCGCTGGTCTTCATCTTCGCGGGCGGCCTGTTCGCGCTGACCGCGAAGACGTACGCAGAGGGCGCGTCGATGTTCCCGGAGGCCGGAGGCTCGTCCTCGTTCGCTCGCCACGCCTTCAACGAGGTGGTGTCGTTCTTCGCCGGCTGGGGGCTTTCCCTCGACTACATCATCACGGTCGCGATCTCAGCCTTCTTCGTCCCCCACTATCTGAGCGTCTTCTTCCCGGCGCTCGGGCACGGGCCCGGCGACGTGATCGGTGGCGCCCTGGTGATCGCGGTCCTCGCCCTGCTCAACATCCGGGGGATCGGCGAGTCGACCCGCGTGAACGTGTTCCTGGCGGTGACGGACCTATTGACCCAGGTGGCGCTCGTCGCGCTTGGAGCCGTCGTCGTGCTCGACCCCGCGTTGCTGGTCAACCAGGTCCACCTCGGCGTCGCGCCCTCCTACGGCCAGCTCCTGTTCGCGGTCTCGATCTCGATGATCGCCTACACCGGAATCGAGACGGTCTCGAACATGGCCGAGGAGGCCCGGGACCCCGGGCGCGACGTGCCCCGCACTGTCAACTACGTCCTGATCGCGGTGCTCGGCATCTTCGCGGGGATCTCGATCGTGTCGATGTCGGCGCTCCCGGTGACCAAGGACGCCGCCGGCCACTACGCGACCCAGCTTGGGACGACCTACAAGGACGACCCGGTGCTGGGCATCGTGTCGGCCCTCCACCTGCACGGGGCGATCGAGACCGCGGCCCGCTACTACATCGGCATCCTCGCGGCGACGATCCTGATCATCGCCACCAACGCCGGGTTGATCGGGATCTCGCGCCTCTCGTGGTCGCTCTCGGAGCACCGCCAGCTCCCGGGCGCCTTCTGTCGCCTCCACCAACGCTACCGGACCCCGTGGTTCACGATCGCGTTCTTCTCCGCCATCGCGGTGATCCTCCTGATCCCGGGCCAGACCGACTTCCTGGGCAACCTCTACAGCTTCGGGGCGATGCTCTCGTTCACGATCGCCCACGTCTCGATCGTCGCCTTGCGACTCAAGGATCCGGGCCGCGACCGGCCCTACCAGGCGCCGTGGAACGTCCGGATCAAGGGAAAACCCGTGCCGATGACCGCGGTGCTCGGCGCGATCGGGACGGGCGCCGCTTTCGTCTCGGTGGTCGTGCTGCATACCGAGGCGCGCTACGTGGGGACGGGCTGGATGCTCGCCGGGATGGCCGCCTACTTCCTCTACCGGCACCGTAGGGGCCTCGATCCCAAGAAGGTGTACCGGATCGAGCGGCCCCAGCGCCCGCTCGACTTCTACGAGGTCGCTTACCGCTCGGCGCTCGTGCCGATCTTCGGCACCGACGTCAGCACGGAGGCGATGGCGAGGGCGGCCAAGCTGGCCGGCCCGGACGCCGAGGTCGAGGCCCTGTTCGTGCTCAAGGTTCCGAGGCAGCTGAAGCTCCGCGAGGGCATGGATTCCGAAGAGGAGCTCGGCCGCAACGTGCTCGAGGTAGCGCGCCTGCAGGCGCGAGCGCGGCACCTCAAGGTGCGGGCGAGGCTCATTCGAACCCGCAACCCCGGCAAGACGATCGTCAGGGAGGCGGCCGAGCGCCATTCGGACCTCATCTACATCAGCACTGACCACGCCCCGAGCGACGAGCGCCTGCTTGGGCCGACCACCCGGCACGTGCTCGCCAATCGTCCCTGCCGGGTGGTCGTCGAGGGCGGCAACGGGGTCCGGAACGGCCGGCGGGAGCGCGACGGACGACCGCCGAGGCCGGCCGACCGGCATACTGCCGCCCGTGGGCCAAGCCCCCCAGCTGCTCGATGACCTCCTCGGCGCCCCCGGCCCCTCCGGCTACGAGGGCCCCGCGAGCGAGGTGTGGCGAAGCGCCGCGTCCTTCGCCGAGCTGAGCATCGACGCCCTCGGCTCCTCGGTCGCCTGGATCGGCGAGACGGGCGCCAAGCCGCTGGTCGCGGTTGTCGGGCACATAGACGAGATCGGGTTGGTGGTCACGCACGTCGACTCCAACGGCTTCCTCTACTTCGCGCCGATCGGAGGGTGGGACCCACAGATCCTGCTCGGCCAGCGGGTCGAGGTGCAGGGCAGGGACGGCCCCGTGATCGGGGTCGTCGGCCGCAAGCCGATTCACCTGCTGAAGGAGGACCAGCGAAAGAGCGTCGTCGAGCTCCGAGACATGCACATCGACATCGGCGCCGCGGGCGAAAAGGAGGCGCTGGAGCGGGTTCGGGTCGGCGACCCGGTGGTGATCGCCGCGGACCCCGTGGAGCTCGACGCCAGTCGCCTCGTCTCCCGCTCGCTCGACGACCGGATCGGAGCCTATGTCGCCCTCGAGGCGCTGCGCCGCGTTCATGAGCGAGGGGGCCTGCGAGGACGGATGGCGGCGGTCGCCGCTGTCCAGGAGGAGATCGGCTCCCACGGCGCCCGGACCACGGCCTACTCGCTGGAGCCCGACCTGGCAATCGCGATCGACGTCACCCACGCGACCGACGCCCCGGGGGTCGAGGAGAAGGAGCTCGGCCATCATCCGCTTGGCTCCGGAGCGGTGATCGCCCGCGGCTCGACGCTCTCGCCCCGGATCTTCGACCTCCTCGCCGAGACCGCCGATCGCCTCGAGATCCCGTACACGATCGAGGCGTCCGGGTCGCGAACCTCTACCGACGCCGACGTTATCCAGATCGCGCGCGCCGGGATCCCCGCGGGGCTAGTGTCGATTCCCCTGCGCTACATGCACTCGCCGGTCGAGCTGGTCGATCTCGCCGACGTCGATGCAGCGGTGGAATTGGTGGCCGGCTTCGCCCTTGGGCTCGAGCCGGAGCTCGACCTCACCCGCTAGCGGCCAGGCCGCTCAATCGACGACCAAGAGCTCCTTGGTGAAGGCGCTCAGGTTGCGGCAGCCGTCGTCAGTCACCGTGACCAGATCCTCAACGCGAACCCCGAAGCGTCCAGGCAGGTACACCCCCGGCTCGACGGTGACGACGTCGCCGACCTCGAGCGTCTGATCCGACTTCCGCGACAGGCGCGGCGCCTCGTGGACCTCCAGGCCCACCCCGTGCCCCAGGCCGTGGCCGAAGCGCTCGCCGTGGCCGGCGGCCGCGATCAGCTCTCGCGCCGCGGCGTCGGCGTCGCGGGCCGCGGCCCCGGCGTGCACCGTCCCCAGTGCCTCCTCCTGGGCCGAGCGCACCAGCTCATAGACCTCGCGGACGTCGGCGTCGAGGTCGCCGGTGGCGACCGTCCTCGTGCAGTCTGAGCAGTAGCCGTCGACGATCGCGCCCATGTCGATGAGCAGCAGCTCGTTCCTCTGCACCTCGCGCTCGGATGAGTCGTGGTGCGGCAGCGCGCTGTTCTCGGCCGCGCCCACGATCGCCGGAAACGATGGGTCCTGTGCCCCGAGCTCGCGCATGTGTTGATGGGCGGCGAGCATGATCTCGCGCTCCGTCCGCCCGACCACGCCTCGCTCGAAGACCCATTCGTAGACCTGGTCGGTCAGCCGCGCCGCCTTTGCGATCGCCTCGAGCTCGCCTTCGTCCTTGTGGCGTCGAAGCCGCTCGACGAGGCCGCCCGCGGGGGTGAGCTCGACCCCCTCGCCGACGAGCTCCTCCAGCTGGCGAAGGCTCTTGACGCTCGTATGGGCGTCGTCATAGCCGACCCGCCCGCGCAAGAACGCGACCGCCGCCGGCAGCAGCTCTCGCTCCGCGATCCTCCGCTCGAAGTCGTCGGAGACCTCCCGAGCGGCGCGCTCCGCGTAGCGGAAGTCCGTCACGAACGCACGTTGGTCGGCGCCCACGATGGCCAGCCCGCTGGTGCCGCTGAACCCAGTCAGCCACCGCAGGTTCGACATCGCGTCGACGCCCGAGTCGCCGGGACGCACCAGATCGCCCACCACCAACAGATCGAGCCCATCGTCGGCGAGGAGCGCCGCGAGCCGCTCGGCGCGCGTCTCACTCACCGTCCAGCTCCGTCTTCAGGATCCCGAGGGCCCTGCGGTAACCGTCCGGGCCCTCACCCGACACGACTCCCAGCACCAGCCCCTGGAACACCGAGGTGCGGCGCCAGTCCTCCCTCGACTGCACGTCCGACAGGTGCACCTCGACGACGGGGACGCTCGCGATCTCGAGCGCGTCGCGGATCGCGTAGCTGTAGTGCGTCCACGCCCCCGCATTCAGCACCGCGGCGTCCGCGAGGTCGGGCAGGCGATGCAGGTACTCGACGAACTCGCCCTCGTGGTTCGACTGGAAGAAGCTGACGTCGAGCCCGAGCTCGGAGGCAAAGCGCTTAATCCTCTCCTCGAGCTCGGGAAGCGTGATCGTGCCGTAGTGCTCGGGGTCACGGCGCCCGAGCGTGTCCAGGTTGACGCCGTGAAGGATCTCGATCCGATTCTTCATCGGAGTTCCTCGACCGCCGCCCGCACCGCGTCCTGATCGACGCGCTGGCCCACCCTGGGCGCGCCGGGGCGCTCCAGGAGAACGAATCCGACCCCGGCGGCCGTTCGCTTCTTGTCGCGCTCTATCGCGTCGAGCACCGCCGTGACCTCGACTTCGGGGGCGAGGGTCGTCGGCAGCCCGTGCGCCGAGAGGATGCTGCCCACCTCCCCGCGAAGGTCGCCGGCCCCCGAGAGGCGAAGCGCCGCCAGGAGCCCCAGACCGACCGCCTCGCCGTGGCGATAGCGCCCATATCCCGTCGCGGCCTCGATCGCGTGGCCGACGGTGTGCCCCAGGTTGAGCACCTCGCGGTGCCCGCTGTCGCGCTCGTCCGAGGCGACGACCTCGAGCTTGGTGCGCGCGCACGCGAAGATCACGTCTCCGAGGCCGGCCGGGTCGAGATCGCCGAGCCCCCGCACGCGCTCCCAGAGCCCTCCGCCCGCGAGCAGGCCGGTCTTCAGAACCTCGACAAAGCCGGCCGCCATCTCCTCGGCAGGGAGGCTCGTCAGCGTCCCGGGGTCGGCGAACACGGCGCTCGGCAGGTGGTACGCGCCGACGTAGTTCTTTGCCTCCGGCAGGTCCACCCCGGTCTTGCCGCCGTAGGCCGAATCCACCTGGGCGACCAGGGTGGTCGGAACCTGCACGACCTCGACCCCCCGCTGGTAGGTGGCGGCGCAGAAGCCCGCCAGGTCGCCGACGACGCCTCCGCCAAGTGCAACCAGGTGGTCTGACCTCGACATGCCGAGGCCCGCAAGCTCGCGGAGCACGCGCTCGGCCTCGGCGAGGGTCTTGGCGTGCTCCCCGGGCTCCACCTCGACCCGGCCCGCGAGCGGCTCGACGGCCTCCCCGTAGAGCCGCCCGACCGCGGTGTCGGTGACGCAATACCGCCGCCCGTCGAGCGGCCACCAGCTGGTGCCGAGAACGCCATCACCGACGAAGGCCGGGTACTCGCCCGACGCGCTGACCGCCCAGGCCATGTGGGTTCCGTGGGGCATCTCCCGCAGCCCCTGCAGCGCGGGCAGCGCCCGCGAGACCAGGTCCTGGTCGCCGGGCGGCAGGATCGCGTCCGCGAGCTCCTCGTAGATCGGCTCGCGCTCGGCGTGGAGGGCCTCGAACCGACCCCGGTCCTGGGCCAGCGGCCGGTCGCTGCCGCTAACCCTCCGCCATGCCTCCTCCGCCGAGACCTGGAGCCAGACGACCACGTGGCGCCCGAGCGCTCGGCGCACCCGCTCGGAGCACACCGCTCCGCCGCCGAGCGCGATCACGCCGCCGTCCGCGTCCTCCAGCAGCTGCCCCACCTCGGCGTCCTCGAGACTTCGGAACTCCTCCTCGCCGCGCTTTCCGAAGAAGCGGGCGATCGGCATACCTAGCTCGCCCTCGAGCAGCTCGTCCGCCTCGATCGCGACCAGGCCGGCGGTTCGGGCCGCGTTGGCGGCCGCGGTCTTGCCGGCGCCCATGAAGCCCACGAATACGATCGCTGGCCGGCGGGTGGACCGCGGGCCCGCTTCGGGCCGCTTCCCCTCTACCGCCGCCACCCGATGCGGTCCCTGTAGGCGGCGAGGGCAGCGAGCGCGTCGTCGATGTGGTCGCCGCCGAACTTCTCCCGGTAGCACCGCGCGAGGACGAGCGCGGTCATCGCCTCGCCGACTACGCCGGCGGCGGGCACCACGGTCGAGTCGGTGCGCTCCCGCAGGGCCTCGGCTGGCTGCTTCGTCTCCGTGTCCACGCTGCGAAGCGGCTTGGTGAGCGTGGAGATCGGCTTCAACGCCGCTCGCACAGTGAGCGGCTCGCCGTTGGACATTCCGCCCTCCACCCCGCCGGCGCGGTTCGTCTGGCGGTGCCAGCCCCGGTCCTCCGACCAGAAGATCTCGTCGTGGGACTCCGAGCCCGGGCGGCCGGCCACCTCCCACGCCTCGCCCACGGAGACCCCCTTGACGGCCTGGATCGAGACGAGCGCCTGGGCGAGGCGGGAGTCCAGGCGCTCGTCCCAGGTCACATGGGAGCCGAGGCCCGGAACGAGCCCGAAGGCCCGCACCTCGAAGATGCCCCCAAGGCTCTCGTTGGCCTTCCTCAGCCGGTCGATCTCGGCCACCATCGCCTCGGCGGCCTCCGGGTCCAGGGACCGAACCGGCGATTCGTCGACATCGGCGAAGTCGTCGGGGCCCGCATCCGGGCGCTCGGAGGCGCGCACGGAGCCGATCTGCAGCACGTGGCTGTGGACGCTGACGCCGAAGGCACGGAGAAGCTCCTTCGCGATGCTCCCGGCCGCCACCCGGGCGGCGGTCTCGCGGGCGCTGGCGCGCTCGAGCACGTTGCGGACGTCCGAGTGCCCGTACTTCAGCAGCCCGGCCAGGTCAGCGTGGCCAGGGCGCGGCGTGTGTACCTCCTCCACCTCCGCGTCCACCGGCCACGGGCCCATCCGCTCCTCCCAGTTCGAGTAATCGCGGTTGGCGACCAGCACCGCGACCGGGCTGCCGAGCGTTCGCCCGTGCCGCAAGCCCGAGCGGATCTCTACCGAGTCGCTCTCGATCTTCATCCGCCCGCCGCGGCCGTGGCCGAGCTGGCGCCGTGCCATGTCGCGGTCGAGCCGCTCGCGGTCGAGCTCGAGGCCAGCGGGCAGGCCCTCGACGATCGCGACCAGCCCGGGGCCGTGCGACTCGCCGGCGGTGGTGAAACGAAGCGTTGCCACTAGGGGGCCAACCCTAGCGACGTGTTGCTGGGCTCTTGCAGGCGGTGAACCCGCGTGGTATGGCTCAGCCGTCGGGGCCGAGCAGCGGCTGGGGGGCTGTCTTGTTTGAGGCGCCCCCATGAGACTTCGAGATCGGGACGAGCTTGATCTGCCGCAGCTTCAGGTTGTAGGTGCGGTCGTTCTCCGGGGCGTAATCGAGACCGGCCTTGTCACCGGGCTTCAGCTGGAGGAAGTTGCAGTTGCCGCGCTTGGGGAAGCACCTACCGTCGCCGTGGACCGAGCTCACGTCGTCAGAGACGGCGAAGATGGCGTGCTTCGTGTCCTCCGACACGCCGACGAAGGAAACCAATGGCCGGTTCTTTCCGGGGAGATACGCCGTGCGCTTGACGTTGTCTCGCTCAGTCAGGTCGCCGGCCGGACCCACCGCCACCGAGATTCGGAACGAATACAGCGTGGGGTTCGGGGTCGCCGATGCGTTGGAGTTCCCTGATCCGGCCCCGGACGGCGTCGTGGACGTCGTCGACGGGGATACCGTGGAGCTACCGGAGATGGAACCGCCGGACGTCGACGAGGACGACAGGCTGCTTGTGCTCGTGGTGCCGGCGGTGGTCGACGATGTCGCGCTCGACGACGATGTCGTCTTCAACTTGGCGCTCTTGGGCAGCGCCATGAAGTGCCTTCGGAAGGGGTCCTTGCTGTCGAGCTGATCGAGGCGCTTGCGGTAGTCCGTCACCCCGAGCTGTTCGGTCAGCACCGCCGGCTGGAGCGCGGACTCACCGCCACCGGTGGCGGTACCGGCCGGTGGGGCGGGAGGAGGCGCGCTCGAGGAGGATCTGGTGAGCAGGACCGGAACGGCGATCAGGGCCACGACCAACGCAATTGCGGGCAGCAGCATCCGTCTGTCCCGCATATCGCGGTAGAGGTTGCTCAGCAGCCGGGGTGTTTGGATCTTCTTCATGGCGAGCTCGTCGTGGCGGACGCGGTCGAAGAGGGCGTGGATGTGGGGGTCGAGCTTGTGGCTGTCGTACCAGGGGCCGGAGTCGCGACTGCGCTCGTCGGGGTCGCAGTCGACGGCGCCGGTCCGGTCGGAGTGGCGCCTCCGGTGAGCCCCTGTTCATCCGGCGTGAGATACGTGGTGACCGACAGCTCTGCGGTCAGCGTCGGTATCGGCGTCAGGCCTTGGCTCTCGCTCTGGATAGGCGCGAGCGTGAATGCGTCCACCGTCAGCAAGCGACCGGTGACGTCGATGGCCCCGTGGCGGAGATGGACCAGCCCGTTGAGGCTCTTCATGAAGTCTGCGATCTGGAAGTAGTCGCCGGTGAACGTCAGGTCGTATGGCATCACCGGCAGTCCGGCCGGGCCGATCGACGCGCCGATCGGCAGTGCAGCTGCGGAGGCCTCCGTAGCCGCCGGTGCGGCCGCAGCGGTCGCGGTCGTCGAGCTCGTGGTGCTCGCCGAGCTGTCTGTGGAGGGAGAGGATGAGGTCGAGGACGCGGGAGTCGACGATCCGTCCGGGGCCGATGACGTCGGTGGCGGGACGCTGGATCCCGAGGCAGCCGAGCTCGTCGTGTCGGAGAGGTCGATCGACTGAAAGCTGACGCCGGACTTATCGGCGAGCTGCTGCAGTTGAACGAGCAGACTGGCCTGATCTCCATCCGCGGGAACGGCCTTGCCGAGCACGACCAGCTTTCGATAGTCATCCGGGAAGGACCTTCGTGCCTGCTCGCCGGCCGCAACCGCCTGTTGGTCCTCTGCGAGCTGGGATTGGAGCTGGTCAACGTCCTCCTTGAGCGAGCTCGCCTCCTGCCGTTTCGGCGCGAGCGCGAGCAGCCAGAAGGCCACGATCGCCGCCAGGGCGGCCACCGACAACCCGATCGTCAGCTCGTTGCGCCTCACGGTGCCGACCCCGCGCCCGGTATGAACGTGTTCACTGCATCCCGCCCCTTTTGGGTCTTCTGAGCCGCCGAACCCTTCTGCTGCTGAAGCTGTTGGTTCGCGTCTGCGACCTGGCCCTGATCCGACGAGCCGGAGGTATCCGAAGTCGTCGACTGGGACGTCGTCGATGTGCTGGTCGGCGTAGTCGATGCCGCCGGGGTGGCCCTCGACGACTCCGATGGAGCGGAGAGCTGAACCGCGTCGAAGGCCACGGCAAGATCGAACCGGGAGACGAAGTTCCGACTGGAGCACTCCTGGCTGTCGCCACCCGAAGCCGACCCGGAGGTGGTGGCCGCGCCTGCTGCGCTCGTTTGGAGGGGGCGCTCGGAGCTCATGACGGTCGCGCGCGTCACGCCGTCGATGTCATGGACAACGGCGAGGAATCTCGCAACGGCCTCGTGCCCGCCCGCGCACCCCTGGATCTCGAGCGAAGGCCCGGTGATGGTGTCGGAGACGGCTGACGCGCTCGAGCTGCTGCTGGCTCCGCTGCTGGTTCCCAGCGCGGACGCTGCATCGGCAGACACCGTGGCGTTCAGATTGGTGATCCAGACGTCGTGTGGGATTACGATCGCGAGCTCTCGCAGGACGCGCTCCCAATCGAAACGGCTCTGTGCCAGCGTCGAGACGGTGGCTTCCCTGGTCTGCTGAACAGAGGCAAAGTCCGCGAAAGACTGCACCTGTGTGGCCGCAGCCTGCGCCTCGGCGACCTGCGATTCGAGGCTCGCCTTCTCCGCCTTCCGATCGGAGACCTGGTTGCTCGCGACCACCGTCAACGTCACGGCGACGAGGCCGACCGCCAACACCGCAACGACCACATAGGCGAGCGGCCCGGTTCGCATCGGCGCTCGCTCGCCACGGCGCTCCTCCGGAGGGATCAGGTTGACCGGACGCACCCGCTACTCCTCCAGCGCCAGTCCGAACGACATGGTCAGACGGGCGGCTGTCGGGCCGTCGAGGTGGGCCAGGGCCTGTGGGCGACCGATGCCGAATCGCTGTCCCAGGTCGCGCTGCAGGCGCTGCGTGAGACCGGGGATCGTGGTCCCGGGCCCACAGGCCACAACGCTTTCGACCGGCACGGCACCCTCCTGAGTCGCGTAGTACTCGAGCGAGAGGCGAAGCTCGTCGACCAGTCGCGTTGCGCCCTCGGCGAGCGACTCGCGCGCGGCTGCGATCGTCTCGGCGTCTCCGTCGATCTCCCCTAGCGGCCTATCGAGTCCCACGTGGACGAGCCATTCGCGGGCGTGCTCGAGGGTCAGCTCCCGGCGCTCAGCAAGCTTTTGAGCGATCCCCTCCACTCCGAAGGGAGAGATCCGCGTAAACAGGCATCTATCACCGCGAGCCACCGCGAGGTTGGTGAGGTCGCCCAGGTTGCAAAACAGGCGGGCCGGCGCATTGTCGGCAGCGGCGACCTCTCCGGTAGCCCCCTCGCTCTGGGCTTGGCCGCCCATTCCCGCCTCGCCCGCGTCATCGACGTGGGCCGGGGCGTCGACATAGTCGCCGGGGTCGACCGGCTCGTACGACTCGCCGGCGAGCGCACGGACCATCGCGAAGGCCGAAAGGTCGATCCCGACTGGGCGAAGCCCCGCCCGGTTGACCGCGTCCATCAATCCCCCCAAGAGATCCCGCCGCGCGGCCACCACGACGACATCGATCTGTCGTTCACCGTTCTCACCCGTTGAATGGCCGACCACCTGCCAATCAAGCACTGCGTTATCGAGGGGCATGGGAACGTGGTCCTGTGCCTGGAACCGAACCGCCGTCTCAAGCTCACCCCCGTCATCGATCTGCGGCAGCCGCAGGGTTCTCACGGCCACCCGCTGACTCGCGAGCCCCACTCGTACCGTCTTCGCGAGCTTGCCCCTTGCGAAGAGCTGCTTGAGCGCGTCGGCCAAGGCTCCCGGGTCGGTGACCTCTCCCTCGCGGAAGACGCCCGCCCCCAACGGGACGATTCCGAACTTGCCGACCGCGGTGTGCCCGTTGACCCCCACCTCGGCCGCGGCTATGCTGCCGGCCTCGATATCGAGGCCCACCAAAGCCTTGCTCTTCTTGGTCGAACTCATCCTCATTCGGGTCTAGGGGGCGTTTCCGCTAGGCACTGAATCGACCGCAGGCACCGATCCCTTGAAGGGTCCGGCAAACGTTGGACACGCTTGATCAGCCATGGAAGAAGGTGTTCAGGTACCAGGCGACCATCGCGTCGCCGTACCACAACCCGACGATTCCACCCACGGCGAGGAAGGGGCCGAACGGAATGGCCCGCTTGCGGGCGTCGACGCCGTGACGAGCCATGAGAGCAATCCCGACGACCGCGCCGGCGGCGAAGCCGACCAGCATGGCCGGAGCGACGGCACGGCCCAGATACAGGCCCATGACGGCAACCAACTTCACGTCGCCCATCCCCATGCCGCGCGGGTAGGCGAAGGCGATCAAGAAGAGAACGCCTCCCGCGGCCACCGCGGCGATCCCGCGCTCCGCGAAGCTGCTCGGGTCGCTGACGGCCACGATCGGCACGGCGATCGCGGCGCCGGCGAGCAGCAGGCGGTTCGGAATCACGCGCCGCTCGAGGTCGGTAAGCGTGACCATGACGAGAAGAGCGCACAGCACGAGTCCCAGCGCGAGCTCGCCGAGGTCGTGAGTCCCCAGGATCACGACCGTGGCGGCGAAAAGGACGGCCATCCCGAGTTCGGTGAGCGGATAACGCGCCGAGATGCGCCCGCCGCAGCTTCGACAGCGGCCTCGCAGCAGGAGCCAGGAGAGCACGGGAACGTTGTCGTAGGCGGCGATCGTCGTCCCGCATTCCGGGCAGGCAGAGCGGCCTCCGACAAACGACTGGTGTCGGGGCATCCGATACGCCACGGCGGTGGCGAAGCTGCCGACGATCATTCCGGCTGGGATGGCGAGGATGGCTGGCATTGGACTTGTTCGGTACCCGATCGCTGCTCGGTCTTCGAGCACTTCATCGGCGACCCCTCGCTACGAGTTGAGCGCTTTCACCGGCAGCGTCAGAAGGCCGGCACGAGCGAATGGGTGTCGACCTCGAGGCGGCTGTCGAAGCTCGGGTGGTCGTACATGAACTGAAGCCCGGAGCTCGACGGCGTGCCCTGCTTCTCGAGGGTGAAGGCCAGTCCCAGGCGAGCGCCAGCCGACAGCGTGACCTGGGAGAAGTGCAACGGCACCTGGATCTCGCTCCAGCCGTTGTTCGGCCAGGTCGACCTCGAGTACGTGAAGTAGGTGGGGTTCCCGGTGACGTCGAGGTTGGACGCGGGTGCGTCGGTTCCACCCGCGCTGCGCGCGTAGAGCCAAACGCAGATCTTGCCCCCGTAGACACCGCCGTTGATCGTCTGCGTCCACAGGTCGAGCTCTCCCGTCCCGTCGAGGACAACGTCGTTGAAGCCGGTCGGGATCGGAGGCGAGAGCCACTTGTGGGCCTCGAGCTGGGGGTTTGTCTCGCTCGACGGCATCTCCAAGAGGGTGTTCAGGGGTGAGGGCTGATTGCCCGTGTTCAGGAGGCAGCCATTAGCGGTTGGTGTCCGGAGCTGCTGGCCTCGATCCAGATCGCCGTCCTGTGGGGGCTCGACGTCGGTGGCGTAGTCGTAGAGCGGGTCCTGGGGCGTGCACCCGCTGTTCGTGCACGCTGCGGCCTGGGTGAACATCAGGTCGGGCGCGCCAGCGTTGGTGCCCAGGACGCCTGGCGGGCCCGTCTTCAACCCGGCCGAGCACTGCCCGAGCGTGTCGTGGCTCAGGTGATCGCCGGTGATCGCCTGGCGGGCGCTGAAGCTGCACGGCGTATCGGTGAGCCAGAAGGTCCACGGCGTCGGGTCGGGTCCGCCCGGATTGGTGCAGCCGCTGGACCCCGTGGGGCACTTGCTGAGGCCGGCGTTGGGATTGGAGAGGTTCCCCTGAAGCTCCTGGTAGGCGCGGGTGCTGCCGCTCGCCGTCGGGTCGAGCGCCACGATGACCACCGCGTGCTTGTACCAGTCCTGGCCGCAGTTGCCGCAGGCGTCATCGTGCTCCCAGGTCACGTAGCGGTAGACGCTGCCCTTGACGTCGCCGTCCTGAAACGACGTCGGGCCGGGATCGACCGCCCCACTGCTCACCGTGCCTCCGGCCTCCTGCGAGTTGCCGCCGTTGTAGACCAGGCCCTCGTAGTTTGTGCCGCTTTGACTGACGTTGAACGTCGTCCCCGACACCCGCGAGTTCGGATCGTTGGAGGCGCTCGAGTGCGTCGGCAGGGAGGTGAGCGCGAGCTGGTCGTAGGGGACCTGCTTCAGCTTCTCCATCTCCTGCTGCAGGCGGTCGTTCACGACCTGACTCTGCTGGGATCTGTAGTTGTTGCGGCTCGCGGCGTCGACCAGGCCGAACACCGCGATCGCGGTGACGGCCAGCAGCACGGCCGCGACCAGCACCTCGACGACCGTGAACCCGCCGTCGTCGGCGAACCCGTGCCTTCTAGTTTGAGGTTCGCGGGCCATCGCCCCGTTAGAAGACCGGCACGAGCGAATGGGTGTCGACCGAGAGGCGGCTGTCGAAGCTCGGGTGGTCGTACATGAACTGAAGCCCCGAGCTCGACGGCGTGCCCTGCTTCTCGATCGCGACCGCGAGACCCAGGCGACTTGAGGGGGGCAAGGTGACCTGGGCGAAGTGCAACGGCACCTGGATCTCGCTCCAGCCGTTGTTCGGCCAGGTCGACCTCGAGTACGTGAAGTAGGTGGGGTTCCCGGTGACGTCGAGGTTGACTGCCGGCACGTCCACCCCTGCACCCGTGCGCACGAAGAGCCACGCGCAGATCTTGCCCCCGTAGACACCGCCGTTGATCGTCTGCGTCCACAGGTCGAGCTCTCCCGTCCCGTCGAGGACAACGTCGTTGAAGCCGGCCGGGATCGGAGGCGAGAGCCACTTGTGGGCCTCGAGCTGGGGGTTGGTCTCCGTGACCGGCAGCTCCAGGAGATTGTTGAGGGGGCTGGGCAGAGCTCCGGTGTTGAGCAGGCAACCGTTGACGGTGGGCGTCACCATCTGCAGACCTCGGTCGAGGTCGGCGCCCTGTTGCGGCTCGACGTCGGTGGCGTAGTCGTAGAGCGGGTCCTGGGGCGTGCACCCGCTGTTCGTGCACGCTGCGGCCTGGGTGAACATCAGGTCGGGCGCGCCAGCGTTGGTGCCCAGGACGCCTGGCGGGCCCGTCTTCAACCCGGCCGAGCACTGCCCGAGCGTGTCGTGGCTCAGGTGATCGCCGGTGATCGCCTGGCGGGCGCTGAAGCTGCACGGCGTATCGGTGAGCCAGAAGGTCCACGGCGTCGGGTCGGGTCCGCCCGGATTGGTGCAGCCGCTGGACCCCGTGGGGCACTTGCTGAGGCCGGCGTTGGGATTGGAGAGGTTCCCCTGAAGCTCCTGGTAGGCGCGGGTGCTGCCGCTCGCCGTCGGGTCGAGCGCCACGATGACCACCGCGTGCTTGTACCAGTCCTGGCCGCAGTTGCCGCAGGCGTCATCGTGCTCCCAGGTCACGTAGCGGTAGACGCTGCCCTTGACGTCGCCGTCCTGAAACGACGTCGGGCCGGGATCGACCGCCCCACTGCTCACCGTGCCTCCGGCCTCCTGCGAGTTGCCGCCGTTGTAGACCAGGCCCTCGTAGTTTGTGCCGCTTTGACTGACGTTGAACGTCGTCCCCGACACCCGCGAGTTCGGATCGTTGGAGGCGCTCGAGTGCGTCGGCAGGGAGGTGAGCGCGAGCTGGTCGTAGGGGACCTGCTTCAGCTTCTCCATCTCCTGCTGCAGGCGGTCGTTCACGACCTGACTCTGCTGGGATCTGTAGTTGTTGCGGCTCGCGGCGTCGACCAGGCCGAACACCGCGATCGCGGTGACGGCCAGCAGCACGGCCGCGACCAGCACCTCGACGACCGTGAACCCGCCGTCGTCGGCGGCAATCGACCGGCCGGAGTCCTTCGGCACCATCGAGCTCACGACCCGGAGCCAGGATTTCGCAGCGCCGACCCGTCGCTGAGGGTGATCGCGTCGGTCCCTCCCTTGGCCGGAAAAGCCAACGTCACGCCGACGTAGGCCGGCGCGGTCGGGGTCGGGGGCGTGTAGGTGAAGACGTTGCTGCTCGAGAGTCCAGTTACCACCTGGACAGCAGGCCCGGGGGAGGTTCCATCAGGGTTAGCCTCGCTGCGGGTGCAGGTTCCGCTCGCGCAGGAGTAGCTGACGCGGCAGCTGATCGAGGTGTTCGATGCTCCGCCCCCACAGGTGGCACTGTGGACGTAGGTGATGATCGAGAGCTGAGAAGCGGAAGCGCTGGGAACGCTCGAGCCCTGGCGCAGCTCGCGCGTGATTCGCTCCATTGTCGTGCGAGCCTGCTGGATCGCGGCAGCTTGAGAGCTGACCCGAGGTTGGCTTTGGATGGCGCCCGTGAACGCGGTCACGGCTGCCCCGATCACCAGCAGGCCGAGCACCGTCGCCACCAGGAGCTCCGGCAGGGTAAAGCCCCGCTCCTCGGCCCTGATCGTACGCGCCCGTTCCTGCATCACGGCATCGCGACTCAACAGCCGCTGTTCGGAGGCGAAGCGCTGGCCGCCGTGCATTCGAGGAACTGGCTGACCGCATAGTGGGGAGCGGTGCCGGGCAGCACGAACGCCTGCGAATCGGTATCGGTAAAGACCTGAGCGTTCGAGTCCATGTGCAGGGACTGACCAGCGAGCGCTCCGCAGTACTGCGAGTTGCTGTTGAGCTCGATGTGGGTCAACGGCGCGTAGATGATGAAGTTCTGCACGCAGGACCCGGCGATCTGCGTGTTGCTGCTCATCAGCAG
This sequence comes from Solirubrobacterales bacterium, assembly GCA_050697075.1. GTDB lineage: Bacteria > Actinomycetota > Thermoleophilia > Solirubrobacterales > 70-9 > AC-56. The sequence continues at coordinate 8,489 of JBOGZC010000032.1, read as the reverse complement.
GTTCGTGAGGCGCGTCTGCGAGCCCACGAAGTAGATCGCCACCTTCGCCGGGGTTCCCGTGGCGGAGGTGATCCGGGTGTTGCTCGAGAGGTCCATCTGGGTCGTGCCCAGCTCCGGGTGCCGCGAGTCGTCCACGGGAAGCGTCCCCGGTGGCACATCGCAGTGCTCCGGTGAATCGAAGTAGATGTTCACCGTCTGCCCTGCGGCGATGTAAATCGCGGAGTTGGACTTAAGAGTCAGTTTGCAGAAGCTGTAGGTCTGCCCGGTGAGCGTCAGGGAGCTGTTGTGGTCGATCGTCAGCTGGCGGGTGGTCGCCGACCAGGTGACGTCGCTCGACTTGCCGCTGATCAGGTCCTTCGGGGTGGGACCGTTGGCGGCGACGGCGTTGGTGATCCGAACGTTGTCGTTGTGGGTCGCCGCATCGCCCTGGTTGACGGGAGGCAGCGTGATGTCCTGCTGGCCAACGGACGAGGGGTCCAGTTGGGCGGTGCAGCCCATCTGCTGGTAGTAGGCGGCGTTCCCCGCGGTGGTCAGATGGTGGCCCACACCCACGCTGGCCAGGCCGCACTGCTTCGAGTTGCTCGCCAGCGTGATGTCGCCCCCGGTGGCCGACCCGGAGTGGATCTCCGCGTTGGCGTCGAGGTTGATCCCGTTCTGGGTCTTCACGCCGGCGTCGAGGAAGACCTGCTGTCCGCTGACCGACTTGGCGGTCACATCGACCCGCCGCGTGACACCGCTGAAGTTGCCGCTCGACACCACCTCGATCGTGCCGGCGGTGGGCTTCACCTGGTACGTGAAGGTCCCAGCGCCATCGGATCCCGTGACCGGCGCACACCAGCCGCCGCTCTGGACGCTTGCGGCCCCCACGAAGCTGCCGCTCGGAAGCAGACAGGGCTGCGAGGCCGGCGGCGTGAAGTCGCCGTTGTAATGCAGCAGCGCCTGACTCACGCCGGCCTCCGCCGTGGTCAGCGCCGATTTTGTCCGCTGATCCCTGACCGCGCCGCTTTGCGCCTGGATGGAGGCGACGACGCCGATGCTGACCACAGAGAAGGCAGCGAGCAGCATGAACATGACCGTGGGCACGGCGAAACCTCGCTGCCCACCCGCCAGGCGGCGTGCCCTCATGAGTGCTTTCCGGCCCTGACCACGCATGCGTACCCCTCACATATCGGCCTTTTCACGGAACGCCTGAGCACCCGAGTGCGAATCGGACGGGCGTACGGTCGAGCACAGACGGTGCGGCCGGACCCAAACTGCGGGGAATCCAGGGCGCAAAGCAGAGGGCGGGCCCGAAGGCCCGCCCTCTGTGCTTCAGGTTTCTGAGCTAGGCGCTCAGGTACCTGTTAACCGTTGCCCCAGTCGCCGTCTGGCGCGGTGGTGGCAGTTGACGCCGGACAGCCGTCCGTATTCGCAGGCGTACACGACAGCACGGTCGTGCCGTTTGCGGCACGGGCAATGCTGAACGTGTTCCCGGTCGTCGACGTCACAGTGACCTTGTACGTAGTCGCCGTGTGGGTCGGCACCGTGAGGTTGGCGCCGTTAAGCGTCGACTCGATGTTCTGCAGGGCTGCCGGGGTTGCATTCGCATACGAACCGCCGTTGTCGGTGGCGAACGTCTCGACCGCCGTCTCCGCGGTGCGTGCGGCCTCCTTGGCGCTCGCGTCCTTGGCCTTGTTCCTCTGGTTGAAGAACGCCGGGATCGCGATCGCGGCCAGCAGACCCAGAATGAGCATGACGACCAAGAGCTCGACCAGCGTGAAGCCGGACTCGTCCCGGGCCATCCTCTGTCGGATCTTGAGGATCATTCAGTTCCTCCTTGGAACCCTTCCTTTTTTTCCGCCAGGCCCGAGACCTCTAGCCAGTCCGGTGGGCACTGGGTTCACTTACGACACCCCTCATCGGTTGGTCCCCGCAGCCCCTTGAGAGCTAGTGGGTACATCCGTCCACGGCTGGGTGGTGGCACCTAGCCGAACCAACACAGGCCGGCGGGTGCCTCGTGCGTGATCCGGGCTAGGAGTCGAGCTCTTCGGGCACGAGCTCGAGGCCGAGCTCGCGCCCGTGGCGGATCAGGCCGACCTCCAACGGGCGTCCAATCCGGTCGGCCACCATGAGCCGCTGAAGGTCGCCGACGTCAGTCATCGGGCGTCCGTCCACCCGGACGATCAGGTCCTCGGCGCGAAGGCCCGCGTGGGCGGCCGGGCTACCCTCCACGACCTCTACCACCTCGATCGCGGCATCCTGGCCCGCGGTTACGAAGCGCGGCGGCAGCGGCCGCGCACCACCAACGATCCCGATGTAGGCGCGACGCACGCGCCCTTCGCTCATCAGCTCGGCGACGATGTGCCTGGTCGCGTCGTTAATCGGAACCGCGAGCCCAAGGCCAACGCCGGCAACCGCGGTGTTGACACCGACGACACGCCCGAGCCCGTCCGCGAGCGCCCCGCCGGAGTTGCCCGGGTTGAGCGCCGCGTCAGTCTGGATCACGTTCTCGACCAGCCTCCCCGCCGAGCGCGACCTCGTCGGCAACGCCCGACCGAGCGCTGAGACGACGCCGGCGGTCACCGAACCGTGGAAGCCGAGCGGGCTGCCGATCGCGACCACGAGCTGGCCGACCTGAAGGGAATCGGCGTCGCCGAGCTCGGCAGCGATCAGGTCGCCGGCGTGGGCTCGAAGGACCGCGAGGTCGGAGAGCGGGTCGGCGCCGGCGACGTCGAAGCTGAACGAGCGCCCGTCGGGAAACGACGCTCGACCCTTGCCGTCGGTGCTCTCGACCACGTGGGCGGAGCTCAGCAGGTAGCCGTCGGGGGTGATCGTGACGGCGCTACCGCCGCCCTCGGCGCGCCCACCGCGGGTTCGTCGCTCGACCCGGAGGTTGGCCACCGAGGGCCTCAGACGGTCCGCGACCGCGGTCACCGTCCGCGAGTAGGCGTCCAGGGCCTCGGCGTCGGGGAGGGCATCGGGCAGGTGCGCTGGCGCAGAGCCGTCGCTCGTGCCCTGGATCAGGCGGAGACGGGCCACAAATCCAACTTAGCAACCGTCCTCGGCGCACCGGGCCGCCTGGTCTTGAACGCGCTTACCGGATCTTGTCGTAGAGGCTGAAGATCGGGAGGTACATCGAGATCACGATGAACCCCACCACAGCCCCGACGACCATGATCATCAGCGGCTCGATCAGCGCCGTCAGGGACTTGATCTTCGCGTCCACCTCGGCCTCATAGAACTCAGCGATCTTGGTCAGCATCGTCTCCAGTTGGCCCGACTCCTCCCCGACCGAGACCATGTGCTCAACCATCGGCGGAAAGATCTCGTGCTCGCTGATCGGCTGCGCGATCGTGCCGCCGCGCTTGACGGACGCATACACGTCGTCCATGGCATCGGTGATCACTGCGTTCCCGGAGGTCTCACCTGAGATCTCGATCGCCTGCAGGATCGGGACGCCCGAGGAGACCATTCCCGCGAACGTGCGCGACCAACGCGCCAGCGCGACCTTCTGGACCACGTCCCCGATCCTCGGGATCCGGAGCTTGAGCACGTCCCACTGATGGCGTCCGCGATCGGTCTTCTTCCAGCGCAGGAAGGCGTATGCAGACGCCGCAGTGCCGGCGATGAGGACGTACCAGTAGTGGGTGACGACGTGAGAGATCCCCACCGTGATCTGCGTCATCAGCGGCAGGCTCGTGTCCGTGTTCGGGCTGTCGGCCTTGATCTCGTTGAAGATGTTCACGAACACCGGGACGATGATCGCGACAACCAGGATCATGACCACCAGCGCCAGCCCGAAGACCACGGCCGGATAGGTCATCGCGGAGCGCACCTGGCGACGCAGGGCGTCGAGGCGCTCCAGCTGGTGTGCGATCCGGTCCAGCGCCTCCTCGAGCCGGCCCGAGCCCTCGCCGGCGCGCACCACCGACCGGTACAGGGGGTCGAAGACCCCGGGCTCCGATTCCATCGCCTGGGCGATCGAGCTTCCCGCCTCGACGTCCTCCCGCACCGAAACGATCGCCTTCTCGAGCATCTCGTCCTCTGTCTGCGCCTCGAGCGTGTACAGCGAGCGCAGCATCGGCATCCCGGAGGCGATCAAGGTCGCGAACTGGCGCGAGAAGACGGCGAGGGCGCGAAGGTTGACGCTCTTGAATCGCTGGAAGATGCTCTCGAGCTTCCAGGCCTCGTGCTTCTCGGAGATGTCGAGGACAATCAGCCCCCGCTGCCGCAGCTGCTGGGAGACGACGTTCTTCGACGATGCCTCCATCTCGCCGCGCGAAGGGACGCCGGCGAGGTCCACGGCACGGAACGCGTAGGTGCTCATGCCGCCCCCATTCCCAAGGTCAGGCGACCGCCTGCACCCCGTTCACCATGGGGCCGCTTGCCAGTAGACGCTTCAGCTCCTCAGGCACGGACGACCGCTGTTCGGCGAGGGACCGCGTGACCTTCCCCATCCGCACGAGCTGCGCCAAGTGGGCGTCCATCGTCTGCATCCCGACTGCTCCGGAGGTCTGAAGCGCCGAGTAGATCTGATGGGTCTTGCCCTCCCGGATCAAGTTGCGGATCGCCGGAGTCGGAACCAGCACCTCGCAGGCGACCACCCGAGCCGAGCCGTCAGCCGTCGGCAGGAGCTGCTGGGTGACGATGCCCTGGAGCGCGATCGAGAGCTGCATTCGCACCTGCTGCTGCTGATGCGGCGGGAACACGTCGATGATCCGGTCCACGGTCTGAGCGGTCGACTGCGTATGGAGGGTCGCAAACACCAGGTGGCCCGTCTCGGCGGCAGTCAGCGCGGTCGAGATCGTCTCCAGGTCTCGCATCTCCCCGACCAGGATCACATCCGGGTCCTCGCGCAGCGCGCCCTTGAGGGCCGTCGCGAAGTCGATCGCGTCTGCGCCGATCTCGCGCTGGTTGAGGATGCACTTCTTGTGCTGATGGAGGAACTCGATCGGGTCCTCGATCGTCAGGATGTGCTCCTCCCGCTGCTCGTTGATCAGGTCGATCATCGAGGCCAGCGAGGTGGACTTTCCGGAGCCGGTCGGGCCCGTCACCAAGACGAACCCACGCGGCTTACGGGTGAACTCCTCGAGCACCGACGGCAGGGCAAGCGACTCGAGGCTCTGAATCTCGGTGGGGATGTGCCGGAAGGCGGCGGAGATCGACCCACGTTGGAAGAAGCAGTTGACTCGGAAACGCGCCACGCCGGGGATCGCGTACGCGAGGTCGAGTTGCTGCTGATTCTCGAACCGCTTGCGCTGCGAGTCGTTGAGGATCGAGTAGACGATGTCCCGCGTGTCCTGCGGGCTGAGCGGAGGGTAGTCGTCCATCGGCACGATCCGCCCCCGCACACGGACGGCGGGCGGGAAGCCCGACGTCAGATGGACGTCCGAGGCTCGGGATTCGACCATCTTGGTGAGCACGGCGGCGAAATCGAGGCTCATCGGACCCTTGATCGGAGGGCGGGCACGCATGCTTTAGCTGTCTGGCCGCGATTCGGTTGGTTTCGGGCCCGTCCGCGCGGGCGGTCAGCGGCCGCCGAGGCCTCAGCAGGACAATCTGTTGACCGAGTGAGCGGGCAGCGTGAGGGAGCTGTCGGCCTGGCTGGTCGCGTGGCGGACCCCGCCCGGCTGACCGGTGATCCGCGCGGACGGCCGCGCCCACACCGAGTCGAGCGTCCCGTCGCAGGGGAGCGCGTCGCGTGACGCGAGCCGCTGGCGTCGCCCGCTCAGGTTCACCAGCAGGGCCCCCCGCCCCTCGACTGCGACGCCCCGCACGGCGGCGATGCCGGTTCCCCGGAGCTTGGGGGCTCCGGGCACCTCCAGCCGACGCACACTGGCGCCTCCCCACAGCGCGGGGTAAAGCTCGCCGATCGCCTCCCCCACGGCGGTGCGCGCGTAGCGAACCGTCGCGGGCCCGCCGGCATGGAACCCCAGGGGGTTGCCGAACAGGGCCGCCTGCGGTTGGCTGTGGACCAGCGGGTGGAGGTCCTCCTGGCTCACCGCGGGCTCGCCGAGCAGCCCGAGCAGATAGGCGGCGTCCGCGAGGCCATTCGTCCAGGTACCGCGATACCCGGCTCCGTGCCACAGGTTCCACTCGGTCACCCAGGCGTCGACACCCTTCGGCAGCCTGCGAAGACCATCGGAGCGCAGCGTCCGAAGCAGGCGAAGGGGCGCCGCGAGCGCCTTCGCAAGCTCCGCGCCCGAGAGGCTCCGGTCGCGCGACGCCGGCCAGTAGGCGTGGAAGGTGAGCGCGCTCTCGCCGTGAAGCGTCCTGCGAACCGCTCGATCCCACCTCGCCTGTCGCTGGTCGCCCGCCCGCGGCGGGTACCCGAGCCCGACGGCGGCAATCTGGGCCTTGGGGTAGCGCGCCTTGATGGCGGCGATCCAGCGTGTTGCCTCGCGACCGTAGGAGGCGGGGGTCGGGAACGCCCTGACCACGCGCGGGGCCGCGTAGTAGAGCTCGTTGCCGAGCTCGATCCGGCGGATGGGCATCCCGAGCTTCTCGGCGGCGTTCAGCATCTCGAGCTGATCGGGGAGGGTCGAGGTCACGAGGTTCAGGTCGAACACGGGGATCGCGTTCGCGTCCTTGACGAGCTTGGCCCAATCGGAGAGGTAGATGGGGCTCATCTCCCGGGCCACCATCCGAATTCGGGGAGGCACCCCGGGCAGATCGAGGAGCTTGCCGGAGCGCCAATCCCAGTAGTTCGCCGTTGTTCCACCGAATACGCGGATGGCACCCGGCTGGAGCCCCGCGACGGCCTCGTGGAGACGCCGGCTTCGCGCCTGCCACGAGTTCCGCCGAAACGGCGCGTTGAACCCCGCGTACGCCAGCGGTAGCTGGTGGTAGCGGCTCGCCGGACGGACCGTGAGCGGCGCCTGCGCGGCGCTTCGGGCGGGCGCAAGCTCAACGGCGCCCAGCGCCAAGATCGCCGCTACGACGACGCTTAGGCCCCGAGATCTCCTCATGCCGCTGCTGTCCCCCCGCACACCCCCGCTGTCGGGCTCACCGGCCCCCGGGGCTCGAAATGATCGCTCCGGATCTTACGCGGAGATCCGGGCGACCTCCTCGATCGAGGTCACCCCCGCCCGGACCTTCGTGAGCCCATCCTCGCGCAGGCTGAGCATTCCCTGCTCGCGCGCCACCGCGGCGATCTCCGACTCGGCTGCCCGGCTCACCGTGAGGCTCTTGATCTCGTCGCTCATGTGCATCACGGAGAAGAGCCCGATCCGACCCTTGTAGCCCGACTGGCTGCAGCGGGCGCAGCCAACCGGCTCATAGGCCTCCAGATCGCCGCCTGTCCGAAACCCCGCCGCACGCAGGGCGTCCTCGGGGATCATCGCGCGTCGCTTGCAGTACGTGCAGAGCTGGCGGGCGAGCCGCTGCGCCACCACGCACTCGACCGCCGACGCGGTGAGGAAGCTCTCGATGCCCATCTCACCGAGCCGAGCCACGGCGCCCGGGGCGTCGTTGGTGTGCAGGGTCGTCAGCACCATGTGCCCGGTCAGCGCCGACTCGATCGCGATCCTGGCGGTCTCGGCGTCTCGAATCTCGCCCACCATGATCACGTCAGGATCGGCGCGCAGGATCGACCGCAACCCGGTCGCGAACGTGAGCCCCGCCTTGCGGTTCACGTTCAGCTGGTTGACGCCGGAGATCCGGTACTCGACGGGGTCCTCGATCGTGATGATGTTCCGCTCCTCGTCGTTCAGCTCCAGCAGCGCGGCGTAGAGCGTCGTCGACTTCCCCGAGCCGGTCGGCCCGGTGACGAGGACGGCGCCGTAGGGGCGGGTGAACGCGCCCTCGAACCTGGCACGCGGCTCGCCTGACATGCCCAGCTCGTCGAGCGTGCGCATCGCCTGCTCCTTGTCGAGGATGCGGATCGTGCAGCCCTCGCCGCGCTGCGTCGGAAGCGTCGTCACGCGGAGGTCCACCTTGCGCTCCTGAACGGTGACGCTGACCCGTCCGTCCTGGGGAAGGCGCTTCTCGGCGATGTCCATGTCGGCCATCAGCTTCACGCGGGAGACAACGCCGGAGATCATCCGCTTGGGAACCCGCGCCGTCTCGTGCAGCACGCCGTCGACCCGAAAGCGGACCCGCATCTCGTCCTCATCGGGCTCGAAGTGGATGTCGGATGCGCCCTCGCCCACGGCCTGGGCGAGGACCGAGTAGACGAGCTTGATCACGGGGGCGTCGTCGGCGGACTCGTGAAGCTCGGTGACCTCGGCCTCTCCCTCTGCCTCTTGCTCCTCGGAGACCGCCTCGGAGACCGCCGTCTCGAGGGTGTTCACGCGGCCGATCAGGGCGTCGATGTCGTCAGCAGCGGCGACCGCCACGTGGCAGTGGAGCCCGGTCATCATCTGGACGTCGTCCACGGCCAGGACGTCAGCCGGGTCGGCCATCGCCAGGAGCAAGGTCTCGTGGTCCACATAACCGACCGGGATGGCCCGATAGCGGCGAGCCGAGCTCGTCGGCAGCAGGTTCGCGGCGCCCATGTCGACCTTGTGCAC
>JBOGZC010000031.1:0-37719 GCA_050697075.1 Solirubrobacterales bacterium | reverse complement strand
CGTCGGGCCCGGACTACTGGTTGCCGCCGCGTTCGGCTTCGGCGCGGTCGCCCTGATCGCCGCGGCGGCCCCCACGCTCCCGCTCGAGCTTGCCGCGCTCGTGCCGCTGGGCGCGGCGAGCGTCACGTTCGCCGCGGGCGTCAACTCCTCGCTCCAGCTCGACGCGGACCCTGAGATGCGCGGGCGCGTGATGGCGCTGTACTCGATCGTCTTCCTTGGCTCGGCGCCGATCGGGGGGCCAATCGTCGGCTGGCTCGGGGAGGCGATCGACCCGCGGGCCGGCCTGGTGCTCGCCGGCGCCGCGGGCCTGGTGGCCGCGATCGGAGCCCGCACGGCATTCGCACGGCGCGCCGCGAGCACCACCAGGCGGGACTGCGACGGGGTCAGGAGCCGTTCCCCCCGGCCGGCGGCGGGGGCGGCGGGTGGCCGGCGGGCATACGATCGCGACCCAGCCCCGGTGTCCGGACCAGCTTGACCGGCTGCATGGCGGACGTCGGCTCGACGTAGAAGCGCACGCCGTCGCGCTGCTCGATCGCGCTCACCGCCCGCTCGCGGTTGCGCCACAGCAGCGCGTTCAGGATCGCGAAGCCCGCGCCCACCGCCGCGACCTGCGGCAACAGCCAGGCAAGCCCGCCCACGATCAGGGCGAAAGCGCCGATCGGCCACAGGCGCAGGAAGGCGATCCGGCCCGCGTTTTCGGTGGGCAGCGAGGTTGCCGTTCGCGCGGACGCCAGAGCCCGGGACATCGCTTCGCCCGCCCGGGTTGAGCTCCCCAGCGCGGCGCCGAGGACCAGCGCGACGGCCCACCAAGCCGCCGCGAAGATCAACGTGGCGCTCGACGATTCCTGGCTCGCGGAGACGGCGGTCGCCACCCCGAGCACCGTGGCCGCAGCGCCGATCAAGAGCACCGTGAGGCGGAGGAGGTCGACGAACAGCATCAGCCGGCCGGTCCGCGACCCTGCGCGACGCTCGCCGACGTCAGCATCCTCAGCACCTCGACCAGATCCTCCGGGCTCGAGAGGAGCGCATCCACCTCCTCAGCCAACCCTGCCGGCGCCTCGTCGGACGCGATCCCGATACAGACCGCGCCGCGCAGCGCTCCTCCTTCCACCAGGGAACGGAGCGCGTGGATCGCGTCGAGATCGGTGCGATCGTCCCCGGCGAACAGGGCGAGGCTCAGGCCGGGCCGATCGAGCAGCCGCCTGACCGCCGTCCCCTTATCGACATCGGCGGTCGGCCGAAGCTCCAGCACCTTCCGACCCCATCGTGGTTCCAGCGCCGCGCTCTCCGCCCGCTCGGCGATCTCGCGCGCCCGTCGCTCGGCCGCGGGCTCGTCTGGGGCCCCGCGCCAGTGAAGCGCCTGGATCGGCCCCTTGTCCTCGAGCCGCAGGCCGGCCGCGCGGAGCGCCTCGCCGTCGAGATCGAGCGCGAACTCCCGCGCGGCCCGGGCTCGGTCGCCCAGTGCCGGATCGAGCTCGGCCTCGTGCTCGCCGGGGGCGAGCACCTCGAGGCCGTGGTTGCCGGCATAGGTCAGCTCGTCGACGCCCACCACGCGCCGGGCTTCGGCCGCGCGGCGTCCCGACACGCACGCGACGAGCGCGAAGCGCCCCGCCAAATCGCGGAGCGCCGTCTGAGTCGGCGCCGGAACGCTCGCCTCGGCGGGATCCTCGACGATCGGCGCCAGCGTCCCGTCGACATCGAAGAGGGCGGCCGACTCCCCAGGAGCCGCTCGCAGGGGCTCGATCAGCTGCGCGAGGGCGTCCCCGGTCATGGCTACTAGTATCGCCGCCGGTGGCGCGCGACCGAATCCTCAAGCTGGTGGCGATCGCCACCGCCGCGGGGATATTCAGCGGCCTGTTCGGCGTCGGGGGCGGCACGATCATCGTCCCGCTGCTGATCCTCTGGCTCGCCTACGGCGAGCGCGAGGCGACCGGAACGAGCCTGGCCGCGATCGTGATCATCGCCGGCTACGCGGCCGCGGGCCAAGCGCTTTACGGGAACGTCGACGTGGCTCAAGCCGCGCTCGTGGGGGTGCCGGGCATCGCCGGCGTGGTGGCCGGGACCGCGCTTCAGCAGCGGATCCCCGAGCGGGCCGTGGCGCTCCTGTTCGCCGGCCTCCTCGTCGCCACGGCAATCGACCTGATCGTGCCCTGATGGAGTACGTCGCCGCAGCGTTGCTCGGATTCGCCGGCGGAATGCTCGGCGGGTTGGTCGGGGTCGGCGGAGGGGTTCTCTTCGTGCCGGCGCTCGTGATCTTCCTGGATTCCTCGCAGGTTCGCGCCGAGTCGACCTCGCTGCTGGCGATCGTCTTCGTCGCGATGGTCGGGGCCTGGCGACAACGGGGCTACGGGAACGTGCGCGTGCGCGACGGGCTGATCCTGGGTGCCGTCTCGCCGCTCGGGGTGGCGGTGGGCGTCGTCGTCTCGAACACCGTCTCGGAGCGCACGCTCGAGCTGCTCTTTGCGGCGCTTGCCCTGGTGATCGCCGCCCAGCTCGTCAGGCGGGCGCTGGGGCCGAGTCGCGCGTAGGAGCCAGTCGTCGCGAACGACTAGAGGCCGTGCTCGAGGACGCCCTTCACCGAGGCGTCGAGCGCGTTCAGCCGGTACAGGGCCATCGCCTCGGCCGAATGAAAGCCGCGGCCACCACCGCCACCGGGCTGGCGAGCCCGCCCGGGGCCCGCATCCGGGCCGTGATGGGAGAGCACGCAGTGGAGCAGCGCCAGCCTGCGCTGCTCGGGCAGCCCCGTGGCCGTCGCGGCGATCATCTGCGCCCCGATCGCCAGATGGCCGAGCAGGCGACCCTCCTCGGTGATCCCGAACTGGGCCCCGTAGGTGAACTCTCGCGTCTTGCCGACGTCATGAAGGAGGGCGGCCGCCATCAGCAGGTCAGAGTCCAGCCGCGGATGGAGTTGGCAGAGCTCGCCGACCAGCGTTCCGACCGAAACCGTGTGCTCCAGCAGGCCGCCGAGGTAGGCGTGGTGTCCCGCCCTGGTGCAGGGCGCGCGTCGGAACTCCGCCGCCGCCGACCCGGTGACGATCAGCCCGTACACCATGGCCCGCAACCCCGGATCGTGGACTTCTCGTGACAGGTGCTCCAGGAAGCCCTCGAGCTCCTCTACTGACCGGTAGGCGGCCGGCAGGAACTCGCCCGGGTCGAACGAGCCGGGTTCCAGACGCCGGACGTCGTCGAGCTCCGCCACCGGCTGGCCGCGATAGCGCTCGAGGCGACCGCGGACCTCGACCGCGTCCCCGCTCTCGAAGCGCAGGCCGACGCGATCCGCTTCCCGAAACACGCGCGCGGCGAGCGTGCCGCTGCGATCTCGGAGGTCCACCGCGAGGTAGGCACCGCCGTTCCGCGCGGTCAGACGGTCCTTTCGCACGCACGCGTACCGGCCCTCGAACCGCTGTCCCGACCGCAGCTCGGCGATCGGCGCCTGAGCCCGCTCGCCGGTCGAGATGGCCACCGCAGCTTCCACGGGTTGATGGTGAACCCGGGCTCGGACGGCGCGTGCCCCGGAGCGCGGTGGCTTTCTGGATAGGCTCGGGGCGTGGATCCGGTCATCTGGGAGAACGAGCCGCCCCAGCTCCGCTCGCCGGCCTTGATCTGCGCGTTCGCGGGCTGGAACGACGCTGCAAGCGCGGCAACGGCGGCCCTCGAGGCCGTGGCGGCGTCGCTTGACCCCAAGGTGGCGGCGCGCATCGACCCGGAGGAGTTCTACGACTTTCAGGTCAATCGGCCCACGATCCGCCTCGTCGAGGGGCAGAGCCGCGAGATCGACTGGCCGGCGAACACGTTGCTATTTGTCGAGGTGCCCACGGCCGAGCGCGACCTGGCGCTGCTCAGCGGAGTCGAGCCAAACGTGCGCTGGCGCACCTTCGCCGAGGCCATCGTCGATGCGGCCCGGCGCCTGGAGGTCGAGATCGTCATCACCCTCGGGGCGCTGATCGCCGATGTCGCGCACACTCGGCCGGTGCCGATCACGGGCCTAGCGTCCGATCCCGATCTGGTCGAGCGCCTCGGGCTCAGCCGCTCGAGCTACGAGGGGCCGACCGGGATCGTCGGGGTGCTCCACGACGCCTGCCGCAGGCATGACTTGGTGTCGGCAAGCCTCTGGGCGGCGGTCCCGCACTACGTCGCCGCGGTTCCCAATCCGAAGGCGGCCCTGGCGCTCCTTCGCCGGCTCGAGGGGCTGACCGGCATCGCCGTTGAGGCGTCCGAGCTCGAGGACGCGACCGAGCGGTTCGAGGAGCAGGTGGACCGCGCCGTGTCCGCGAATCCCGAGATCGAGGAGCTGGTTCGCAGCCTGGAGGCGTCCCAGGAAGAGAGCCTCGAGCTCGGGCGGAACGTGTCTGCCGACGACATCGCGCAGGAGTTCCAGCGCTTCCTGCGGCAGCGCGGCACGGACAAGGACTAGGGAGCCGCCATGGCGTCCATGCCATGGCGCAGGTCCTGGGCGGTGAGCGCACCTCCGGGCACCGGCTGTGCCCGATAGCTGAAAGTGGAGTCGAAGGTGAGGAGGAAGGTCCGCTCGCCATTCGGCTTGTAGCCGCCAATCGAGCCGGCTCCCTGGCGCGAATTCTGGCCCCAGTCGATCAACCAGTCCTGATTCGGCAGGAGCCGAGCCGACCCGCAGCGGTACGAGGTGCCGATGGCGGGATCGCTGATCGACTGCACTAGGGTCGCCGTGCCGGCCCCCGGGTCGATCCGGTAGCGCACCGCACGGGGCGCCGGATCGTGCAGCCCGGTGCGGTTGTCGAACACACTCAGGGTCCCGTCGGGAACCAGGCGGGCGTCGTGTTGCCCGCCGAACGTGTAGGCCTTCGGATCGCCCTGGACCTCGAGACTTTGGGGCGTGGTCATACCACCCAGCTTCCAGACAATCGATCCGTTGCTCTTCCTGATCCGGTAGACGGCGTCGAGGTGCCTGAACGAGGCGATCACCGAGCTGCCGTGCGGCTCGATCGAGTTCCAGTGGACGGGGTCGTAGTACCCGTCCGCGGTGCGATGCTCGATGACCCACTGCCACCAGCGACCCGTTTCGGCCAGCGAGATGTGGTCCTCGCTTCTCCAGTCCCAAAGGAGCTCGCCCCTGGGACCAACCTCCTGAAGCTCCGCCCCGCGAACGTTGGCGTCACTCGGCCCGCCAAACAGGCTGGTGTCGACGTGGTGCTCCCTGGTGTGGGCGCCGATCAGGTAGCTGCGGTTACCGAGCCGCTGGAGATCGTGGGTGTCGACTGAGCCGCCAGAGGCGGTGCTCAGGCTGCGGACAAGGTTCCCGTCGAGGCCGCGGATCTCGTAGCGGCTGGACTCCCCGTTCGAAAGGAACCACAGGATGTTGCCGCTTGGGAGCACCCTCGGCCCGACCACCGGAGCTCCATACCACCAGATCGGCACGCCATGGCGGTTGAAGATCATCGCGTAGCGGTTTTTGACCGGCGCGAACCCGGTGTCCGCCGCGAAGTAGTCGGGTGACACGGGGGCGGAGCGGGTGAAGGTGTACGTCGGAAAGTCCCTCGGCAGGCAACGGACGTGGTAACGGGCGGGCTGCCCGCCCCCTTCGTTCCGGACCGTGATCGTGAAGGCCATCCCGGCGCTGAGCGGGACGGTGGCGCTGAAGTCGCCGGCGCGTGCCGCGCCGCCGCCGATCGACATCCGCCATGAGTCGGAGACGTGCGCGTTGACGCGAACCGGTGCGTTGTCGCAGCGGACCACGTAGTCGTGGACGTACGGCCCGTACCTCGGAAAGAGGCCAGCGATGCTGAAGTTGGCCTGGCCGCGCGGTGCGACGTTCGCGGCGGCGGGGGTGGCTGTGGATCCGCCAACCGCGAGGGCGGCGATCGCCGTCGCAATCGCGCGACCTGCGGCGCAACCGACCACCGGGCGGATCATGTTTCGGCTCGGAGAGCTATCGCCACGAGCACTCAGGCCTCTGACGCGGGGCAGATCAGCCGGTAGTCGCACCAGGAGCAGATCTCGTAGGAGGGGCGCGGCTCGAAGTCCTGGCCCTCGATTCCCGCTCCGACCTCGAGCACCGTGCGCTCCACCCGCTCCGCGTCGTCCGCTGCCGGGGCCCTCGCCACCCGCTCGTCCTCCAGGACATACCAGTAGCTGCCCAGCTCGGCCTCGATCTGCCACGCCTCCCGGGCGCCGAGCCGGTAGAGAGCCAGCTGGACGTCGTCGCCGGGGGACTGTCGCCGCTCCCCGGTCTTGTAGTCGATCAGCTCGTAGCCGCCATCCTGAAGCCGATCGACCCGATCCACCCGCCCGCGAAGCTGGTGGGGACCGATGGAGAACGCAAAGCTCCGCTCGAGCCACACCGGCCTCGACTCCGAGCGCACGTGTCGCTCGTGGTAGCGGGCGAGCGCGGCCACCGCACGGTCGCGGTACTGAAGCTCGTCGTCCGATGCCCCGAAGCCGGCTCGTCGCCACCCCGCCTCGAACAACCCCAGCAGCCGGTCGAGGCTCCCCGCGGAATCGGCCGTAGGGGTCGGGCTCTCACCGGGCCCGCTATACGCGTCGGCATGCAGCCCCTCCGTGTGAAACCGGTCCAGCACCTGATGGATGAGGATCCCGAAGCGCTGATTGATGGTCGGCTCCTGCGGGATGGCGAAGACGCGCGCGAACTTGTACTTCAGCGGACAGGTCCGATACAGGTCGATGTCGGAGGCCGAGAGGGCGAGTCCGCCGCCCCGGCGGGGGATGAACTGCTCCAGGGAGGGCTCCCGCCTCGAGGCGACGAGCTCGCGCCGCGCCGCCAGCTCGGCCTCCTCGCCGATCACGTAGTCGTCCAGGGTCGAGACCTTCAGCGTGGCCTGCTGTTCAGGCGACGCGACCCGGCCGATCAGCTCGTTCAAAGCGGCGAGCGACTCTGCCGCGGGCTCGCCGCTCGGCCGCTGCACGAGGGCCGCGAGCTTGATGAGCTCCAGGTAACGCGCCACCGCCTGGGTCACGTCCTCAGCCGTGTCGAGGCGCATCTCCGAGAGCGCCGACCCCGCTCGCCAGGACGCCTCGAGCACCTCGTCCCGGAGCATTCGGTAGGTGGAGTGAAGCCCTTCCGCCGGGCCGAACAGCTCCTCCTCGTGGATCTCCTCCTCGCCGCCCAGCGCGTCGCGGGCCGTCTCGTAGAAGACCGAGGGGGCCACCGCTTCCTCGCCGACGGCCTCCGGCCACGAAACGACCAGCGCCCTGGTGGCCCGGGTCATCGACAGGTACGCGAGCCGAGCGCGAGGCGCGAGCTCCGACTCCTCGACCTCACCCGACGCCTGCTCAGCCAGGAGATCGGCCGGGATGGTCCTGGGGTCGGAGTCCCGAGGGGCGATGGCGCCACGGTGAAGGCCGAGCAGATAGACGTGCGCGAACTCGAGGCCCTTGACCTGGTCGGGCTCGGCGAGGACCACGGCTCGGGTGGACGGTGATGGGACGTCATCGGTCTCGAGCTCACCGGCATCGGCGACGGCCGTCAGGTGTCGGACGAAGTCGCGGACCGAGCCGCGCGGCTCGCGCTGCGTCCACTCCGCGGCGAGCTCGGAAAGGCGGGAGAGGCTCTGGAGCCGTTCCGCGGCCTCAGGGGTCGCAACGAAGAGGCGGTGACGTCGCAGGCCGATCCGCTCGATCAGGCGTCGCACGAAGACGTCCGCCCGCATCTCCTCGAGCGCCCTGGAGGCTGCGTCGTGGAGCTTGAGGAACGCCTGGATGCGGTCCCGGGCCTCGGGCGGGAGCTGTGGGCTCTCGAGGCCGGCGTGGAGGGCGGAGACCATGTCCAGCTTGCGTCGCCGCGCGATCGCCGTGCATCGCGCCAGGTCGATCGAGCGGAGCTCTACGGGGGGGCGAGTCAACGCCCGCACCACCGCGGCGGAGTCGGTGGGATCGGCGAGCATTCGCAGCCAGGCGAGGACGTCCCGGACCTCCGGCCGCTGGAAGAGCGCGGCGTTTCCGGCGAACCGGAAGGGGATCGTGCGCTCCTCGAGGGCAGCGGCCACCAGGCGCGCTTCGCGCCAGCCCGAGCCGACGATCACGCAGACCTCCTCCGGCCGCACCTCCCCGGCCGCCAGCAGATGCTCGATCTCCCGAGCAGCCGCCTGCGCCTCGGCGCGCTCCCCGGTGCAGCGCCAGAAGCGAACCGATCCCTCCGGCGATTCCCGAATAACTCCGCCGACATCCTCCGGAATAACTCCGCCGAGATCCTCCGGAATAACTCCGCCGACATCCTCCCGAATAACTCCGCCGACATCCTCCGAGGGAGCCGAAGGCGACCGGTGATCCGAGCTTGCTCGGATTCGTCCGGTGTCGGCGGGTTTGGGCTCCGGCGTGGCGGCAGGCACCTCCGTATCTACCGCGACTTCGTCGCTAGCCCCAGCCACTCGCCCATGGGCCAGGCGGCTGACCGCGCTGGCTGCCTTGGCGATCGGGGCGCCGAAGCGCAGCGGGCGGTCGAGGATGACGTGCTCCGCATTCGGATGCAGCTCGAGGAACGACGGCGCGGGGTCCCGAGCGGCAATCGCGGGGCGGCGGATCGCCTGTTCGGTATCGCAGGTGCAGAGCAGGTTGTCGTGCTCGGCGGCCAGCGCCTCGATCAGCCTGCGGTGAGCCAGCCCCGCGTCCTCGAGCTCGTCGATCATCACATGCTGAAAGCGCTCCGAGAGCGCCCCCCGGACGTCGGCGCGCTCGTTGACCAGGCGGCCGAGCTCGATCACGAGGTCGGCGGCGTCGAGGCTGCCGCACTCACGCAGGACGCGATCGTGGCTGGCGTAGAAGTCGGCGAACTCGCGCTCGCGGGTGGCGCGCTGGCGCTCAACGCCGTCGGACGCATCGCGCTCGGCCCGCTCGGCCCAGTCCCGCAGGCGGTCGGGAGTGACGCTTTCGGCCTTCATCGCGTCGATGCGGCGAAGCAATCTGGCGAGCAGTCCGGCCGGGTTCCCACGGATCTCGTGTCGGCGCAACGATAGGTCGTCCAACCGGTCGAGGAGCATCGCGAGCCGGTCCGCGGCTCGGACCGTGGCGAAGAAGGGGTCGAGTCCCGCCTCCAACGCATGCTCGCGAAGCAATCGCTCCGCGGCGGCCTCGTAGGTAGTGATCCAGAGCTCCTCGTAGGCGCTGTCGATCAGAGCGGCCGCACGGGCCCGCAGTCGGCTTGCGCCGGCGCGAGAGCGAGCCAGGACGAGGACCTGCTCGGGAGGGGTTCCGGTCGCCGCAAGGCGCGAGAGCCGGCCGGCCAGCGCCTCGGTCCTCCCAAAGCCGGCCGCGCCGGTGACCAGCATCGTGCCCTCGCCGTGCTCGACCACGCGGAGCTGGGCGTCCGTCGGCAGGGGCGGGGAACCGGCTGCGTCTCCCTCCATCGGCCTAACGCTAGCGAGCGACCCCGCATAGGGTTGAGGGTGTCTGCCGTCTAGCATGACCGGGGTGGCGCGCAGGCAGACGCAGCAGGCAAACGCCCGGCCCAATGGGGATGCCCTGGCCGCGGATTGGATGGGTGCCTGCCGGAGGATCGTGGCGGCTCACCGTGAGCTCTTTGCCGAGCAGAGCGGGATCGCCGCGCGCACCGTGTACGCGGGGATCGGCGAGGGCGGGGATCGATCGCTCGCCATCGACCGAGCGTGCGAGGACATCGTCTTCGCCGAGCTCGAGGCGCTCCACGGCCAGGGTCACGCCTTCACCGCGATCTCGGAGGAACGCGGCGAGGTGATCTTCGGCGAGCCGGGGTCTGGGGTCTCCGTGATCGTCGATCCGCTCGATGGCTCGCTCAACGCGCGTCGCATGCTGCCGTCCCACTCGCTCAGCATCGCGGTCGCGTCCGGTTCGACGATGGCCGACGTCGAGTTCGGCTACGTGTACGACTTCGGGGCGTCCGAGGAGTACTGCGCCAGCCGCGGGAGCGCGACCGTCAACGGAGACGAGCTTCGCGCCGAGGGCCCCGGGTTCGGCCTGGAGGTGGTCGGTGTCGAGTCCGCCAAGCCGGAGCGAATGGTCCCGGTGCTCGCGGCCCTGGAGGGCAAGGCCTATCGGATCCGCGCAGTCGGGTCGATCGCGATCTCGCTCTGCTACCTGGCCGGAGGGCGCTTCGACGGCATGCTCACCGGCCGCGCCTGTCGCTCCGTTGACGCCGCCGCCGGCCAGCTGGTGGCGCGCGCGGCCGGCGCGGAGGTCGTCTTCGACGGCGCCGGGCTTGACGTGAGGCTGGACCTGGCGGCTCGCTACCACGTGGCTGGGGCGCTCGACCGCGAGCTCCTGGCCACCGTCCTGGAGGCGCAGGCGAGAGCCGAGCCGGTCCCAAAGGCCGGGGCATGAGCGAGCGCCAGTTCGTCGACTGGACGCTTGCCCAGCGGATCGCTGTGGGCCTGGCCGGCGAACAGGGCGGATCTGGGCCATTCGGGCAGCGGGGACTCGAATCCGCCTGCACCGATGCGGTCACCCTGGTCACGGAGTACACGGGCATGCATCCGGGTGGGGCGCTGCCGGACCCCGAGCTGATCGATCGCTCGGAGTGGGCACGCCTCGGCCTTCGGAGCCTGCGCGACCTCTCGGAGGGGCTGGAGCGGCGGATCTCGGACGGCATCAGGCTGCCCGGACCGCTGGCCGGGCTTGCGCGGTCGCTTGCGGGCGCCGCAGCCGCGGCCGAGGCCGGCGTGGCCGTCGGGTATGGAGCGCGCAAGGTCCTTGGCCAGTACGACGTCTCCCTCGTGGGCGCGGATCGCCCACCGAGGCTTGTGTTCGTAGGCCCGAACCTGGCCTCGGCGCACGCTCAGCTCGGCGAGAACGCTGATCTCTTCCTTCGCTGGATCGCGATCCACGAGACCACCCACTCGGTCCAGTTCGCCTCGGTGCCGTGGCTGCGATCCCACCTGGTGGGGCTGCTCGCCCGGTTGCTCGACGGCGCCTCAGGGCGGCTCGACCAGGCGTCGGTGAGCGCCCTCGCGAAGCGCCTCTTTCGAAGCGACCCGCGAGCCGCGCTCCGCGCGGTGATGCAGGGCGAGCTTCCCCGCCTGCTCGCCGGTCCTGAGCAGGAAGCGACGCTCGACGCCCTGCAGGTGGTGATGTCGGTGATCGAGGGGCATGCCGAGCACGTCATGGACGCCGCCGCGGAGTCGCTCGACCCGGGCTACGCGCGCCTTCGAGCCCGACTCGACGCGCGGCGCGCAAGCCGCGGCGGGCTCGCGGAGGTGATCGCGAGGCTGCTGGGGATGGAGCTGAAGCTCCGCCAGTACCGGCTTGGGAAGGCGTTCTGCGACGCGGTCGTGACCGAGGCCGGCACCGAGGCGCTGAACCGCGTGTGGCGAGGCCCCGAGGCCCTGCCGACCGTCGCCGAGCTCGAGCGCCCGCTCGAGTGGCTACGCCGGACGCCCTCGCCGATGCCCGCCTGAGGCGCGGGCTGGGTCGATCCCGCTGTAACCGCCCCCGACCGTGGGGTTACAAACGTGTGTTCGGGTTGGTAGACTCGAACATCCTTAAGAATAAGGAAGTCAAAGGCACGACCCACCGAGGGGGTTCGAAGAAAGAAATGCCAGTCAACAGCACCAACACGCAGCCCAAGGGCACCAACACACGGCCCAAGTCCACCCCGGCCAGCCGCTCGGACAGCGCCAAGGTCAGGGAGGGCTTCACCAAGGCCCGCAACGGAAGCGTCTCCTACGCGCGGCATACCGCCGAGCGCACCGTCGACGTCCCGGTCGGCGCGGTGCTCGCGGTCGCCGACCGCGTCACCGACGTCGTCGAGCCGTTCACCGCGCGGCGGACTGCAAACCAGGAGCTGAAGTCGATTCGCACCCGCGTCGAGCGCGAGCTGAACCGGCTCGAGCGACGTGGCGCGACCGCGCGTCGCAAGACGAGGACCCGTGTGCGGCGCACCCGTGGCCGCGTCGAGCGCGAGCTCACCCGCCGGCGGCGCAAGGTCGAGGCGACCGTCAAGAGCAATCGCACCCGGGCAGAGCACCGCGTCAAGCGCGCCCAGGGCGTGGTCTCCGACCGGGTCTCCACCCTGGTCTAACCGCTTAGCCCGACCCGTCCTCGAGAGGTGACGGGCTGGGGAGTCTGCCCACCGGCCGCGGGGCAACCCGCACCTGGCGGGCAGAGCAGCAACCTCTCCTCCCAGGATCGACCGGCTCACGAGGCCGGTCGATCCTTTTCGGCTGGGCTAGGCAAAAGGTCGATCCCTGGGAACCTCCGCTGACGCTTTAGTCTCGCTATGCGCGAGTAACGCGTCGACCAACCCGGCCGCGATCGCTGCCCGGCGGGGCCACCCTGCGACAATGGGGCCGTGGCTACTCCCACCAAGGAACAGATCACCGCGGCGCTCGAGCACGTGATCGACCCCGAGCTGCGCCGGTCGATCGTCGAGCTGGGGATGGTGAGGTCGATCACCGTCGACGAGGCTGGGCGGGTCGATGTCATGGTCTCCCTGACGACCCCTGGATGCCCGATCCGCTCCCACTTCCAACAGGCGGTCGCCGAGCATGTAACGAGCCTGGACGGCGTCACCCAAGTCGGCGTTGAGTTCGACGTCCTCTCCAACGAGGAGAAGGGCAGGCTTCAGCAGTCACTTGGCCGCCAGCGGCTCCCCGAGGGCGCCCTGGCGCAGGTCAAGAACGTGGTCTGCGTCGCCTCCGGAAAGGGCGGCGTCGGCAAGTCGACGATGACGGCCAACCTCGCCGCGGCGCTTCAGGCGGAGGGTCAGGCGGCCGGCGCTCTCGACTGCGACGTGTACGGCTACTCGATCCCACGCATGCTTGGGGTCAACCAGAAGCCCGAGGTGAACGCGGAGCGGAAGATCATGCCGCTATCGGGGCCGGGCGGCGTCAAGGTGATGTCCATAGGCTTCTTCCTGGAGGACAACGCCGCAGTCGTTTGGCGCGGGCCGATGCTCCACAAGGCCATCCAGCAGTTCCTCGAGGACGTCGACTGGGGAGAGCTCGACTACCTGCTGCTCGATCTCCCACCGGGCACCGGGGACGTGTCGATGACGCTCGCCCAGCTGCTCCCGCAGGCCAAGATGCTGATCGTGACCACCCCGCAGCCGGCGGCGCAAACCGTCGCGCGGCGCGCCGCCGAGATGGCCGCGAAGGTGGACCTCGAGCTGCTGGGAGTCGTCGAGAACATGTCCGGTTTCACCGCCCCGGACGGGCAGCGCTTCACCATCTTCGGCGAGGGGGGCGGTCAGCTCCTCGCCGACGAGCTGGACGTCCCCTTGGTGGGCAAGATCCCGCTCTCCGAGGAGCTGCGCGAGCATGCTGACGCGGGAACCCCGCTGGTGCTCGAGAACCCCGACGCGCCTGCGGCCCAGGCGATTCGGGAGGCGGCTCACGGGATCGTCGCCGCAACCCCGCAGGAGCTACCGGTGATGCAGGCGCCGCCGCCTGCCCTGGCGGCTCAGGCGCCGGTGAGCGGGACCGAGCTCCCCGTAGTCCAGTAGAAGGCCGCCCGCGCTAGCGACGAACTCGCGGGTATTTCTACTTGGAGTAGTACTCCGCGTTGATCGGCGTGTACTTGGCCCACTCCTCGGGCAGCTGGTCCTCGGCGAAGCACGCGTCGACCGGGCAGGCCTCCACGCAGGCGTCGCAGTCGATGCACTCGTCCGGATCGATGTAGAGCTGCTCGACCGCCTCGTAGTCCGGCTCGTCAGGCGTCGGGTGGATGCAGTCGACCGGGCAGACCTCGACGCACGAGTTGTCCTTCTGACCGATGCAGGGCTCGGCGATGACGTAGGCCAAGTGTCGGCTCCCTTTCTTCGCGCCTCGTGGGATGGTCCAAGTTCCGTCCCGGCCGGCGTCGTCAGGCCGACCGGACCGGACATTGTAGGGAGTGGGGGTGCCCGGATAGAGTGCACCGGCGTGATCCTGCTTACCGGGGCGAGCGGAACGGTCGGCAGGGCCCTCCTCCCTCTTCTGCTCAAGACCGGCCTCGACGTCCGGGCTCTGGTCCGCGATCCCCGGGGACTCGGCCGTCATCGAGTGGAGGTGCAAATCGCGCTCGGGGACCTGGCGCGACTGGGCGATCGGCACCTGCAGCGCCAAGCGCTGCGCGGCGCCGACACGGTGATCCACCTGGCCGCCGCGATCCGCGACGAGCCCCACGCCAGGGTCGAGGAGCTGAACGGCCTGGCGACGGTTCGGCTGCTCCGGGCAGCCGAGCGGGCCGGCGTTGAGCGCTTCGTCTTCTTCTCGGCACTGGGAGCGACGGACTTCCAGCGGACTCGATTCTTCCGCGCCAAGGCACTGGCCGAGCGAGCCGTCGCGGACTCCCCGCTCGCGACCACGATCTTCGCGCCGTCGATCGTCTACGACCCGAGCGATCGCTGGGTGCGGCTGATGCGGCGCCTGGCCCTGCTTCCGGTGCTCCCGATCTCCGGGTCCGGCCGCTCTCACTATCAGCCGATCTGGGCGGCCGACGTGGCGCGATGCGTCGTCGCTTCGCTGGAGCGCGACTCTGGGAGCGCCCGCTACGAGCTGGCCGGCCCCGAGCTGCTCACGTACGACGAGATCGCGCGGATCGTGGCCCGCGAGGCGGGGCGGGAGCGGCCGCTTCTCCACGTGCCATTGGGGCTCGTACACCTGGCGTTGGTCGCGCTTCGCCGGCTCTTCGGCGAGGCCGTGTTCGCCACCTGGGAGGAGGCCGAGCTGATGGAGGTGCCGATGACGACCCCGCGCGGGATCGGGGACGTGGAAAGCCTCGGCGTGACGCCCCTGACGGTTAGGGACGTGCTGGCGCGCGAGTAGCGCGAGCCGCTGGGCAGAGACGGCTCTGTAGGGGAGCGGGTCTGACCGGCTTGGGGAACTGTGGCGATCGGTGTCCGGAGGACGGACACATCCGGACACAGTTCGCCGCCCGCGCCCACGGACGCAGAAGGGCCCGGCTTCCGCCGGGCCCTTCGCACATCGGGTGCCCGCCGAGGCGGGAGATCGCCTGAAGGCGAGCTACATCATCCCGCCCATGTCGGGCATGCCAGCGCCGGCCGGCGCGGCGTCCTTCTCGGGCGGCTCGGCGACGATCGCCTCCGTGGTCAGGATGTTCTTGGCGATCGACGCGGAGTTCTGCAGCGCCGACCGGGTGACCATGGTCGGATCGATGACGCCCTTTGAGACCAGGTCGCCGAACTCCCCGGAGTCGGCGTCGAGGCCCTCGCCCGGCTTCAGGCCGCGGACCTTGTTGACGATGACCGAGCCCTCGAAGCCCGAGTTCTCGGCGATCTGGCGCATTGGCTCCTCGAGCGCCCGGCGAACGATCTCCGCGCCGGTGCTCTCGTCGCCGTCCGTCAGGTCGGACGTGTCGATCGCGTCCTGCGCGTTCAGCAGGGCCACGCCGCCGCCCGGAACGATGCCCTCCTCGAGGGCCGCCCGGGTCGCCTGGAGCGCGTCCTCGACCCGGTGCTTCTTCTCCTTCATCTCGGTCTCGGTGGCAGCGCCCACCTTGACCACGGCGACTCCGCCCGCGAGCTTGGCCAGGCGCTCCTGGAGCTTCTCGCGATCGAAATCGGAGTCGGTCGTCTCGATCTCGGAGCGGATCTGGTTGATCCGGCCCTCGATCTGATCCTTCTCGCCGCCGCCGTCGATGATCGTGGTCGTGTCCTTGTTGACGACCACTCGGCGAGCGCGGCCGAGCTGCGAGACCTGCGTGTTCTCGAGCTTCAGCCCCATCTCCTCGGTGATCACCTCACCGCCGGTCAGGATCGCGATGTCCTCGAGCATCCGCTTGCGGCGATCGCCGAAGCCGGGCGCCTTCACGGACACGCCGGTGAAGGTGCCACGGAGCTTGTTCACCACCAGGGTCGCGAGGGACTCCCCCTCGACGTCCTCGGCAACGATGACCAGCGGCTTGCCGCTCTGCATCACCTGCTCGAGCACCGGCAGCAGGTCGCGCACCGAGCCGATCTTCTGGTTGGCGATCAGGACGTACGGGTCCTCGAGGACCGCCTCCATCCGCTCTTGGTCCGTGATCATGTACGGCGAGATGTAGCCCTTGTCGAACTGCATCCCCTCGGTGAACTCGAGCTCCATCCCGAAGGTCTGGCCCTCCTCGACGTTCACCACGCCGTCCTTGCCGACCTTGTCGATCGCATCGGCGATCACGTTGCCGATCTCGTCGTCGGCGGCGGAGATGGCCGCCACTCGGGCGATCTGCTCCTTGCCGGCGATCTCGCGCGACTGCTTGTCGCGCAGGTTGTCGACCACCTGGTCGACGGCCTTCTCGATCCCGCGCCGCAGCGCCAGCGGGTTGGCCCCCGCCGCCACGTTCTTGAGGCCCGATCGGACCATCGTCTGGGCCAGCAGGGTGGCCGTCGTGGTGCCGTCGCCGGCGACGTCGTTGGTCGCCGTGGCGACCTCGCGCACCAGCTGGGCGCCCTGGTTCTCGAACACGTCCTCGAGTTCGATCTCGCGGGCGATGGTCACTCCGTCGTTGGTGATCGTCGGGGCGCCGAACTTCTTGTCGAGCACCACGTAGCGGCCCTTCGGGCCGAGCGTCACCTTGACGGCGTTGGCGACGCCATCGACGCCAGCCTGTAGCGCCGCGCGCGCTTCCGCGTCGTACTTGAGCTCCTTGTGAGCCATTTGTTTCGCTTCCTCCTTCTTCTAAGTCCTAAGTCTTTAAGTCCTGAGTCGCTCGACCGTTAGACGACCTTGGCCAGCACGTCCGACTCGCGAAGAACGAGCAGGTCGTCGCCGCTCACCTTGATCTCGGTGCCGCCGTACTTGCTGTAGAGGACTTCGTCGCCCTCGCTCACGTCGAGCGGGCGCCGCTCGCCATCCTCGATCGGCCCGTCTCCCACCGCTACGACCTTGCCCTTCTGGGGCTTTTCCTTGGCCGTATCCGGCAGGAGGATGCCGCTTGCGGTCGTCTCCTCCTCCTCGATTGCCTGGACAATCAGGCGGTCCCCAAGGGGCTTGAGGTTCATCCGTCTGCTACCTCCGTCTGCTAGAGCGTTTGAAAGTCTTGCCGGCTGCGCCGGCGCCTGGCACTCTACAGGGGGGAGTGCCAAAGGCCGCAGCCGAGTGTAGCCGCCTCGCCTCGGATGTCAAGCTCAGATCTGAGTCCGAGCGACTTAAGTTCGTGGACCGACCCGACGGCGGACGGACGGTTCAGTCGCTCGCCAGGAGGCGGCAGCCGAGGAGCGTGGCGAGCCCTTGACCGCCGTTTCGCATCACCCAGTCGTGGTTCCACTCGAACAGCGGCCGGGCGATCGGAGCCAGCAGATTCATCCACGGCTTCGAGGTGCTCACGCTCCACTCATAGACGACCGCGGTGACCGGCGTGTCGCCGTCCTGCTCGAACAGGCGCCAGCGCCCGGTGCCGGCCAGCTCCCCTTGCGCCTTGCCCTCGAGCAGGTGGGGCTTGGCGACCCTCGTGGTCCTCATCTCGAACTCGAGGTCGTAGGGGAGCTTGGAGCGCCAGGTGTATCGGCCGACCTGGCCGACGCCGGCCTCGTCGCCCTCGGTCACGGTCCGCGCCGCGACAACGCCCCTCCACCATTCGGGCCAGCGCTCCGCGTCCCAGATCGCATCCCAGACGGGCTCGCGCGGGGCCTCCAGGCACCACGTCGTCAGGAACTCGTAATCGGGCATTCGTGTGGCGGCTAGTTCGGCGAGGGGGTTTCGCCGTTGCCGAACTGATGCCCTACCGATTCGACCACCTGGGAGAAGCGGATCACGGTGACCGTTTCCTCCTGGTCGATGTCGCGGCCGTAGATCTGGCGCAGGAATCCAAGCGTCTCGTCCATGCGCCGAAACTCCGGGTTGTCGTGCTCGATGTCGCGCGGCGAGAGCTCGCGCACCCGCTTCACCTCGACCTCGTCGATCACCGCCGAGAAGATCTTCTCGCGGGGGCTGTGGTGGTAGCCGACCGTGATCCAAACCACTTGGCCGCGCTCATACTTGTGCGACTTGTCGCCGACCCGGATCGTCGCGGTCTTCCGCCCGCGCTTCAGCTGATCGACGAAGGCAGGGGAGAAGAAGTTGAGCGCGAGCAGGCCGCCGGCCATGAGGAGGCCAGCCTAACGGGATTCGAAACCTCCCCGCTCACTCGGGAAAGCCCTCGCTTCCGATGAGGGGCACGAATCGGCAGGGGCCGATCACCTCCCGCCGCAGGCCCTCCCCCGTCGAAGCGTTCACGTCCTCGTCAAGGCGACTGAACACGGTCAGCATGTCGGCCGTATCCGTCGCGATCGGGATCACCAGGCGGCCACCCACGACGAGCTGGTGGACTAGGGCCTCCGGCGGCGCCGGCGCGGTCGCGTGGACCGCGATCGAATCGAAGGGTGCCCGCTCCGGCAGTCCCTCGCTCCCGTCCCCGACGAGCACCTCGACGTTGGCGATCCCCATGCCATCGATGAGCTCCCGGGCGGACTGCGCGAGGCTCCCCACGCGCTCGATCGTCGTCACCTCCCCGGCCAGCCGAGCGAGCACCGCCGTCGAGTACCCGGACCCCGTCCCCACCTCGAGGACCCGCTCGAAACCTTGCAGCTCGAGCGCCTGGCAGATCGCCGCCACGATCCAGGGCTGGGAGATCGTCTGACTCTCTCCGATCGGCAGCGCCGAGTCGGCGTAGGCGCGACGGCGATACCCCTCCGGCACGAAGTACTCGCGGGGCACCTCGCCCATCGCCTTCAGGACTCGCTCGTCGCCGATCCCCCTCCGACGCAGCTGGTGCTCGACCATCCGCGCTCGTTGGTCGGCAAAGTCGCCGCCCGCCGAACCGAGCCGCATCAGAAGATGTAGGCGTGCAGTCGCCGCGGCTCGAGCACGGTGACCCGTCCGCGCCCCACCCGAACCACGCCGGCGCGCTCGAGCGTAGCCAGAAATCGGGAGACGCTCTCGCGCGAGGTGCCCGCAAGCTGGGCGAGGTCCGCCTGGGTCATGCGGATCGTGACCCCCTGCCGCGCCTCCGCGGCCGCATCCTCGGCGATCAGCTGGGTGAGCACGCCCGCGACCCGACTAGGAACGGTCTGAAACGACTGCCGGGAGACCCGCTCGTTGGTCTCGCGCAGCCGCCGCGTCAGGGCGCCGATCAGCTTCACCGCGATCTCCGGGTGATCGGCGAGCAGGCGCCGGAAGTCGGCGGCGGGAAGCGCCAGGAGCTCGGCATCCGAGAGGGTCTCGACGCTCGCGGACCGAGCCTCGCCATCGAACATCGCCAGCTCTCCGAAGAGATCGCCGGGGCCGAGCGTCGCGAGCGCGATCGCCCGTCCGTCGGAATGCTCGCGAGTGACCCGCAGATCGCCCTGGCGCACCAGGTAGCAGGCGTCCGAGTGATCCCCCTCGTGGAAGACGCGCACCCCTGCGGGGAACGATCTGGGGACCGCCACACGGGAGATTCGCTCCAGCTCGTCGGCGGAGAGCTCGGAGAACAGCGGGACGCGCGACAACAGGTCGATCTGATCGGTGGCGTTCATGCCCATTCCTCCCCCACCGCCCGATTATCCCGCTCTCGAGTGCCTCCGGGGTGAGCCGTTGACGGGCAGCTAGGCGGATGCGACCAGCCGGCGCGGCTGGCGGGAGAACCCTGCCGCGATCAGCATCTCCTCCAGCCCGGAGCCGATCACCGGCTCGCCGTCGAGCCGCTCGATCGCGAGCCGGGGCAGAACGCCGTCGTGTGCGGCGCCCGCCACCTCGGCGATCCCCTCCGCGAGCGCATCGTCCCCGAGGTCCACGAGGCGCAGGATGCCTCGGCCGCCCCGTTCGACGAAGAGGAGCGGCTCCCCGTCACGAAGCAGCACGTACGCGCCAGGGGTGCGGCTGGGACGCCGACCCCCCTTTCGAGCCTCTCCGCGCTTTGGCCACGGCACGCCGGCCCCGTACGGGTTGGCCGGATCGGTCGCCGCGAGCAGCAGGTAGTCGCCCGAGCGGTCGGGCAGCGAGCGCAGGCGCTCGACGGCGCCGGGGAGCGCGAACTGAGCGCCCCCGAGACCCTCGACGAAGTAGCCGCGACGCGCGGTGCCGAGCATCTCCAGATTGGACATCTCCCCGTAGAGCGCGGCGAAGCCGCCCGGAATCCCCTCCGCGAGCACGGTCTCGCGGGTGACGATCCCATACCGCTCGAGCATCAGCTCCGCCTGCGCGCGCAGGCGGGGGCCCGCGGGAGGAGCGCCGTCGAACAGCCGGGCCGTGAGCGACCAGCGTCCCTGCACCGCCTGGCCGGCGGCGGCTCGGCGGGCCGCGAAGCGCCGGCCTCGCCGCTCGGTCCGCGGGACGCTCCGGAGTCGCGGCGCGCGCAGAGGAGCGAACGCGTCGTTGGTCGCCTCGCCCGCCCATGCCAGGTCCCAGAGCGCGGAGTGGAGCTCCTCGCGGGGAAGGTCCAGGGCGTCGACGAGGTCGAGCCAGAAGCATGGCTGGCTGCCGAGCAGCTCCCGGATTGCGTCATGAACTTCCCCGGCGGGGGGCTCGAGCTTCGTGCTCGCGGGCGGCGGTCCGGCCAGGCGCACGTCTTCGCGGAAGTAGAGCGCCACCTTGCCGCCGCTACGTCCCAGCGCGCCCGCCCCGATCCAGACCAGCTCGCCCCCGGTGCAGAGCTCGTCGAGCCATGCCGGGCTGTAGGCGCCCAGCCGCCGAGGCAGGACGTCCCGCTCCCAGACCTCCGGTGTGAGCGCGATGCCCTGCAGGGGGACGAGCGCCTCGCGCAGGCGGTCGGGGCCGGCTCCCGCTGGCCGGTGCGCGTCGACGTTCTGCCAGCCGGGCAGAAAGCGAGCCAGCTCGCGGACGTCGACCGCCTCGGCCTCGGCGCGAAGGTGGGCGAGGCTCGCGCGGCGCACCCGTCGCAGCACGTCGGGATCGCACCACTCTCGCTCCATGCCCCCCGGGAGGAGCTCGCCGCGAACCAGCTCGCCAGCCTGCTCCAGCTGCCGAAGGGCCGGGGCCGGATCCACTCCGTAGCGGGCGGCGGGTTGGGGGGTGGCGAACGGGCCATGCGTACGCGCGTAGCGCCGCATCAGGGCGATCATCGCGTCGGCCACGTCGGCGAGGAACGTCTCGGGCAGCCCGGGCGGCGGCGGGACGCCCAAGGCGTCGCGGTAAAGGCCGGCGTCCTCGGCGGCGATCCACCGCTCCTCGCCGGCAATCCGGACCCGCGCGGCCCGACGCTCGCGCTCGAGCTTCTCCAGCATCGAGAAGGCCGAATACCCCTCGGCCACCCGCTCCTCACACTCGGCGGGTGTCAGGTCACCCAGACGGCGCAGCACCTGCTGGAGCCCATCTCGGTCCTTGGCACGGGCCGCGTCGGTGCGATGTTGGAGCGACGCCTCGACCTCGGCCAGGGCGTCGGGGTCGATCAGCTCACGAAGCTCCTCCTGGCCCAACAGCTCGCGGAGGAGATCGCGGTCGAGCGAAAGCGCCGCGGCGCGGCGCTCGGCGTTGGGGGTATCCCCCTCGTACATGTAGGTGGCGACGTAGTCGAAGAGCAGCGACGACGCGAACGGCGAGGCGCTCGGCGTCTCGACCTCGACCAGCGAGATCCTCCGCGTGGAGAGGTCTCGCAGCAGCGACTCGAGGCCGGGGAGGTCCAGCACGTCACGGAGGCACTCCCGATACGTCTCCAGCACGATCGGAAAGCGCGGAAAGTCCTTGGCCACCTCCAGCAGGCTCTGCGCCTTGAGGCGCTGCTGCCACAGGGGCGTCCGTTTGCCCGGATAGGCGCGAGGAAGCAGCAGAGCCCGAGCCGCGTTCTCGCGGAAGCGGGCGCCGAACAGCGCCGAGCTCCCGAGCTCGCGCACGACCAGGTCCTCGATCTCGTCCGGCTCGAGCAGCACGAGGTCGGCCGGCGGGGCCTCATCGGCGTCTGGGAGGTGCACCACGATGCCGTCGTCCGACCAGATCGCGTCGGCTTCCAGGTCGTGCTCGTCGCGGATCCGCGCCGAGAGCGCGAGCCCCCACGCGGCGTGGACACGACCGCCCCAGGGCGACAGGACGCACAGCCGCCAGTCGCCGATCTCGTCCCGGAAGCGCTCCACCACCACGGTCTCGTCAGAGGGCACGACCCTGGTCGCGGCCTGCTGCTCCCGCAGGTAGGCCACCAGGTTCTCCGAGGCCAGGCGGTCGAGGTCGTACTCCTTCGCGAGCTCTTTCGGGTCGGCGCTGACGGCTTCGCGAGCGAATGCGCCGATCGCTCGGCCGAGCTCCGCGGGACGCCCGATCCCGTCGCCCTTCCAGAACGGCACCGCTCCCGGGACGCCCGGGGCGGGCGTGACGATCACCCTGTCCCGGGTGATCTCCTCGATCCGCCAGGTCGTTGCGCCGAGCAGGAAGGTCTGCCCAGGACGCGCCTCGTAGACCATCTCCTCGTCGAGCTCCCCCACCCGGCGCCCATCGGGGAGGTGGACCCCGTAGAGGCCACGGTCCGGGATCGTGCCCGCGTTGGTGACCGCGAGCTGGCGCGCTCCCCTTCGCCCGCGCACGGTTCCAGCGGCCCGGTCCCAGACGATGCGAGGCCGAAGCTCCGCGAACCGATCCGACGGATAGCGGCCGTCGAGCATGTCGAGGACGTTCTCGAGCTGCTCGCGCGACAGCTCCGAGAACGGCTCGGCCCCGGTGACGACGCCCTCGATCTCATCCGCCTCCCACTCGTCGTCGGCGCACATCGAAACCAGGTGCTGAGCGAGCACGTCGAGCGGGTTCCGGGGAATGACCGTCTCCTCGATCTCGCCCTCTCGCATCCGTTTCGTGACGACGGCGCACTCGAGCAGGTCGGCGCGGAACTTGGGAAAGATCCGGCCCACCGACACCTCCTCGAGTGTGTGGCCGGCGCGCCCGATCCGCTGCAGTCCGCGGGTGACCGACTTCGGCGACTCGACCTGGATCACGAGGTCCACGGCCCCCATGTCGATCCCCAGCTCCAGCGAGGAGGTGGCGACCAGGCAGGGAAGCTGGCCTGACTTCAGGAGCTCCTCGACCACCAGGCGCTCCTCGTGGGCGAGCGAGCCGTGGTGCGCCCTTGCGATCTCCGGAAGAACCGCGCCGTCCGAGCTTGACTGCCCTGCTTGCTCAGTGGCCGGCAGCTCCAATGGAGGCTCGTCGGCGTTCAGCTCGTTCAGGCGCTTCGCGAGGCGCTCCGCGCCACGTCGGTTGTTCACGAAGATGATCGTGGAGGTGTGCTCGCGGACGAGCCTCAAGAGCTCCGGGTAGATCGCCGGCCAGATCGAGCGCGTGGCGGGCGCGGCGTCAAGGTTCGGGTCGCCCGGGCCGAGGCCGGAATCGCCGCCGTCGCGGCGCTTCTCGATGGAGGCGTCAGGGTCGGTCATGTCCTCGACCGGCACGACGATCTCCAGGTCGAGCTCCTTCGGCTTGCCGGCGTCCGCGATCGCGCAGCTCCGCCGCGGTCCGACCAGGAACTGGGCGACCCGCTCCAGCGGCCGCTGCGTCGCCGATAGCCCGATCCTCTGCGGATCCTTCCCCTCGTTCTGCTTCACCAGGTGCGAGAGGCGCTCCAGCGTCAGGGCAAGGTGGGCGCCCCGCTTCGACTGCGCCACGGCGTGGATCTCGTCGACGATCACCGCCTCCGCCTGCGTGAGGATCTCGCGGGCGCCCGAGGTCATGATCAGGTAGAGCGACTCGGGAGTCGTGATCAGGATGTCGGGGGGCTTTCGCCGCATGGCCTGGCGCTCCCGCTGCGGCGTGTCGCCCGTGCGCAGGCCGACCGAGATGTCGGCGCCGATCCCCTTCAGCGGCGCGCGGAGGTTGCGCTCGATGTCGTAGGAGAGGGCCTTCAGCGGCGAGACGTAGACGATCCGAACGCCCTGCCCGAGCCGCTCCGGCTCACGGGCAAGCCGATCGATGCCCCACAGGAACGCCGCGAGCGTCTTTCCCGAACCGGTGGGCGCGCAGATGAGCGTGTTCTCGCCGGATGCGATCCTCGGCCAGCCCATCGCCTGGGCAGGCGTCGGCTCGCGGAACGACGCCTCGAACCAGCGGCGCACAGGCGCGCTGAAGGGCTGCAGCGGGGTGGATTCGGCAGTCTCGGATCCCATGGAGCTCAAACGCTCGATCTTACGGATCGGGCGGACGCGATACTTAAGGCGTGTCAAGCGAGAACGTCGAGATCATCCGCCGCATGCTCGACGACTACGCAACCGCAAGCTCGATCTCGCCCTTAGCGCCTTCGCGGACGACGTCGAGTGGGAGACAAGAGTCGGGGAGAGGTTCCACGGCCCCGAGGGCGTTGCCGAGGCAGTCCGTCGATGGACGGGAGCATGGACGGACTTCGAGTTCGACATCGAGGAGTTGATCGATGCGGGCGACAGCGTCGTCATGGTCTTGCGCCAGGTCGGCCGCGGAAAGGAAAGCGGGGCGCCGGTGGAGATGACGATGGGCTGGCTGTACGAGCTCCGCGACGGCAAGATCATCCGCGTGAGCATGTTTGCCGACCGCCAGGAGGCCCTGGCTGCCGCGGGTGATCCCCCCGGGCGAGACTAGTCCTACCAGGGCAAGCTGTCGGCGATCTCGGCCAGGCGAGGTCCGGTGCGGTCGCGCTCGGAGAGGGCCGGGTCAGTAAGCGGCCATTCCACCGCGATGTCAGGGTCGTCCCACGCGATCCCGGCTTCAGTCGTGGAGTCGTAGGGGCTCGAGAGCCTGTAGGCGACGTCGGCCACATCGCTCAGCACGCAGAAGCCGTGGGCGAATCCCACCGGCACGAACAGCTGGCGGTGACGCTCGTCGTCGAGCTCGTGCCCCTCCCACTGCCGGTAGGTCGGCGAGTCGCTTCGCAGATCCACGGCGACGTCCCAGATCCGCCCCCGCAGGCAGCGGACGAGCTTCGCCTGTCCGGGCGCGGTCTGAAAGTGCAGGCCGCGAAGGATGTTGCGCGAGGAGCGGGAGTGGTTGTCCTGGACGAAGTCGACCTCGACGCCGAGCTCGCGCCAGGCGTCGTCACGGAAAGTCTCGACGAGGAAGCCGCGCTCGTCTCCATGAACCTCAGGCTCGATCAGCGCCACGCCGTCGAGCCGAGTCTCAAGCCGTCGAGCCATCAGCCGAGCGCCCTTCCGTACTGGCGCTCGTAGTACTCGCGATACTCGCCGCTTCGGATTGGGCCCCACCACCATTCGTTCTCGCGGTACCACTCCACGGTCCGGCGAAGGCCCTCCTCGAAGCCAACTCGCGGCCCCCAGCCGAGCTCGCGAACCTTGTCCGAGGACAACGAGTAGCGGCGGTCGTGACCGAGCCGGTCGGTCACATACTCGATCAGCGACTCGTCGCGGTCGGTCAGGGCCAGGATCGTCCTCACGACCTCGATGTTGGGGAGCTCGTCGGGGCCGCCGACGTTGTAGGCCTGGCCCGGGTCGCCGCGCTCGAGCACCAGGTCGATGCCTCGGCAGAAGTCCTCGGCGAAGATCCAGTTCCGAACCTGCATGCCGTCGCCGTAGACGGGCAAGGGGTCGCCGGCGAGCGCGTTCAGGACGCAGAGCGGGATCAGCTTCTCGGGGTGTTGGCGCGGACCGTAGTTGTTCGATCCCCTGACGATCAGAGCGTCGGCGCCGTAGGTGCTGTGGTACGCGCCCACGATCATGTCCCCGCCGGCCTTGGAAGCCGAGTAGGGAGAGGAGGGCTCGAGCGGGGAGCGCTCGGTGAACGACCCGGATTCGATCGACCCGTAGACCTCGTCGGTGGAGACCTGGAGGTGGCGGATCCCCGCCTTGCGCGCCGCCTCGAGCAGGACGAAGGCGCCGAAGACATCGGTCTGGATGAACTCGCCCGGGGACTCGATCGACCTGTCCACGTGCGACTCGGCGGCGAAGTTGACGATCGCCTGGCAGCCGTCGACCGCGGCCTCAACGGCCTGGGGGTCGGCGATGTCCCCGACCACCAGCTCCAGCCTCTCGTCGGACACGCCCTCGAGGTTCTCGCGGCGCCCAGCGTAGGTGAGCTTGTCGACCACCCGCACGGAGTCGTCCGGGTGGTCGGCAAGCCGCCCGCGAACGTAAGTGGAGCCGATGAAGCCCGCCCCGCCCGCCACCAGGACCCTCATGCCGCGACCTCCCCGACCCGGCGCTCGGCCAGGTACTCGGCCAGGCCGCGCTTCCAGTGGGGCAGTGTGATCGGGTCCGGGCGCTCGGTGCCCAGCACCGAGAACGCGGGCCGGGGCGCCTTGCGAGCCAACATCTCGGTGGTGCCGGCCATCACCCTGCACTCGACGCCCGCCTGGTCGAAGATCTCCTGCGCGAACTCGTACCAGGAGCTCTGGCCGCCGCCGGCGATGTGATGGATGCCGAAGTTCTCGCCCTCGAGCAGGAGGGCGAGCGCCGCCCCCAGATGGCGCGTGTACGTCGGGCAACCCACCTGGTCTGAGACCACCAGGACCTCGGGCTGCTCGTTGCCGAGCCGCAGCATGGTCTCGACGAAGTTCTTCCCTCCCACCCCGAACAACCACGATGCGCGGACGATGAAGTGACGCGGATTGGACACGGCGACCGAGGTCTCGCCGGCCTGCTTGGAGCGGCCATACGCCGAGATGGGGGCAGGCATGTCTGACTCGACGTACGGCCTCCCCCCGGATCCGTCGAAGACGTAGTCGCTCGAGGGCTGAACGATCTTGGCCCCGACGCGATCGGCCGCGGCCGCCAGGAGAGCCGCGCCCTCGTCGTTGACCTTCATCGCGCCGGCCTCGTCGTCCTCGGCGCCGTCGACGTCGGTGAAGGCCGCGCAGTTGACCACCGCATCGGGCCTGTGGCTGGTCAGCGCCGCGTCGAGCGCACCGGGATCGGAGATGTCGAGGCCGGCGTGGCCAAGGGCGACGACCTCGGCGCCCCGGGCGTGGCAGGCGGTCGTGACGTCGCGGCCGAGCATCCCGCCGGCGCCCGTGATGAGGACCTTCATGGGATCCTGATCTCGGCGTTGTCGCCGACGATCATCCGCAGCGTCTTCGGCAGCCCGTCGCCGCGCGAGAGCTTGACGTTGCGCCCCAGCAGGCTCGCCTCCATTCGCGAGCCCAGGTCCGAGACGCTGGATCCCGAGAGCAGGATCGAGTGCTCGACCTCGGCGCGCGCCACGGTGACGCCCGCGTCGATCGACGTGTAGGGACCGACGTAGGCATCGGTGATCAGGGCGTCCGCGCCGATGATCGCCGGCCCGCGCACCAGGGAGCGCTCAAGCCGTGCGCCGGCTTCGACCACGACCCGCCCCTCGACCTTCGAGTCGACGAGCTCGCCCTGGACGGAACGCTCGATGTCCTCGAGCACGAGCCTGTTTGCCTCCAGCATGTCGTCCAGCTGACCGGTGTCCTTCCACCAGCCGATCACCCGATGGCTCTCTACCCGCTGGCCACCATCGATCAGCCATTGGATCGCGTCGGTGATCTCCAGCTCTCCCCGTCCCGAAGGCTCGATCGCCTTCGCGGCCTGGAAGATCGACGGCCCGAACATGTAAACGCCGACGAGCGCCAGGTCGCTGGGTGGCGACTCGGGCTTCTCGACCAGGCGAATCACCCGGTCGCCGTCGAGCTCCGCCACGCCGTAGTTCCCCGGGTCGGGCACCCGGGTGAGGAGGATCAGGGCATCGGGCCTGGAGTTCCGGAAGGCGTCGACCAGGGCGGTGATCCCGTCCCGCAGGAGGTTGTCGCCCAGGTACATCACGAAGGGCCCGTCCTGAAGGAACTCCTCCGCCGTCAGCACCGCGTGGGCCAGACCCAGCGGCTCGGTCTGGTTGATGTAGGTGATCGAGGCCCCGAAGGCGGAGCCATCGCCGGTGATCGAGGCGATCTCGCTGCCCGTCTCGGGGGCGATCACGATCCCGATCTCGGTGACCCCCGCCTCGACCAGGGCCTCGATGCCATAGAAGAGCACCGGCTTGTTGGCGACCGGGACGAGCTGCTTGGCGGACGTGTGAGTGATCGGGCGCAGGCGCGTGCCTGCGCCGCCCGAGAGGATCAGCCCCTTGAGGTTCTCCATCGCGCGGCAAGGCTACATAGCGCGCCCGAACGAGGGCTCCGCGTAGGAGCGATCAGTAGGCCCCGCCGAGCTTTCGGTGGTCCCACGTCGCAACCCGCTTCGGCTCGAAGCGCACCGCCACACGCTTGCGAGCTTGGGTCTTGAGGGCCTCGGCAGCGTCGTCGTCCAGGGTGGCGTCGTCGCCCGCGTAGCGCAGCGTGAGCTCCCGGGCGAGCTCGAACACCGTGTCGAGGTCGCGGTGGATCTCCGCCTCCGCCTCGATCTCGATGCCGCGCAGCTCGCCGTACTCGTGGCCCGTCTCGGCCAGCAGCGTCGCCCGGGGGTCGCGCTCGAGATTGCGGACCTTCTGGGACTTGGCGTACGTGTAGATCCAGATCTCCCCGTCGCGGGGCACATACCAGAGGGGCATCGAGTGCGGCCAACCGCGCGACCCAAGAGTCGAGACCACGATGACGCGCTCGGATTCGATCAGCTTGCGTTGCTCGGAGGGCGAGAGCTGGATCTCGCGCCGGCGGCCGCTCATCCTCGCGCCGGGGGCGCGCCTTCCGGGCTCGAGGGGGGGCCGTCGGGGAGCAGCTCGAGCACCCGCCAGGGGCCCTCGCCTGCCATCGGCTGGGTCCGCCCGTCGGCCCAATCCACCTGCAGATCGTCGTAATGGGAGCTCCCCACGTGACCGGACTGGCCGGTGAACGCCTGCCAACGCGAGCGCTCAGGACGCAGCGGATCGGCGACCATGCGCCAGCAGGGCGCCCAAATCGCCGTGAACGGGTCGTTCGGGTCCCAGCCGACTTGGGCGACCGTCTCCTGGCCGCCTCCCACCTCCAGCCGTCGGTTCAGGAGCCGGGCGAGCAGTGGTGACGCGGCGCCAAGCGCGTGTGCGAAGACGAGCGCGTGCACCTTGCCCCAGCGCCACCCCCCGGGGTCGGGCCCGAGGCTCGACTCGAGCTCGTTCAGGGCGCCCCGCAACGCGTCGAGGGCGAGCTCCTCCCAGGACCGGCCGACAAGCTCCTGGTCAGCCTCGTCCCAGAGCGCGAGGAGGTGAGACTGCCAGCGCCAGGGGGACGTCACGTGGGCGATGAAGCCGTTGTCGGCGCGATCGAGCCACCGTTCGGAAAGGTCGCGGTCCTTCACCGCCGCCCGGGTCACCTCGCGTCCCAATCGCAGCGTGAATGCCTGGTAGATCGTCGCCGCGATCGAGTTCGGGCTCATTCGCCCGTCCCAGGAGCGCAGCCGCTCGATCGCCGCCCGTTCGCGCTGATCGCGGGGGCGAAGGCGAGCCAGGCGGCGGGCCGTCTCGAGTCCCGGCACCGACACCATGTCCGTCTGCATCGCCTCGAAGCTCTGGAGGTCGTGCTCCGGCTGCGCGTCGATCAGCTCCTCGATCCGTTGCGCCCGATACCCGTCGAGGTAGTCGCTCGTGATGTGGTGGGGATAGTCCTCGGGCGCGATGCGGTTGTTCGCCGTGACCAGGAAGCCGCGGTCGGGGTCCCGCGCCTCGGGCAGCTCCTCATAGGGCACCCAGCCATCCCACTCGTGCTCCGCGGTCCAGCCGGGCTTCGGCAGGTCCGGACAACCGCCCGGGCGCATCGGAAGCCGGCCCACGGTCTTGTAGCCGATCGAGCCGTGGCGGTCCGCCCAGACCAGGTTCGAGACGGGGTGTGCGTGAGCGGCCAGCGCCTCGACCAACTCGGGACCGCTTCCGAACTCGAGCGTCGAGACGGTGGCCTCGGTGATCCCCGGCGAGTCGAGCACCGCGAAGCGCAGCGCCAGGGGCTCTGCGTCGTCGGCCCTCAGGGCCTCGTTGACGATCGGCCCGTGGCGCGTTTCGCGCACGACGAGGCGTTCGGGCTCCGAGCGCCCCTTGACGACGATCTCCTCCTCGATCGTCGTCAGCGGCTGCTGCTCGCCCTCGAACTCGTACGTGTCGCCGTCGATTCGCTCGATGAAGAGGTCCATCACGTCCGCCATCGCATTCGTGAAGGACCAGGCGATGTCGTTGTTCTGACCCATCATCACCCCGGGCACCCCGGGGAGGGAGGCCCCGCGGCAGTACCGATCGCCCAGGTGGAGCCCGACCTGGTAGACGATCCCAGGCATGCTGGGCGGAAGGTGAGGATCGCCGGCCATGAGCGGGGCCCCGGTCGCCGACCGCGCGCCGGTGACGGCCCAGTTGTTGGAGCCGGTGGCCTCGACGGTCAGCCCGATCGTGCTGCGAACCTTGGCGATCTGTTCGGCGAGGTCCAAGCCGTCGCCCTCCCAGGCCACGCCGGGCGTCACGACGACCGGATTTCCCCGCGGATACCCCGGATCCAGTCGCGCGGTCAGCTCGGGGCCCAGCTCACGCGCCATCTCGGCCCGCAGCAGCTCCCGCTCCCAGTTGGTCGAGAGGCCAAACGAGAGCAGCTTGGTGAGGGTCAGGGCGTCCGCCGGCGTGAACGGCTCGAACTCGAGCCGCAGGAGCTGGAGCTCCATGGGGGGCGAGCGATCGCCGGCCGCCGCGTTGACGCCCGCGCACAGCGCCTCGAGCTCGGAGCGCAGCCCCGGCTCGAGCGCCTCCGCTTCGCGTTCGGCGGCCCTTCGCAGCCCGAGGATGCGCATGAAGCGATCCGTCTGCAGCCCCGGCTGCCCGGCGATCTCAGAAAGCCGGCCGCAGCCGATCCGCCGGTACAGGTCGAGCTGCCAGAGGCGGTCCTGCCCGTGACAGAAGCCCTCGCCGAACCACAGGTCGTGCCTGGATCCGGCGCGGATGTGTGGAACCCCCCAGCGGTCCCGCCGCACCTCGACCGTTCCCTCGAGCCCTTGGAGCCGGAGGCTGCCCGTGGTGCGAGGCAGCGGGCGGCGCAGCAGTTGCCACCACAGGCCCGCTGCGGTCGTCGTCGCCAGGGTCGCGAACGCCCCGCCGAGGAGCGCAAGACGCCTCCCGAGGGTGCCGCCGAGCATGGCGGCAACTCTAGTCGCCAAGCCCCTCCGGCAGCCGGCTCTCTGTCTCGAGCTTCTCCAGGTGGGCCTGCATCACGATCGCGGCCGCGGGGAGCATCTCGGCCGGCACGTCGTCCCAGGCCGTGGCGAGCAGCCGGGCTCGGGATCGCTCCCCGTCGGCGAGCGCCGCCACGAGCTTTCGCTCGCGCATCAGCCGGTGCTCGACGTACTCGTCGAGCTTTATCCGCGGCTCGGTGATGTATGGCCCGTGGCCGGGGCAGAGGAGCTCCGGGTTCGCCTCCCGCAGACGCTCGAGGGAGTCCATGTAGGCCGACAGCGAGCCGCCGTCGGGTGGAACGAAGCTCGAGCCGTGGCCGAGCACGAGGTCGCCGCACAGGGCGACGTCGCCGATCAGGAAGCAGACGTGGTCCGTCGCGTGGCCGGGCGTGGGCATGACCTCGAACGGGCCGACGCGCTCGGGCTTCACCGCGACAGCGATGCTTGCCGAGCCGGCCCCGACGCCCACTTCGCCAGACGTCTCGTCCCCCGCTCCGACGTCCCCGAAGAGCAGCGGGGTGTCGAGCATCGGCACCGCCGCGGAGTGGTCCGCGTGCGAGTGCGTGAGCACGAGGCCGGCGATCCCGCCCCGGTCCTCGGCCACCGAGCGAACGGTCTCGAGGTGTCCGGCATCGGCCGGGCCGGGGTCCACCACGTACGCCGGATCGCTCCCGACGACGTAGGTGTTGGTGCCCTCGAGCGTCATCGGCCCTGGGTTGGGGGCGACGATCCTGACGATCTCCGGATGCCCGGGTGGGGAGTCGATGGCCCCGCTACCCGCTGCCGACGGCGTCGAGCACCGCCTGGCGGGCGTCGACCGGCTCCAGCACGACGAGGTCCCCCAACCCCTTGAGGATCTCGCGAACGAGCCAATCCGCCGAGCCGTAGGGCAGCTCCACCACGACCGCGCCGTCGGCGAGCTCCTCGACGACGTTCCTCTCCTCCCGCAGCCAGCGGGCCCGCTCGGGGGAGACCCAGACGCGGGCCACGCCGGCGCTGCCGACCTCGCCGTGGACCAGCCACTCCTGCTCAGCGAGCCGCTCCTCGACGCCCTCGCGCGGCTCGAAGGATCGCCGCGTCAACTTCGCCTCCTTCATCCGGTCCAGGCGAAAGTGGCGTGTGTCGTCGCGGCCGAGGTCGTAGCAGCCCAGATACCAGCCCTCCGGGCCGCTGACGAGCTGGTAGGGCTCGACCTCGCGCTTGACGAACTCGTCCTCGTTCTCCTTGTAGTAGTGGAGCTCGAGCACGCGGCGCTGCTCGATCGCCTCGTTGACGGTGCGAACCACCTTGGAGTCGTCCCTGCCGGGGGCGATCTCGAGCCCCTCCTGAGACGGGTCATGCCCCAGCGCCGCGACAATCTTCTCGCGCGCGGTCAAGAGGCCCGCCTGTGGGAGGTGGTCGCCGAAGAGGTCGATGGCCGCCACAAGCGCCTTCGCCTCCAGCGGCAGCAGGCGGGCCGGGCGGGCGAAGTTCTCGCCGTAGGTGTCCGGGTCCACCTCGATCTCCTCGCCGGCGATCTCCGCGTAGAGAACGTAGGTGCCGCCGCCGAAGTTGACCACGTTGAGCACGTCGATGTCCTCGCGGAGCTCCTGCCGGCTGACGTTGAGCTCGTCGAGGACCGTGGCGACGGGAAGCCGCGCATCCTCCCGCGCGGCGCCGATGAGGAAGCCGGCGAGCGTGACGAGGCGAGCGAAGCGTTCGGGACGGATCACCGACTCCGAGCGGCCGTTGACGGACCGGGGCCGGCCATTGCCGTCGCCGCTTGATCGTGACGTCGTCTTGGCGAGCGTGAAGTTGCCGTTGTGGCGCGTTCGCAGGAGCTCCACCCTCTCGGCGGCCTCGCGGGCGAGAGCATTGGGCTCGAGCACCGTCGCGTTCTCCCGCCAGCCGAGCACCCAGGAGATCAGCAATCGTTCCGACGCGTACTCGGTCTCATAGATCGCACCGCGCCCGGCGACGCCGTCCTTCTTGGTCGCCTTGCGGAGCGACCCGTAGCCCGAGAAGTCGCGCTCCACGAGCCACGCGATCCGCTCGCGGAGGAACACCTTCGCGGGCCCTTGGATCTCGCCCATCTGCCAGTCGGCCCGCGAAGCGTAGTCGCGGCGGTCGAAGTCCTCGGGGGGCGCGAAGTCGTGCTCCGCCTTGGTCGCGTAGGAGACCTTGCCTCGGATCCGCGAGAGCCTGAAGACGCGCACGTCGTCCCGCTCGTGGGAGTGGCCGATCAAATAGAACTGCCCGTTGCGGAAGACGAGGTGGTAGGGATCGACCTTCCGGTCGGAGACCTGGTCGCGCTGCATCGAGTAGTAGCTGAACTCGATCGTCTTGCGCCGCGAGATGGCGGTCTCGATCTTCGCCAACCTCTGCGACGTCTCCCGCCCCCCGCCGGGTGGCGCCAGCTTCACGTCAATCGACGTCGAGTCGTCCTCCTGCAGCGGGCTCGGGCGCCCCCACGAGACCTGCTGGAGCGCGAGCCGCAGCGGCTCGGCGTAGGCGAACTCACCGTCGAGCAGCCCGAGCGCGGTTCGCAGCGCCGCGAGCTCGCCGTCGGTGAACTCGATCGGGCGCAGGTAGTAGTTCTCGGGCGGGAGCGCGTAGAGCTCCGCCTCGAAGAAGCCCTCCGCCGGCTTCTCAACCTGGAGCGAGATCCCAAGGCTCTCGAGCTCGGCGCGATCCGCGTAGAAGCGGCGCGCGAACGCGTCGTCGTTCATCGAGCTGTAGCCCTCCACCTCGCGCTTGATCTCGAGCGCCGAGACCGGGCGCCCATTGGCCATCAGGAACGAGATCAGGGAGAGCTGCCGGATGAGCTTTTCGGTGTCCTTGGCCATCGGCAGCGGAGAATACGGGCTCGCCGCCGCCGCATCGCCGAGCGCTCGCAAGATGCCGCAATTTCGGCTCTCGAGCCGCGAGAGTTGGCGGTTTTGACGCCGCTAAGCGGCGCGGGAGCTGAAGTAGGCGGCTGAGTCGATACCCCGGTCGAAGCGCGACCAGGCCTCGCCGTCGGGCAGCGCGCGCTCGATCCGGTCGAAGCTGCCGAGCTTCCCGCCGAGGTTGTCGATCGCGTGGACCAGGGTCGCTTCGCGCGTGGCGGGCAGCACCGGGGACCCGTTCTCGAGTGCCCCGTGGTGAGAGAGGACGATGTGGAAGATCGCCTGTGCCAGGCCGGGATCGAAGCCCTGGATCCGCTCGACCTCCCGGCGGACGAGGTAGTAGCCGAGCGGGATCTCGCCCTGCAGCCGACCCGCGTCCGTGAGGTCGATCGCCAGGGGATCGTCGTTGTAGGCCATCGTCTTGCCGATGTCGTGGAGCAGCGCGCCCGTGATCGCCACGTCCCGATCGATGCCGGGGAAGGCGGGAGCGGCCGCGCTGACCGCCTGGGCCACCGAGACCGTGTGGTCGAGCAGCCCGTGGCGGTAGGCCTGGTGGTAGTACTTCGCCGCCGGCGCCTCGCGAAAGCGCGACCAGACGGCGGAGTCGGGCCCGAAGAACGCATCGAGCAGCTGGCGGAGCTGTCGATTCTGAATCGTTTCGAGAAGCTCCCGGAGCCCTGCCTCCAGGCGCTCAACGGGGACGTTCGGCCCATCCGCGAGGTCTTCGGCCTCGAACTCGCCCGGATCGGCGGCGCGCATCTCCTCGATCGTGATCTTCGGCCCGTACTGAGGGTGGACCCCAAACCGGCCCCGGACGTGAACCGCGGCACCGGGGGTCGCCACCTCGTAGGCCTCCTGAACGGCCTCCCAGACAACCGCCTCGATGGTGCCGGAGCGATCGCAGACCACCAGGCGCAGCCACTCGCCGCCGTTTCGCCGTTGTCGGAGCTCCCGCTCGCGAATCGCGAAGACTGCCTCGACACCCTGGCCGTCGGCGAGCTCACGCACCCAGACGCGCTCGAGCGACGCCGCGTCCCCGTTGACGCGGGCGCCGGTCGGGGGCGTCTCCTCGGTCAATTTCACCTGCTCGCTCATCGGTGATTCACAGTAGAGAGGGCAGCGGACGGGGCAAATCTCCCCCCTCTCCCCCCTCGAGTCGCTCGCGAACGAGCGTTCCTGACGGGATGGGTCAGGCTTGCCCGGGACGGGTGCGGGGCTCGACAGCGAGCGTCTGCTCCTCGGGCACGCCACTCTCGACCTCCCGGCGGCGCTCGAGCTCCGCGTTCAGCTCGGCCCCGAGCAGAATCGCGACGTTCGAGATCCACAGCCAGACCAGGAAGACGATCACTCCGGCGAGGCTTCCGTACGTCTTGTTGTAGGAGCCGAAGCTCGCCACGTAGAACGCGAACCCGATCGACGCCGCAATCCACAGGACCACCGCCAGGACGCCGCCAGGGGTGATCCACCGGAATCCCGGATGACGAACGTTCGGCGCGGCGTAGTAGAGGATCGCGACCATGGTCAGGACGACGAGGATGATCACGGGCCACTTGGCCAGATCCCAGACCGTCACCGCCGTGTCCTCGACCCCCAAGACGCTTCCCACGTCGTCGGCAAGCGGGCCGCTCAATACGACGGCGATGGCGCTGAACGCGCCCAGGAGCAGCAGGATCAGGGTCAGGGCCACCTGAAACGGCCGCAGCTTCCAGAACGGGCGGCCCTCGCCGACCTCGTAGATGATGTTGGCCGCCCGCGAGAACGCCCCCACGTAGCCCGAGGCCGACCACAACGCAGCGGCCAGGCCCACGATCAACGCCACGCCAGCGGTTCCCTGGCTTCCCGAGATTTCCCTGATCGCGCCACTGATGATGTCCTGGGCAGGCCCCGGGCCGAGCTGTTGGATGTTGTCGAGCAGCGCTTGCGTGGCCGAATCCCCGGCCAGCCCGAGAATCGAGACCAACACGATCAATGCCGGGAAGATCGACAGGATCGCGTAGTACGTCAGCGCGGCAGCCCAGTCGGTGAGGTTGTCGGCGCGGAACTCGCTAACGGTTCGCTTCAGCGCGCTCCACCACGAGCGGGGTCCGAGGTCCGTGGGTTTGCGCGGCCCCTCCTCCATCGCCATCAAGGCCGGTTCCCGCTCCGAGCGGGGTCAAAACCGCGAACTGCGTCCCCTCGTGTCCGGAGGACGGACGCAATTCGACAAAGTTCACCTGCGGTTCCCCGGCGCATCCTGATCACCGCCGCCTCCGCCTCGGCGCTGATCGGCGTTGACCTCCGCCTAGTCGCGAACCGCTTCCGCGTCCCCACGCCCTCCGTCGCCACGTAGATACCGCCCGGATGTCGCCGGCGAACGTGGAGATCGTTCGAACGCTCGCGGAAGGGTTTCAGCGCCGCCAGCACGAGGAAGCGTTCGAGCTCTACGACCCGGAGATCGAGTGGGACTCCTCGCGACTGAAGGACACGATTCCGGACATCGCGGGCGTCTACCACGGCCATGAGGGGGTCAGGGACTACTGGCGAAACTGGCTCTCGGCGTGGAGCGATCTCGAATTCGAGATCCAGGACGTTCTGGA
The DNA here is from genome assembly GCA_050697075.1 of Solirubrobacterales bacterium. GTDB lineage: Bacteria > Actinomycetota > Thermoleophilia > Solirubrobacterales > 70-9 > AC-56. The sequence goes on along the minus strand of JBOGZC010000031.1, from coordinate 1,453 downwards.
CGCCGATGGCGACGTGGTGCTGCTGATCCGGAACCAGCGGCAGTGGGGACGGCACAGCGGAATCGTGACCGAGACGGCCCCCTACGGGATCGTGTTCACGTTCCGCCACGGGAAGGTCATCAGATGGTGCAGCTACCCGGACCAGGCGTCGGCACTCGAAGCCGCCCGGCTGTCGGCGTAGGAATGGCGAGGGCCAGAATCGAACTGGCGACACCACGATTTTCAGTCGTGTGCTCTACCAACTGAGCTACCTCGCCGGCGGCCTAAGGCTAGCGACGAACCGCCTCGTGAAAGGACCCGGTCGCACTGGATGCAGCGGACCGAAATCGGGTCACGCGGGCGAGCCGGCTCGCTCGAGCGCCATCTCCACCGCGGTGGCCGGGTCGGAGGCGATCTCGATCCCGGGGCCGCCGCTCATCGCTCCCGTGCCGCTCAGCTGCCAACTCTCGATCGCCACGACCGCACGTCCCAGGGCGCGGGCGTAGGCGATCTCCGACAGGGTTCCCCACTCGCCGCCGACCGCGATCACCGCGTCGCCCGAGGACACGACCGCGAGATTCCGCGCCTGCCCGATCCCTGTCGCGATCACGTGCGTGCAGTAGGGGTTCGCGTCCTCGGCGTCGCTTGACGGGATCACCCCGATCACGGTCCCACCGGCGGTCGAGACCCCCCGCGCGGTCGCCTCCATCACGCCGGTCAGGCCGCCGCACACCACGACCGCCCCGGCCTCGGCCAGGCGGCGACCGACCTCCTCTGCGATCGGGGCGAGCCCCTCGTCGCGCGCTCCCTTTCCGATCACGGAGATCTGCACTCGCCTCGTCAAGTCCGCCTCCGCTCAGCCCGGCTCACGGGCTCCGGCGAGCATCCGCGTCGTCAGCTCCAGGGCGCCCTGCTTGTGCAGCGGCTCGTTCAGGTTGCCGCACTTGGGGCTCTGCACGCACGACGGGCATCCATCCGAGCAGGGGCACTCGCCGATCAGCTTCGCAGCGTCGGCGACCAGCCGCCCGAAGAGGTCAAAGCCGCGCCTTGCGATTCCCACTCCCCCAGGGTGGCCGTCGTAGATGAAGATCGTCGGCCGGCCGGTCTGGAAGTGGACGTTGGTGGAGAGCCCGCCGATGTCCCAGCGATCGCACATCGCGAGCAGGGGCAGGACGGCGATCTGCCCGTGCTCGGTGGCGTGCAGGGCGCCGAGCAGGACCTCGGGCGGAAGCGCGCCGGGGCCCACAAGCTCGTCCCCGAGCACGTACCAGAGCGCCTGGGTCGGGAAGTTGCTCTCCGGCAGGGCGAGCGCGACCATGTCGATCACCTCGTGGTCGGAGAGGCTCTTGCGCTGGAACGCGATCACCTGCTGGGTCACCGAGACCTCCCCGAAGAACAGCTCGAGGCCCGGTGTTGGTGCCGGTCCGTCGCTGTGGGTGATGCCTGCAGCGGCCGGATCGTCGCTCTTGGCGAC
>JBOGZC010000030.1:0-38233 GCA_050697075.1 Solirubrobacterales bacterium | reverse complement strand
GCCGCGCCGCTGGCGGGGATTCAGCCGCCCTTCTTGGCCTTGACCGCCTCGGTCAGCTTGGGGAGGATCTTGTGCAGGTCGCCGACGACTCCCAGGTCGCAGAACTCGAAGATCGGCGCGTTGGGGTCCTTGTTGATCGCGAGGATGTTGTCAGAGCTCTGCATCCCCACCTTGTGCTGGATGGCGCCGGAGATGCCCGCGGCGAGGTACAGCTTCGGCGCCACCGTCTTGCCGGTCTGGCCGATCTGTGCGGCGTACGGATACCAGCCGGCGTCGACCACCGCTCGGGTTGCCGCGACCGCGCCTCCAAGCGCCCCCGCCAGCTCCTCGGCGAGCTTGAAGTTGTCCGCCTCGCCGAGCCCGCGCCCGCCGCCGACGAGGATGTCGGCGTCCTCGATGTTGACGTCCTCGCCGCGCTGCTCGCCACGGGTCACCATCTTCGCCTTGGTCGACCACTGCGAGAGCTCGACGTCCACGTCGACCACCTCGGCCGAGCCGCCGTTTCGCTCCGTCGCGTCGAAGGCGTTCAGCCGGCCGATGATGATCCCCGGCTCGCCGACGTAACCCACATCGACCACGGCCGAGTCCTGGAGCACCGGCCGCTCGGCGACCAGCTTGCCGTCGGCGACCTTGACCTCGGTCACCTCCATCGTCACCCCGGCGTTCAGCCGGGCGGTGAGCCCGGCGCCGATCTCGAAGCCCAGCAGGCCGCCGCCGAACAGGGCGTAGGAGAAGCCCTCGTCGGAGATCACCTTCGCCATCACGTCGACGATCGGCTGGGCGAGGCCCTCGGGCGCCGACTTGGCGCGGTACACCTTCGCCACGCCGTAGGCGCCGAGCCCGGCGCAGGCGTCGTCGGGGATGTCCCCGACCACCACCGCAGCGGCTTCGGCCCCCAGCTCGCCGGCGAGCTTGGCCGCCTCGGAGATCGCCCCGAGCGAGTTCTTGTTGAAGTTGCCCTCGTCGTCGTGGAGGGCGTAGACCAGAATCCCGGGCATCAGAGGAGCTTCCTTTCGTCGAGCCACGCGACGATCTTCTCGACCGTCTCGTTCGTGTCCTCGTCCTCGATGATCTCGCCGGCCTCCTTCGCGGGCGGCGGGTTGATCGCCAGCACCTGGGTCTTGGAGCCCGCCTCGCCGACCTGATTCGCCTCGATCCCGACGTCGGCCGTCGCGTACGTCTCGAGCGGCTTCTTCTTCGCGCCCATGATCGCCTTCAGGCTCGGATACCGGGGCTCGTTGATCGCGTCGCCCACGGAGATCACCGCCGGGAGCTCGACCGCCACGGTGTCGTACCCGTACTCGGCCTGACGCTCGCAGATCAGCTTGCCGTCCGAGACCTCGATCTTGATGACCTGCGTCAGCGACGGCATCTTCAAGTGGTCGGCGACGACCGCGCCGATCGTGTAGCACTCGCCGTCGTCCGACTGCTGGCCGAGAAGCACCAGGTCCGGTTGCTCCTTCTCGAGCGCCTTCGCGAGGGCGTACCCAGTCGCGCACACGTCGGACCCGGCCAGGGCCTCATCCGTGAGGTGGATGGAGCGATCGGCGCCCAGCGCCACCGCCTTGTGGAGGGCCCGCACGGCGGATTCGGGGCCCATGGTCACCGAGACGATCTCGTCGACCTGGACCTTGCCGCCCTCTCGGATCTGCATCGCGGCCTCGATGCCGTGGGTGTCGAAAGGGTTGAGGTTCTTCTCGCCGGAGCGGTCGAGCCGCTTGGTGCTCGGGTCGATCCGCTTCTGCACGGCGGCGTCCGGGACCTCTTTCACCAGACAGCAGACTTTCAAGCTGAGCCCTCCTTCGGGGGGTTGCCGGGAAGCGCACTCGGAGGAATGGCGCGCGGCATATTAACGACTCGGTGTCCCGGCTGACTGACCAGTCAATCGGCCCGCTTTCCGGCGTAGCGGAGTTTTTGACGCGATAGCCGTGAAAACCTCGGCCACGGTGGGTGGAGGGGCGTGCGGATCAGGAGCTCTGCCCGGCGAGCGTGCGGCGGTCGTCGACCGCGGAGCGGATGAAGTCGACGATCTCGTCAGTGGAGGCTCCCGGCGTGAACACCTCGGCGACGCCGAGCCTCTTCAACTCCGGGGCGTCGTCGGCGGGGATCGTGCCCCCGACGGTGAGCACCACGTCCTCCACCCCCTGCTCGCGCAGGAGCTCCACGACCCTGGGCACCAGGGTCATGTGAGCGCCGGAGAGGATCGACAGGCCCACCGCGTCCGCGTCCTCCTGGATCACCGTCGCCGCGATCTGCTCGGGCGTCTGGTGAAGGCCCGTGTAGATGACCTCCATGCCGGCGTCCCTCAGCGCCCGCGCGATGATCTTGGCGCCGCGGTCGTGCCCGTCGAGGCCGGGTTTGGCGACCACGACGCGGATCTTGCGCCCGGGTGCGGCTTCGCCCTGCTCGGCCGTCGCTGCCACGGGAAGAGCTTATTGATGCGCGGCAAGACGGCGGGACGCCGGGACACTCCGGTGACGGTCCAGGAGGCCAGCACGGCCGCGACCCGCTTCGGCGGCCTAGAAGACCGGCTGCTCGGTGTAGCTGCCGAAGACCTCCTGCAGGGCGGCAACCATCTCGCCCTCGGACGTGCGGGCGCGGGTCGCGTCGAGGAAGCAGGGCATCAGGTTCCCGTCGGAGGCCGCGGCCTCCTTGAGGGCGGCCAGGGTGCGCTCGATCTCCGCGGAGTCCCGCCGCGCCCGCGTGGCCGCGAGGCGGTCGGCCTGCTTTCGCTCTACGGCGGGGTCGGGCCTGTGCAGCTCAGGCCCGTCCTCGTCCGCCAGCCTGTACTCGTTCACCCCGACCACGATCCGCTTGCCGGAATCGACCTCCTGCTGATATCGGAACGACGCGTCGGCGATCTCCCGCTGCGGAAAGCCCCGCTTGATCGCCTCGACCATGCCCCCAAGCTCGTCGATCCGGGCGAAGTACTCGTAGGCGGCACGCTCCATCTCGTCGGTCAACGCTTCCACGAAGTAGGAGCCGCCGAGCGGGTCAATGGTGTTGGTGACGCCGGTTTCGTGGGCGATCACCTGCTGGGTGCGAAGTGCGATCCGGACCGCCTCCTCGGTGGGCAGCGCGAGCGCCTCGTCGTAGGAGTTCGTATGCAGGGACTGGGTGCCCCCCAGGACGCCGGCGAGGGCCTCGATCGCCGTTCGGACGATGTTGACCAGCGGTTGCTGAGCGGTCAGAGACACGCCCGCCGTCTGGGTGTGGAAGCGCATCCGAAGCGACTCGGGGCGGTTGGCCCCGTAGACGTCTCGCATCTGACGGGCCCAGATGCGACGCGCGGCGCGGTACTTCGCGATCTCCTCGAAGAAGTCGATGTGGGCGTTGAAGAAGAACGAGAGCCGGGGGGCGAAGTCGTCCACGTCCAACCCCCGATCGACCGCCTGCTCCACGTAGGTGAACCCGTCCTTGAGCGTGAAGGCGAGCTCCTGCTGCGCGGTCGAGCCGGCCTCGCGGATGTGGTAGCCGGAGATCGAGATGGGGTGCCAGCGGGGCATCCGCTCCGAGCACCACTCGACCATGTCGGTGACCAGGCGCATCGCGGGCTCGATCGGGAAGCACCATTCCTTCTGTGCGATGTACTCCTTGAGGATGTCCGTCTGGATCGTCCCCCCGAGATGGTCCGGCGAGATGCCCTGCTCCTCGGCGGCGCAGACATAGAAGGCGAGCAGGATCGCCGCCGGGGCGTTGATGGTCATCGACGTCGTCACCCGGTCGAGCGGAATCCCCGCGAAGAGGTCGATCATGTCGTCCAGGGTGTCGATCGCCACCCCTTCCACGCCGACCTCGCCGAGGCTGCGCCCGTGGTCGGAGTCGAGGCCCATCAGGGTGGGCATGTCGAACGCCGTCGACAGCCCGGTCTGGCCGTGGTCGAGCAGGTACCGGAACCGCTCGTTTGTCTCCTCGGCCGTGCCGAAGCCGGCGAACTGGCGCATCGTCCACAGGCGTCCCCGATACATCGAGGGGTACACGCCGCGCGTATAGGGGGGCTCGCCGGGAAAGCCCAAATCGCGCTCGGCCTCCCACTCGGCCAGGTCCTCATCCGTGTAGAGAGGCCTCACCGGGTGCCCTGAGACGGTCTCGAACAGCGCCTCGCGCTCGGCGTGCTTCGAGTAGACGTCCGCGTGCCACTCGTGGGCGCGGCGCTGGGATCCGGGCTCCACGGCCATGGCAAGAGTCTAGATGCGCCCAGGGGACGCCTGGGGCTACCTGCGGCGCGTCACGCGACGCGCGGTCGGCCGCCTGCGGGCGAGCATCGTGCCCATGCCGCCGAGCGCGGCGGCGAACACGGTGGCTCCCGCGATCGCCAGCCGACGGCCGAGCTTCTCGAACCGCATCACCCGCCACCCCTCCTCCGCCGCGACCCGCGCCAGCTCGGCGTCCGGGTTGACCGCGACGGGCCTGCCGACGGCGCGCAGCATCGGCAGGTCGGAGGCCGAGTCGGAGTAGGCCCAAGAGGCCGTGAGGTCGACGTCGTGCCGGGCGGCGAACGCTCGCATCGCCTCGACCTTGCCCTCCCGGTACACGAACGGCTCCACGATCCTGCCGGTCAGCAGCCCGTCCCCGTCGACCTCGTACCGCGTCCCGATGCCGCCATCCATGCCCAGCACGCGGGCCAGGATCTCGACGAGCCCGTTCCCGGCGGCGCTCACGATGAACGTGGCTCGGCCGGCGTCCTGGTGCGCTCGAACCTCGTCGAGCATCGGGGGATAGATGCGCGGGAGGACGCCGGCGAGCAAATCCGGCGCCATCCGCTCGATGTCGCGCTCGGGGACTCCCGCCAGGAGCTCCTTGACCTGTGACAGGACCTCGGCGGTGCGCGCATCGGTGGAGCCCTGGAGCCGGAAGCGAACGTGCTCGAGCCCCCAGCGGGCCAGCAGCGCCCTGCTCACCATGCCGTTGCGGGATGCGGCTCGCGCGAAGTGCATCCCGCTCGAGCCGGCCATCAGGGTACGGTCGAGGTCGAAGAAGGCGGCTGCTCTGCTCATCGGCCCTCGGGCTGCCCCTGCCGGGGCGCTGCTACGCGCCGTTGACCTCGAGCACGATCGCGTCCCCCTGACCGCCGCCGGAGCAGATCGCCGCGCATCCAAGGCCACCGCCACGGCGACGCAGCTCGTGCACCAGCGCTCCCACGATCCGCGCACCGGACGCTCCGATGGGGTGGCCGAGGGCGATGGCACCGCCGTTGACGTTCACCTTTTCGTCGTCGATGCCGAGCATGCGTACCGAGTTGATGGCCACGGAGGCGAAGGCCTCGTTGATCTCCCACAGGTCGATGTCCTCGGGCGCCTTGCCGATCTTGTCCAGGGCCTGCCTGGCGGCCTTCGCCGGGGTGCGAGCCAGGTAGGCGAAGTCGTCGGCGACCGCGCCGTATGCGAGCACCCGCGCGATCGGCGTGCGGCCCTCACGCTTGGCCCACTCCTCGGAGGCGACGATGACCGCGCCGGCGCCGTCGTTGACGCCCGGGGAGTTGCCGGCGGTATGGGTGGCGTCGTCGCCGCCGACGGGCCGGAGCTTCGCGAGCACCTCCACGGTCGTCTCCGGCCGAATCGCCTCGTCCGCGGCGACCTCCACGTCCTCCTTCTTTCGCTTGACCGTCACGGTCACGATCTCCTCCGCGAGCCGGCCCTCGTCGGTCGCCTTGGCCGCCAGCTGATGCGAGCGGGCGGCGAACCGGTCCATGTCGGCGCGCGTGATCTCGAGCTCGTTGGACACCTCGGAGGCCTCGTTGATCATCTGCTCGCCGGTGAACGGGTTCGTCAGGCCGTCATGGGTCATCGAGTCGACGGCGTTCACGTCGCCCATGCGGAACCCGAACCGCGCCCCCGGGAGCAGGTAGGGCGCCTGGCTCATCGACTCCATTCCGCCGGTGACCGCCAGGCCGAGATCGCCGGCGCGAACCGCCTGGTCCGCCAACCCGACCGAGCGCATGCCCGAGGCGCAGACCTTGTTGACCGTCTCCGATGGGACCTCGCGCGGGATCCCGGCCTTCACCTGCGCCTGACGTGAGGGGATCTGGCCCTGGCCGGCCTGCAGCACCTGGCCGTAGATCACCGCCTCCACCTGGTCGGGCTCGACCTCGGAGCGCTCCAGCGCTGACGCGATCGCCTGGCCACCGAGGTCGGTGGCGTCGAGCGAGGACAGCCCCCCGCCCATCTTGCCGAAGGGGGTGCGGGCGGTGCCGAGGATGACTGACTGCGACATCTATGCCTGAGCCTTTCTTCGAGATCGGGCGGCCGGGGCCGCGGTGTTGCTTGGTCAATGCTAGTGATCGGTGTCGCACCGCCGATCGGCGGAGGCTCGATGGCATCTAGACTCGCCGGCCGTGCGCGTGGAGGTGACAGGCGAGGCGCTGGGCGAGATCGGGGCCGACCTCGAGGCCCTCGGGCTGTTCGAGGGCGAGGAGCTCCCGAACGCGCTCCGGTCGGTAGCGGGCGTCGGTGACGTCCGCGCGGCCTTTCGCAAGCTGACGCTGCTTCGGCCGGGCGGCGATCGACGGGTGCTCGTCGTCGGCCTCGGAAAGCGGGAGGAGCTTGGCCCCGAGCGGCTCCGTGTCGCGGCCGCCCTGTCGGTGGCGGAGGCGGGGCGCTACGACGCGAGCACTCTCGCCTGGGACCTGCCCGACGGACAGCGGAAGAACGCGAGCGCGAGCCTCGCGTCAGCGCTCGCCGAAGGCACGGTGCTGGCGTCGTATCGCTTCGACCGGTTCAAGTCCCGCGACCCCGACGACCCGCCGCCCGGGAAGCTCGATCGCCTGGTGATCGCAGCCGGAAGCGATGCCGAGGAGGTCACGCGTCCCGTCGAGGTGGCGAGGATCGCCTCGGAGGCCGCCAACCGTGCCCGCGAGCTTCAGGCGCTGCCCTCGAACGTGGTCACCCCCACCTACCTGGCCGATCGAGCTCGCGAGATCGCCGCCGCCCACGATGCCGTCCGCGCGGAGATCATGAGCCGATCAGAGATCGAGGACCTGGGGATTGGCGGGCTTGCGGCCGTGGCCAAGGGAAGCGCGGAGGAGCCTAGGTTGATCGTGCTTCGGTACGAGCCGGCGGAGGCTGCAGGCGAGACGCTCGGCCTCGTCGGCAAAGCGGTCACCTTCGACACCGGGGGGATCTCGATCAAGCCGGCGGCGAAGATGGAGGAGATGAAGATGGACATGTCCGGCGGAGCGGCGGTGCTGGAGGCCGTCGACGCGATCGCCGAGCTGGGCCTGCCGATTCGCCTCGTCGCCTGCGTGCCGGCGACGGAGAACATGCCCGGGGGCTCGGCGACGAAGCCGGGGGACATCATCACGCAGCTGAACGGGAAGACCGTCGAGGTCAACAACACGGACGCCGAGGGGCGCCTGATCCTCGCCGACGCCCTCACCTACTGCGTGCGTGAACTCGGCGCGGACCGCCTCGTGGACATCGCGACGCTGACGGGCGGGGTCGTCGTGGCGCTCGGCTCCACTTACGCCGGGTTGATCTCCAACGACGACGACTGGGCCGAGCGGGTGCGCTCGGCCGCCCAGCACACAGGCGAGCTCGCCTGGCGCCTTCCCCTCCACCCCGAATACAAGGACCTGACCCGGGGCTCGGACGCCGACCTCACCAACGCCTCGGCCAAGCGCAAGGCCTCGGCCATCTACGCGGGGTCCTTCCTCGAGGAGTTCGTGGACGCCAAGCCGTGGGCGCATCTCGACATCGCCGGCACCGCCTGGGACGTGGGCCGCGCCTACGTCGGCAACGGGCCCACGGGATACGGGGTGCGCCTGTTCGTCGCTCTTGCCGCCGAGCTCGCCGACTCATGAACTTCGAGCTGACGGACGAGCAGCGTCTGCTGCGCGACACCGTTCGCGAGTTCGCACGGCAGGAGGTGGCGCCCGTCGCCGAGGAGCTCGACCGGGAGAAGCGGTTCCCCTACGAGATCGTCGAGAAGATGGGGAAGCTCGGGTTGATGGGGATCCCGTTTGACGAAGAGTTCGGCGGCGGCGGCGCCGACACCCTCGCCTACGTACTCGCGATCGAGGAACTGGCTCGCGTGGATTCCTCGGTGTGCATCACGGTGGCCGCTCACACGTCGCTGGGGACGATGCCGATTCACCTTTGGGGCAGTCGCGAGCAGAAGGAGGAGTGGCTGCCCGAGCTCTGCTCGGGGCGCAAGCTGGCCGCGTTCGGCCTCACCGAGCCGGAGGCGGGATCCGACGCCGGCAACACTCGAACCCGCGCCCGGCTCGAGGACGGCGAGTGGGTGATCGACGGAGCGAAGCAGTTCATCACCAACTCCGGCACGGATATCTCCGGGTGCGTGACGATCACCGCGCGCACCGGCGACGAGGAGATCTCGAACATCATCGTCCCCAGCGGCACCCTGGGATACGCGCCGGGAGAGCCGTACCGGAAGATGGGCTGGAACGCTTCGGACACCCGCCCGCTGTCATTCGACGGCGCCCGGGTCCCCGAGGCGAATCTGCTCGGAAGGCAGGGCGAGGGGCTCAAGCAGTTCCTGCACATTCTCGACGGCGGTCGAATCGGCGTCGCCGCGATGGGCGTCGGGCTGGCGCAGGGCGCGCTCGACGAGGCGCTCGCCTACGCCAAGGAACGTCGGGCGTTCGGTCAGGCGATCTCGAAGTTCCAGGCGATCCAGGCGAAAATCGCCGACGTGTCAGCCGAGATCGAGGCGGCCCGGCTGCTCACCTACAAGGCGGCCCTCGAGAAGGATCAGGGTCAGTCATTCACGCTGACCGCCGCGCAGGCCAAGCTCAAGACCGGGAGGCTGGCCGTGCGAGCCACCGAGGAGGCCGTGCAGATCCACGGCGGGTACGGCTACATCGAGGAGTACCCGGTCTGCCGCTTCTACCGTGACGCCAAGATCCTCACCATCGGCGAGGGGACGGACGAGGTGCAGCAGATGGTGATCGCCCGCCAGCTCGGCTGCTAGCTCCGGCTGCGCCAGGTGATCCCCCACTTTGGGGGTTGATCGTGGCGGACCGCACGATTCCGGCCGCCGGCGGGCGTACAGTCCAGATCGGTCACTGGAACCTTCCCGAGGGGGACCGATGGAGAGGAAGCCGAACGGGCGCAAGCGGGAGCCGTCTCGCCTCGCGCTGCAGCTGGCCGACGCCTTTGCGCCCTGCGCGCAATGGTCCGAGGTGCGCGTTCACCGTGGGGCCCGCGGGCGCCGAACGCGCGTGATCGTCGCCGCCGACGGCGCTGCGGCCCGCGGCGGCGCCGCACCCTTCGACTGGTCAGCCGAAGCTTTGTAACGCGCACCGCCGCCGCGGGCTCGCCGGGCGCAGCGTGGTTTTCGGGTCGCGCACGGCGGGCTCCACGGCGGATCCCCCGCTCAGCCGATCTCGGCCCTCTCCAGCAGCTTGCGCGCCGCCGTGGCGGGATCCGTCTGGCGGCGGACGACGTCCTCCAGCAGCGCCTGCCACTCGGGGTCGTTAGCCGCTCGGTCCTCGAGCCGGCGCCGCAGGCGCGCCGCGGCGATCCCCAGCACCTCGGCGCGCAGGTTCCGGGCTCTGCGCTCGGCGAGCGACCCGGTCTGCTCGATGTGCTGGCGGTGGGCATCGATCCGCTCGAGGAGCTCGGCGATCCCCTCCCCCTTCAAGGCCTCGGTGCGCACCACCGGGACCTCCCAGGGGCCCCGCGGGCCGAGCGACAGCGCGCCGCGAACCTCGCGGACCATGGTGTCGGCGAGCGGGTGCTCGGACTTGTTGACGACGATCACGTCCGGGATCTCCATCACGCCGGCCTTCAACGCCTGGACCGAGTCACCCGACCCCGGCATCAGGGCCAGGACGATCGTGTCGGCGTGGTCGACGATGTCGATCTCGCCCTGTCCGACGCCGACGGTCTCGAGCAGCACGTCGGCCTTGCCGGAGGCGTCCATCAGGAGCGCGGCTTGCAGGGCCGCCTCAGCGAGGCCGCCAAGCGAGCCGCGCGTCGCCATCGAGCGGATGAACACGCCCGCGTCCAGGAAGTGGTCCGCGAGGCGGATCCGGTCCCCGAGCATCGCCCCCTCGGTGAACGGGCTCGATGGATCGATCGAGAGCACCCCGACGTCGCGGCCGGCCTTTCGGAGCTCGGCGGTCAGGGCGCCGATCAGGGTGCTCTTGCCGACGCCCGGCGGACCCGTGATGCCGACTATCCGCGCCTTGCCCGTGTACGGGAAGAGCTCCGCGACGAGCCGGTCCCCCTCCGGGTCGCGGTTCTCGACCAGGCTGATGGCGCGCGCCAGGGCTCGCTTGTCGCCGCCGACAACACGAGCGGCGAGCGAGTCGCCGGTCGATTTCGGCGCCTCGGCCATCGCGCGCCAGTCTAGGGATCGCCTTCTCGGCCCATCTAGAGTCCCGATTCCCGTGGTCCGACTGATCCGGTTCTGTGCCCGAAACGGGATGCTGACGCCGAAGTACGCGCGGCTGGGGCTTCGCTACGCCCGCCGCCGTCTACTCACGGTCGCCGGGTGGCGCTGGGAGACGAACGGGCTCCTGTTCCTCGGCAGGCGCCTGGAGATCCAGGTCGCAAGGGGCGGCAGGGTCCGGTTCGGCCGCTTCGTCTGGATCGGCGATGGGACCAAGATTCGCTGTCACGAGGGCGAGGTGGCGATCGGCGACAAGACCGTGCTGGGCCAGGAGTGCACGATCTCCGCCTACCGGCACGTGCGGATCGGCGAGCAGTGCGTGATCGCCGACCGTGTGATGTTCATCGACTTCGACCACGGCATGGTCGAGGTCGAGCGCCCGATCAGGGTCCAGGGCATCTACAAGCGCGACGTCGACGTGGGCTCAAACGTCTGGATCGGATACGGCGCGTGCATCCTCCGGGGGGTGAAGGTCGGCGACAACTCCGTGATCGGGACCAACTCGGTGGTGACGAGCGACGTGCCGGCGAACGCCATCGTCGGCGGGATCCCGGCGCGGGTGATCCGCATGCGGGATGCTCCGACGACCTTGCGCTGGCCCGACCCGGTGGAGCCGGCGCCCGAGGGCACCGAGGCCGATTAGGCCGAGCTCACTCCCGCCGGCCGGGCGAGGTCCGCGTAGACCGCGGCCGTCTGCTCGGCGACGTCGGCCCAGTCGAATCGCAGGACGTGCTCGGACGCCTCCGCCACCAGTCGCTCGCGAAGGCTCGCATCGCTCAGCAACCGCTCCACCATCTGGCCCAGTGCCTCCGGGTCGCGGGCGCGGAAGCGAAGCCCGGCCTCCTCGTGCGGAACGACCTCGCGCAGCCCCCCGGTGTCGGCGACGATGCAGGGACATCCCGACGCCATCGCCTCGAGCGCGACGAGTCCGAACGGCTCGTAGATCGAGGGGACCACGCACACATCGGCGATCCGGTAGAGCGAGTGGAGCACGTCGTCGCCGATCCAACCCAGGAACGTGCCGTGATCCATCAGCCCCAGCTCGCTCGCCTGGCGGCGCAGCTCGACCTCGTGGGTGCCCGATCCGGCGACCAGGAAGCGTGTCCTGGGCAGGCGCTCGACGAGGGACGGCATCGCCTCGAGCGCGAGCTGAAAGCCCTTCTCATACACGAGCCTGCCGAGCAGCAGGACGAGCTTCTCGTCGGGGCCGGCGAACTGCAGGCGCAGGCGCTCCAGCTCGTGCTCGTCCTGAGGCTGGAGGTCCTCCGGGTCGATCCCGTTCGGGATCACGACGATCTTTTCGTCCGGGACCCCGAAGATGTCGGCGACCTGCTCTCGCATGTAGTACGAGCAGGCGATCACCCGGTCTGCCCGGTTGGTGATCCAGCGCTCGACTCCGTGGATATGCGACTGGGGGTGCTCGTCCACCCAGCCCTGGTGGCGGCCGTACTCGGTCGCGTGAATGGTGGCGACCAGGGGCGCGCCGAAGCGCCGGGCGAGGTGATCGCAGGCCATCGCGACCAGCCAGTCGTGCCCGTGAACGAGGTCGAACTCGTGGCTGTCCCCCAGCTCGACGCCCGCCGCGAGCATGTCGGCGTTCATCCGCTCCACCCAGGCGACGAACTCGCCGAGGTCCGTGGGGCGCTTGGGCTCACGAACCCGGTGGATATGGACGCCGGCCGCCTCCTCCTCGGGAGGTGACTCCTCGCCGCCGCGGGTGAGCACATGGACGTCGACGTCGAGCTCGACCAGCGCCTCGGAGAGCTTGCGGACGTGACGGGCGAGCCCACCCTCGATCAACGGCGGGTACTCCCAGGAGAGGATCAGGATGCTGGGCACGGGGGCGCGGGGAGTCTATGGACTCAGGCGGCCGAGGGCCGTCCACCGCTGCCAGGAGAGCGCCGGGGAAATCGTGCTCAGGGCTCCAGCAGGGGCGCAAGGCTCAGGTCGGGTGCGAGGCTCCGCAGGCGCGGTTCGGGCGGCTCGGTGGCGTGCAGGACGTCCAGGAGCGCTCGCGCATGGTCGGTCGAGCGCTGATAGGGATACTCGCCGGCCTGGCGGCGACGGTCGAGGAACGCCCAGTCGCTCGCCTGCACCGCGAGAAGCTCGCGCGCCGCACGCTGCGCGGCTCCGGGGGCGAGCTCACCCCGGTCCAGCTCTCTGAGCAGTCGAAGCTCGAGGCACCGGGGGGCCCACGCCAGATCCGCGACCTCCGGAGAGTCCCAGGTGCGAAGGTCCTTGCCCTCGCCCCAGGTCGAGTCGTGCAGCGTCCGCTCCTCCGGGTGGTGGCGCTCGAGCGCCTGTGGGAGCGTGACGAGGCGAACGCCCAACTCGGGGACGTGTCCAACCACGGCCTCGAGCCAGGCGGGGCCCTCCGCCCACCAGTGGCCGAGCAGCTCGGTGTCGACGGCGAAGGTGACCAGCCCCGGCTTCCCGCGCTGCTCGCGAAACGCAGCCAGGCGCTTGGCGATCGCCTGGGCGAACTCGCGAGCGTGTTGGTCGGCGCGCGCGGAGGCGGCCTCCGCGTCGTATGGCTCCCCTCCGATCGACCACAGGCGGCTTCCCTCGAGCGATTGCCGATGAAACTCCGCGTAGGCGCCGTCGGACGGATATCCGCCCTGCGACCAGACGAGCTGCACGGCGTCCCAGTCGAGCGTGAACGCGACCAACCCCGACTCCGAGCGGGCTGGGGCCAGGGCGTCGAGCCCAGTATCGAAGGCGCTCTGGTCCAAGCAGAAGAACCGCAGGCCGCGCTCGGCCAGGAGCGGTTCGAGATCCGGCCGATAGGCGCACTCCGGAAGCCAGAATCCGTCCGCGCCGCCGAAGCGGCGCCGGTGCGAACGAAGTCCCACGTCGATCTGCAGACGACGCGCGGGGGCCGTGGCGACGAGAGGCAGCACCGCGTGCGTGGCAGCCGACGGCACAAGGGCCACGCCTCGCTCCTTCGCCGCAACCCTGAACGCCGCAAGCGGGTCGCCGCCGAGCGCCTCGAGGCGCTTCAGCACTCGACGGTAGCGTGCTGCCTCCGCCTGAGCCGCTGGCCGCAGCTCGGGCAAAGCCCCGGCTGCGTCCAGCTCCGCAGCGCCCAGCCGGTAGCGGCGCACGAATGCCGCCAGGCGCTCGACCACGCCAGGCGCTTCGAGTTGGTCGGCAAGCACCGGGCTCACCGTGATCGTCAGGTCGCGGGCCACCTCCAGCACCTGGAGATATGAGCGGGCGACGGCGTCGAACAGCCACTCCTCGCCGAACGGCCAGGTCCCGAACCCCTCCACGTACGGCATGTGGGAGTGCAGGACGATCGCGAGATCGCCCAGCTCGCCGCGCGCGGGGGTCGGGTCAGCCATACGAGCCGGGCCGGAATAGGGCTGGGTAGGGAGTCACCGATGCGATCTCGGCGTGGACCGACGATTGGAGGGTCTGGTACTCCCTGGGGCACCAAAGGGTTCACTCAACGAGTCCCGCGCCGCCGGCCTCATCGGTGGCACACGGCCACGAGGTCCAGCGACGCGTCGAGGTCGCGATCGTCCCGAAGCTCGAAGTCGGAGGCCGAGATCGCCGGCACGAACCGGTGATAGAACGGCTTCGTCAGGCGCAGCGCCGGGTGCACGCGGTCCCACCCAAGCCGCAGCGCGACGTCGTGGAAGCGCAGCTTGCGCGCGTGGAACACGCCCAGGACGTCCACCCGGGAGAAGAGCGGCTGAAGGAGCGCTCGGTACTCGGCGGGCGTGTACTCGCGCAGGTGCCAGGGGTTGTTTGACTTCTCCGCCCCCGGCGGCGCGAGGGTGAGCCGGTTGGGCGTGCTCACATAGGCGACCGGGGCCGAGCCGGCGAGGCGCTCAAGCAGGGGCGCGGGCTCCTCCACGTGCTCGATCGTCTGCAGGAATGCGATCGCGTCGAGTTCGGTGTCGAATCGCTCCACGACGCCCCGCTCGAAGCGAAGGTTGGCGCGCCGGTAGCGCAGGCGCGCGTGCTCGTATGCCTCCGGGTTCGCGTCCACCCCCACCACATCGCTGGCCGTGCGGGCGAGGACGTCGGCGCCATATCCCTCGCCACAGGCGAGGTCGGCCACCCGGAGCCCGGCGACCCGCTCGGCGATCCATTCGTACACCGCCAGGTGGCGCCGGTACCAGTAGTTCTCCTCAGGCACGTCGGGGAGCGTTCGCTCGCCGGTGAGGGCGAGTGGCGGGACGCCGGGCGGCTGGTCTTGTTGAACGTGATCGCTCATCGGACGGTCGCGCGGAGGAGGATGAGGACGGTAGCCCCTGCCGTCTGCCGTTCGCGGTCCGCTGGCTAGAGTGCCGGCATGCTGGCGAGCCCGAACGCCGCCCCGGAACGCATCAAGGACGCCAACGTCCGCTACCACGACGCCGCCGCCGGCGAGTACGACTCCAAGTGGGGGATCGACTTCGGCCCGCTGGGCCAGGACCAGGTGCGAGGCAAGGTCGAGAAGGCCCTCGGCCGCTGGCCCGGCCGGCCCTTCGGCGACGCGCTCGAGATCGGCTCAGGCACCGGGTACTTCTCGCTCAACCTCGTGCAGCTCGGCCTGATCGAGCGGCTCGTGGCCACCGACATCTCCCCTGGGATGCTTGCCGAGCTGCGCTCCACGGCCGGCGCGCTCGGGCTCCACGTCCGGACGGAGACCACCGACGCCGAGCGCCTGCCGTTCGACGACGGGACCTTCGATCTCGCGTTCGGCCACGCTGTCCTCCATCACCTCCCCGATCTCGGCGCCGCTCTCACGGAGCTTCACCGGGTGCTCAGGCCCGGCGGGACTCTCGCCTTCTGCGGCGAGCCGTCGCGCTACGGCGACCTGCTCGCAGCGGTGCCCAAGCGGGGGGCGGCGCTGGTCGCGCCCGTGTGGCGGCTGCTCGTCGGGGCGTCGGCCCGCAGACCCGATCCGGCCCAGCGAAGCGACGGGCACGAGCTGGAGCCGGCGGTCGACGTGCACGCGTTCAGGCCCGACCGGTTGGCAGCGCAGCTGAGGGAGACGGGCTTCGGGGAGGTCCGCATACGCGGGGAGGAGCTGCTCGCGAACGCCTACGGCTGGACCGTGCGCACGCTCGAGGGCACGGCCGAGCCCCAGGAGGTCCCCACGCGATGGCGAGAGCTCGCCTTCCGCGGCTACATCGCGCTCCAGGGCGTGGACACCGCGCTGCTGGAGCCGCGACTGCCGGCGTCGCTGTTCTACAACCTGGTGCTGAGCGCGAGGCGCCCCTATTGACGAGCAGCTACCCGAACGTGAACGCATAGCCCTCGATCCCCGCTCGCGGTTGCAGCGTCAGCACGTGCTCGCCGGAGCGCGGGAGGTCGACCAGTCGGTACAGGCGCTGGCTGGAGATGGTCGCGACGCCACCGTGCACGTCCGGCCCCGCGAGGGAGTCGGGGATCGGCCGGCCGTCCAGCAGGACCCGCATCGTGCGGGGGTGACCCGGTGACCCGAGCACCAGGAACACGCGGCGCGCGTTGAAGTCGAGCTCGAGGCTGGCGGCTCGTCCCGCCGTTGCCGCCTCGTTCCCGATCGTCCACTGGCCGCCGTAGGCGAGCTGGTCACGGTTGAGCTTGTCCGTGGGAACTGCTCGGAAGCTCTGTCGACCCGGCAGGATCTGGCCGTTGGCGAACCGGACCGCCCTGGCCGCGCCGAGGTACGACTCCGGCGTCGCGTTCGGATCGGGTGTCTCAGCGTGGGCGTTGGCCATTGCCCCGAGCCGGCCGGACCCGGCCTCGGCGAGCAGGCTGCGGATCCCCCCCTCGGTCTCCTCGTAGGAGCCCTCGCCGAAGTGGACGAGCCGGACCCGGCCCGTGGCATCGATCAGGTAGTCCGCCGGCCAGTACTGGTTGTGGTACGCGCTCCAGGTGGCGTAGTCGTTGTCCTGGGCCACCGGATAGGTGAGGCCGAAGTCGCCGATCGCGCGCTCCACGTTCGAAGCGTCCTTCTCGAACGGGAACTCGGGCGTGTGCACGCCCACCACCGTGAACCCGTCGCGGTGGTACTTGCGATACCAGGCCTCGATGTACGGCAGCGTGCGGATGCAGTTGATGCACGTGTAGGTCCAGAAGTCGACCAGCACCACCTGGCCCCGCAGGTCCGACAGGCTCAGCGGCCGGCCGTCAGGCGTGTTGAACCACTGCTGGGTCCCGGTGAAGTCGGGGGCTCGAAAGTAGACCGGGAGCCTCTTCCCGACGACGGCCTGCGCGGTGCCCCCCTGGTGCGATACGGGGCCTCCGCCCCGCAGGTCGGCAAGCCCGCTCGCCACGTCGGAGCTCTGCTCGATCCGGCTTGTCGGGTCGACGAGCGCCGAGGGAAGCTGGCGGGCGACGGTGTTCTCGAACCTGACGTCGAGGTTGGCGATCATCAGCGCCGCCACCGCCACCATCACCGCGCCCATCGCGATCTGGATTCGGGCCCGGTAGGCGCCCAGCCGGTCGGTGACCCGGCGACCGCCGAGCATGAGGACGTAGAGGACCGCCGCCGAGCCCAGCGAGTAGGCCAGCGCGACCGCCAGCCGCCCGACCGTGAAGTCCTGGGCCGCCGACACGGTGATCACACCGGCCAGGATCGGGCCAGCGCACGGCGCGTAGACGAAGCCGAGGCTCGCTCCCACGAGAAGGCCCGAGCCGAACCCGTCCCCGCCTGGCCGAGCCGGCCCAGGCACGACCCTGGAGATCCAGGCCTCGACGCGATCCGCCAGCGGGGGGGCCAGCAGCAGCAGGCCGAAGACGAGGAGCGTGAAGATGGCCAGGGTGCGCAGCAGGTCGTTGGGGAGCCCAAGCGCCGCGATCACGTAGACGAGCGCCACGGTGGCGAACGTGAACGAGGCGGCAAGACCGCAGACCACGCCGAGCGGGCGACGCCGACCCCCGGTGACGCCCGCCGAGAGCACCACCGGAAGCACCGGCAGCACGCACGGCGAGAGCGCCGTGCCGGCGCCGGCAAGCAGCGCGAACAGCACCAAGAGGACCACTTCCTCAAGCCTCCCGCATCGGGCTTAGCATTCGATTAAGTTCCCACGGCGGAGTTCGTCGATCGACTGTGAGTCAGATCTCGAGCTCTGGCGTTTCACCGGCCGCCTCGACCTCCGGCTCTCCGATCATCGCGAAGGCGACCGCCGGGAAGACCATCACCGTGATCAGGCCGGCGCCGACGAGCGCGGTCGCCGTGGCCGGATACATGATGTGGAGCATCAACCCGATCTGCGTCGCGACGACGATGAACGACAGCGAGGTGGCCTGAAGCAGTCCGGCGGCGGCCGTGCGGCGCGTGGCGAAACGGGCTCTGTAGATGAGCGCCGGCAGGGCCCTTACGAGCAGGATCGCAAGCAGGAACAGGGGCAGGCGGATGAACGAGGAGACGCTCGAGAACAGGGCCCCGAGGTCGAAGTCCAGCCCGCTGCCCACGAAGAAGAACGGGATGAAGATCCCGAGGGTGACCGCATCGAGCCGCTCCTCCTGAAGCTCGCCTCTGCCCGAGGTCATGCCCCGGATCACGCCGACCGTGAAGGCGGCGAGGATCGTCTCCAGCCCGAGCTGGCTGGCGACCCCGGCCACGACCGCGATCAGCGCGAAGTCCCCCCTGACGCCGATCTGGGCGCTGGACCCCTCCAGGCGTTTGATCGCATCGGTGACCCGCTTGAACTGGGGTCCGTGCGTGAGCGAGACCAGCACCAGGGCCGCCAGCACCAAGAACAGGGCCAGGTGGAAGATCTCGGTGCCGGGTCCGCTTCGCTCACCGGAGTAGAAGAACGAGAGCAGGATCACCGCCCCGAACTCCGCCACCGCCGCCGCCGCGATCACCTGCTGTCCCCAGTCCGTGTCGGTCTCGTGGGCGTCCTTGAGCGGCACGATGATGATGCTGAGCGAGGTGGCCACGAAGACGATCGCGACCAGGAGCGGGGTCTTGATCAGGCCGACGGCGTGAAGCGCCAGCGCGGCCGCGAAGGCGAGCGCGAACGAGATCGCGAACCCCGCGATCGAGGTGGTGAGGAGCGGTCCGCGCAGCCGGTCGACCTGGATCTCGCGGCCGGCGAGGAACAGCAGGCAGGCGAGCCCGACCGTCGAGAACACCTCGACGGGGTCGGTCGAGGACGCGATGCCGATCCCGTGCGGGCCGACGATGATCCCGCCCACCAGCTCGAGCACGATCGCCGGAACGAGGATCGCGGGCCACATCGCGCGGATCAGGGGCGCGAGGAACGCGATCACTGCGACGACCACGAAGCTCGTGTAAGCCTGCACGCGCGCTGGAGGCCGCCGGCCGGGTCTAGCCCCCGCTCCCCTCCTCGGGCTCGCGACGAACGCGAAACAGGCCCTCCACTCCGCTGATCCCCTTCAGCCGTCGGTTGCCCGCGTACGACCACCGGTGTCCGTTGGCGGCCGCCTCCCGGACTTCCGCGGAGCAGAGGACGCTCCCCGGGTAGGCGATGTCGGTGATCCTGCTGGCGAGGTTCACCGGCCGCCCGTACCAGTCCCCCGCCCGGGAGAGGGCGGCGCCTCGCGCAACGCCCGCGCGGAGGCTGGGAAAGCCCTGCCCCTCGAGCTCGGCCGCCTCGGTAAGCGCGATGGTCGCGTCGAGCAGCGCGTCGTTGTCGGGGGAGACCAGCATCGCCGCGTCGCCCAGCATCTTCACAAGGCGCACGGGCGGATCGGCGAACTCGCGGGCGAGCTCGTCGAGCCGGCCGGTCAAAGCCGCCAGCTCGTCGGCCGGAAGCCGCTCGCCCAACTTCGTGAACCCGACCAGATCCGCGAAGCAAACCGAGACCTCCTGAGACCCGGACAGCCTGCCGCTCTCGAGCTCCGCCCTGCCAATCGCGTCGTGGCGAAGCTGCTCGCGGATGTGGAGCTTCAGCAGGTGCTCGAGCGAGCTCACCAGGAGGGGCAGCAGCGCGGTTGCCGCCTCCGAGTAGCGCCTTGCCGCCTCGAGCTCGGTGTCCCCCTTTCGCAGCATTGCCTCCCCGACCACGGCCCGATTCGCCGCGGCGAGCTGCGAGGCCGCGAGGCCCATGACACGCGCCGTGTCGTAAACCTGATCCGGGGTGAGCCCTGCGTCGAGGACGCTTCGCAGCCGACGGGCGGCGTTGAGGTCATCCTCGGTGTATGCCGGCTCGTCCGGATCGGTCCCGGACAGGCCCAGGGCCTGGCGCTGGCGCCGCAGCACCTCCAGGTCGACCCCGGCGATCTCCGAGATCTCCCTTCCGGTGTAACGATGCCCTCCACCCTCGAGCAGCCTCTCGACGGGGAGCAGCGCCAGCCGATCCTCGGCGACCGCCCGGCGAAGCTCCTCCAACGCGACGCCGTCGGCGGCCAGCTCCGTGAGCAGCTCGAGCCGGGCCTGGCGGTTCCTTCCCCGGGTTCCCTTCAGCAGGCCCTCGGCTTCGAAGTCGATCGCCATGGGGGCGATTCTTCCAGCACTGAGGGCGGTCGCCCGCCTAGAATTGGATCATGGCGGGTGAAGGTGTCGAGCTGCCGATCTTCGAGCTCCCCGTCGTCATCCTGCCGGGCGAGCTTCTGCCGCTCCACATCTTCGAGGAGCGCTACAAGCGCATGATCGGCCACTGCCTCGAGACGGCGGAGCCGTTCGGGATCGTGTTTCGCGACGACGATGGCACCGCCCACCGGATCGGGTGCACGGCACGCGTCACCGAGGTGCTGGAGCGCTTCGGCGACGGGCGAATGAACATCGTCGTCGCCGGAGAGCAGCCGTTCAAGGTCCTGGAGCGCTTCGAGAGGACGGACTTCCCCGCCGGTGAGATCGAGCCCATCGACTCGGGGATCGAGTCGAGCGACGACGAGGCGGCGGCCACCGACACGCGCGAGGCATTCGCCGAGCTGGTCGAACGGGTCTCGGGCGAGGAGCCCGACGCCGGCGAGCTCGAGGCGGAGGACTCGTTCGGAATCGCGGCGCGGGTGGAGTTGCCGCCCGAGACGAAGCAGGCACTGCTGGAGCTTCGCTCGGAGCCGGAGCGCCTGCGGATGCTGGGCGAGGCGCTGCGCGCCCTGATCGCTGCGGTCGCCGGGTCGCGGGAGATCGCCGAGCGCGCCAAGATGAACGGGAAGGTGATCGTCGGATAAGTCAGGTCGACTGGCTCGCGCCGGTCCCGGCCACCACCTCGTCGGAGCTCGCGACCCCGGCTCCCGCCTCCCGCATGTCGCGCAGCGCTCGCTCCGAGTCGCCCTGGTTGACCTCCACGCCGCGAATCGCGTCCTCGACCACCGTCACCGCGAAGCCCTCCGCGCAGGCGTCGATCGCCGAGGCGCGCACGCAGTAGTCGGTCGCCAGACCGCACACGTACACCTCGTCGACGTCGTGGTCCCTGAGGATCCACGCCAAATCGGACTTCTCGAACCCGGAATAGCCCTCGTCCTCCTGGCCACGACCGACGTCGACGACGGCATCGACGTGAACATGCTGCATCGTCGGGTGGAACTCCGCGCCCCGGGTGCCCTGCACGCAATGGATCGGCCATGGGCCACCCTGGGACTCGAACGACGCATGATCGGGCGGGTGCCAATCCCGGGTGGCGAACACCAGGTCGAAGCTGTCCGCCAGCCTCCTCACGGGCTCGGCGATCTCGTCACCGTGGGGAACCTCGAGCGCCCCACCCGAGGTGAAGTCCTTCTGGAAGTCGATGATCAAAAGCGCCTTGCTGATGCCGGCCTCCCAGGTTCGTCTCGGAACGATGCTACTCCCGGTCAAGATCGACGCGTTTGTCTCGCATACCGAGACTTGCGAGTCGAACGGCGTCCGGAGCGCATCTACGCATAGGCCACCGCTCCGCCTCGTCGGGGATCCCCGCCCCCCTCGAGCTCGCCCGTGGCGGGGTCGCGAGCCACGGCGTGGACGCCCCCGAAGAACAGGTTGCGGTCCTCCCAGTGGACGATCCGGTAGCCGATCGCGGCGAGCCGGTCGAGGCCCTGCTCGTCGATTCCGGGCTCGGCCTGGATGGCGCCCGCCTCGAAGTGCACGCGCGGCGCGCCCACGGCCGCCTGCGCCTGCATGCGGTCGTCGATCAGCCGGATGATCGTCTGAAGGACGGCCGACCTGATCCGATTCGATCCCCCGCTGCCGAGCCCCGCCTCGAGCTCGCCGTCTCGCAGAACCACGGTCGGGGACATCATCGACGGGACCCGGCGCCCGGGCGGATTCACGTGGAAGCCCAGTGGGTTCAGGTCCTCCTCCCCGAGCATGTTGTTGACGTGGATCCCCGTCCCGGGAACGATCACGCCCGATCCTGTCCCGTTTGAGCAGGTGACCGCGGCGCAACGCCCCTCGGCGTCGACTGCGGTGATGTGGGTGGTCGAGCCGAGCAGGTCGTCCGGGGGCTCCGCCGGCGGATCTGGGGGCCGTTGGCCGGCGCGAACTCGCTCGGCGGCCGCGTCGATCCGAGACTCCGAGAGGAACCGGCGCGCGTACCCCTCCTCATACAGCCCGTGGAAGAACGCCTCGGTTCGGGCCACTTGAGCCTCCTCCATGGCCGCAACGACGGCGGCCACGCCGGCCGTCTCCGCGCGGTCCAGCAGCGAGAGCGCGAAGGCGATCAACAGCCCGCCCGAGGACGGAGGCGGGTTTGTGAGGACGTCCCGCCCCCGGTAGCGACCCCGCACGGGCTCACGGAGCTCGGGCCGATACGCGGCCAGGTCGTCCCGACCGAGGGTGCCCCCCCGCTCCAGGACCCATCCCGAAACCCGCTCGGCGATCTCACCCTCGTAGAACGGCGCAGGACCCTCGGTCCCGTAGCGCTCCAGGGCGCTGCCGAGCTCCTCGAATCTGAAGGTGTCGCCTTCCGCGAGGATCCGGCCGTCGGGCGCGTAGACCGCCTGAGACTCGGGCTCGTGGCTGAGGATCGGCTCGAGGATCCGGAGGATGAACGCCTGCTCCGCGTTCACCCGGACTCCGTCACGTGCGAGCCGGGCGGGCTCGCGGGCCAGCTCGGCGAGCGGAAACGAGCCATAGCGACCCAGGGCCTCGGCGAGTCCCGCGGCAGTGCCGGGAACGCCGCACGACGCCGCGCCGACGTTGAACACCTGCGGCGACTCGGGACTGAAGTACACCGGGATCGGGATCAGCTCGGAGCGCCGCTCGCCTCTTGTCCGGCCTGGAACCTCGACGAAGAAATCGAGCAGTGCGTCCTGCGGCGGCGCGTGGATCAGCATGAACCCGCCAGCCCCGAACCCGGTCAGCGGGCTCTCGGCGACGAACGAGGTCAGGACGGCGGCGACGGCGGCATCGACGGCGTTTCCGCCCTCGCGCAGCACGGCGGCGCCCGCCTCTGCGGTCAGCGGATGGCCCGCGGCGACGGCACCTCGCTTGCTCATGGCGGCAGCCTACGGCCGCTTGAGCGTCAGCGGCCCGGGACGAACTCTGGGACGTCGATCGAGAGATCCCGCGGCCGGGACTCGAAGTTCGGGGCGGTTCCCGCCCGGCGCTCCGGAGGGCGACGGACCGCGGCCGTCGTCGTTCCCGCGGCTCGCAGCTCACCCTGGGCGCTGCCGTCGGCCCTCCGGCCGCGGCCGTCGAAGCGGGTTGCGATAACGGTCACCCAGACCTGATCGGACAGGGTGTCGTCGACGTTGGCCCCGAAGATGATGTTGGCGTCGGGGTGCGCGGCCTCCTGCACAACCTTGGCGGCCTCCGAGACCTCGAGCAGGCTCATGTCGGGGCCGCCGGTGATCGAGAGCAGGATGGACCGTGCTCCGTCGACGGAGGTCTCCAGCAGCGGCGAGGATACGGCCCGCTCCGCCGCCGCGACGGCACGGGTCTCGCCGGTGCCCATGCCGATCCCGAGCAGGGCCTGACCGGCGTCCCGCATGGTCGTGCGCACGTCGGCGAAGTCGAGATTGATCAGCCCGGGCAGCGTGATCAGCTCGGAGATGCCCTGGACGCCCTGGCGCAGCACATCGTCGGCGACCTGGAAGGCCTCGATCATCGTCGTCTCGCGAGCCAGCACGGAGAGCAGCTTCTCGTTGGGGACCACGATCAGCGTGTCGACCTCCGCGCTGAGCGCTTCGATTCCATCGTCCGCCTGCTTCGCGCGCCGCGTGCCCTCGAAGCTGAACGGCTTGGTCACGATGCCCACAGTCAGGGCGCCAACGTCCCGGGCCAGGCGGGCGAGAACGGGCCCGGCTCCGGTGCCGGTGCCGCCGCCCACTCCGGCCGTGACGAAGACCATGTCCGAGCCCTTCAAGAGGCGCTTGATCTTGTCCTGCTCCTCGAACGCCGCCCGGTAGCCGAGCTCGGGATTCGATCCCGTGCCGAGCCCCCGCGCAACGCCACTGCCGAGGTGAACCGTTACGTCGGCGGTCGACTGCTGCAGGGACTGAAGGTCGGTGTTGATCGCCATGAACTCGACGCCCGGGATCTGGGCCTCGATCATGCGGTTGATCGCGTTGACGCCCGCGCCGCCAACCCCAACTACCCGGATCACCGGGAGGTGCGGGCGCGGCGGGCCCTGGTAGTCGCCCACCCCCGGCTCGTCGCGGCCGTACGTTGGGCCCTCCACGTCGTGGGCCTCATCGGCGAAGATCCGGCTGAGTCGCTCCTTCGGCTGAGGGATCGAGGGGGCCGTCTCCTCGACTCGATAGGCGCGTACGCGCTCGGGGTCCGGCGGGGTTGGCTCCGGCTCCTCCGCGGGCTCGTGCGAGGACGTGTCCCGGCTGGCGGTCTCTTCCCCCCCGAGCTCGCGGGTCGCGTCCTCGGCGGGGGCGTTGGCCGGCTCGTGCTGCTCGGTTGGCTGATCCTTCGACTGCTCCCTGTCCTCCCGGACCGTCGAGCGGAAGAGATCCGCCAGCGGGCCTTCGCGCATGCTGGCCCGCTTACGCCGCGCCATTCGTCAGGACCTCCTTGGCAAGCTCCCGGTAGTAGTTGGCAGCGTTCCCCTTTGGATCGTACTTGAGCACGCTCGCGCCCCGAACCGGTGCCTCCGCGAACTTGATCGCCTTGCGAATCCGGGATTTGAAGACCAACTCGCCGAAGTTCTCCTCGAGGATCTCGACCGCCTCCTTGGCGTGAACGGTCCGGGAGTCCAGCATCGTCGGCAGGATGCCCTCGATCTGGACCCGGGGATTCAGGTTCTCACGGATCATCTGAAGCGTGTTCTGGAGCTGGACGAGGCCCCGCATGGAGAGATATTCGCACTGGACGGGGACGATCACCTTGTCGGAGGCGGTCAGCGCGTTCACCGTCAGCAGTCCGAGGCTTGGGGGCGTGTCGATGCAGACGAAGTCGTAATCGTCGATGACCGCCGACAAGGCCTTCTCGAGCGACCGCTCGCGCCCGATCTGCATGCTCATCGCGATCTCCGCCCCGGCCAGGTCGATGGAGGCCACGGCGATGTCGATCTCGCGCTCGGCAATCACCTCCCGGATCGGGATGTGATCGACCAGCACGTCGTACATGCTCGACTCGACCTTGTCCGGGTCGATGCCCTGGCTCATGGTCAGATTCCCCTGCGGGTCGAGGTCGATGGCGAGCACGCGATGGCCTGACTCGGCGAAGGCGACGGCCAGGTTGAGGGTCGTCGTGGTCTTGGCGACACCCCCCTTCTGGTTGGCGAAGGAGATGATCTGGGCCCGGCGCCCTGACACGTCCCCGATGTGGGCGCCCGGCAGCTTGCCGCTGCCAGGCTGGCGGGAGGGGGCGAGCGCTGCCTCGGCGCTGATCCGCCCCTCGTCGTCGGGCTCGGGCTGCGCCGAGTCGGACGATGGCGACGGGGGACGCGCCTCCGGCTCCGGTGAGGACGGCTGCTCCTGCGGGGCGGGTTCGGCCGCCGTCGGCGCGGGATCGGCCGCCGTCGGCGCGGGATCGGTCACCGCAGAGGGCGGCCCGACAGGCTCGACAGAGGGGGGCTCGACGTCCGGCGGCCGCGACGCGGGCGGCGGCTCGGGGTCGAGTGAGTAGCCGTTGGTGGACGGCTGGTGACCGTTGGTGGAGCTATCCGGCTTGGAACCGCGGTTGAAGAGACCCATTGATCGCGCTTATTCGCACGCATTCGTGCGTTTCCTCCTCCTGGGAGCCATCAATCGGGCGGAATCGGCCATGCGCGGCTTGATCCGGGCTTTCCGGGCACCTGGTTAAGTTCCAGCGGTGCCGGAGCTGCTGGACAAACGCCTGGTGATCGTCACCGGCAAGGGCGGGGTGGGCAAGTCCACCGTCGCGCTCGCCATGGGGATGACGGCCGCCGCTACCGGGCGCCGGACGATCGTCTGCGAGGTCTCGGCCGCCGAGCACACCTCACGCGTCTTTCATCGCGCCGAGGTCGGATTCCACGAGGTCGAGATGGCGGAGAACCTCTGGGCGATCTCCATCGACCCCGACGAGGCGATGCGCGAGTACGTCCTGCTCCAGCTGCGCGTCCGGGCGATGCGGGACATGCTGTTTCGCTCGCGGATCTTCACCTACCTCACGGCGGCGACGCCCGGTCTGCGCGAGCTGGTGACGATCGGGAAGATCTGGGAGGTCTCCCAACCGGATCGCAAGGTCAGGAAGGGCCGCAAGTACGACCTGGTGATCGTCGACGCGCCCGCAACCGGGCACGGCATCGCCTTCCTGCAGACGCCGCGGACGTTCGCCAACATCGCCCGCGTGGGCCCGATCAAGGCCCAGGCGGAGGCCCTCGAGACGTTCATCGTCAACCACCGCAAGACGGGGGTGGCGATCGTCGCCCTGCCCGAGGAGATGCCCGTCAACGAGACCGCCGCGTTGGAGCGGACGCTGGTCGAGGACGTGGGCGTCTCCGTCGACCGCGTCTACATGAACGGGCTCTACCCGGAGCGATTCAGCGGGCCGGAGCTCGAACGGCTCGAGGCGGTCTGCGTGCAGGCCAACGGCGGGATCCGCGGGGCCTACCGAGCGGCGCTGAGCGAGAGCCGCCGCGCCAGCGCCCAGCACGAGCAGCTCGCCCGGCTAGCCGAGCTTGTCCGTGCGCCGCTTCGCACCCTGCCGTTCATCTTCGAGCCCGAGGTCGGCGTCGAGGAGATTCGCGAGCTCGCCGGCGAGCTCTCAGGGGAGATCAGCTGAATGGCGGGGATCGCGGAGCTCCTCCAGGGCAAGCGGGTGTGCATCTGCGCCGGCTCGGGCGGGGTCGGCAAGACGACCAGCTCGGCGGCGATCGCCGTCGGGATGGCAGCCCGGGGTAAGAAGGTCGCGGTCCTGACGATCGACCCGG
Source organism: Solirubrobacterales bacterium (assembly GCA_050697075.1). Classification (GTDB taxonomy): domain Bacteria; phylum Actinomycetota; class Thermoleophilia; order Solirubrobacterales; family 70-9; genus AC-56. The sequence continues at coordinate 11,723 of JBOGZC010000030.1, read as the reverse complement.
CCAAGCGGCTCGCGGACTCACTCGGCCTCCCCGAGCTCGGGAACGAGGAGCGGCGCGTGGACCCGGCGCTCTTCGAGGCGGCGGGCGTGGACACAAACGGCGGTGAGCTGTGGGCCATGATGCTGGACGCCAAGGCGACCTTCGACGAGCTCGTTCGCCGCCATGCTCCGGACGAGGAGACCAGGGACCGAATCCTCTCCAACCGCATCTACCAGCAACTGTCGGCGGCGCTGGCCGGATCCCAGGAGTACATGGCGATGGAGAAGCTGTTCGAGCTGTACGCCGAGAACCGCTACGACCTCCTCGTCCTCGACACCCCGCCGACGCGCAGCGCGCTCGAGTTCCTCGAGGCCCCGAAGCGCCTGATGCAGTTCATCGAAGGACGCGCGCTTCAGGTCTTCATGCGCCCCACCGGGCTCGGGATGAGGGTCTTCGGCCGGGGCACCTCGGTGATGTTCTCGATCCTGCGCAGGGTCACGGGCGTCGAGGTGCTGGAGGACCTGTCGGAGTTCTTCCAGGCCTTCAGCGGGATGGTGGGCGGGTTTCGCGAACGGGCCAAACGCGTCAGCGAGCTGCTGGCCCACCCGGAGACCTGCTTCCTGGTCGTCTGCGGCCCCCAGGGCGAGCCGATCACGGAGGCCGTGTACTTCCACCGCAAGCTGGTCGAGGCGCAGCTGCCCTTCGGCGGCGTGATCGTCAACAAGGTCCACTACGCGAGCGAGCTCCCCGACCCCGACGACGCGCTCGCCGAGCGGCTGACCAGTTCGCTCGGCAGCCGGGACCTCGCGGAGCGAGTCATGCGAAACCTCGACGACTATCGGGGCCTCGCTGTGCGCGACCAGCGCAACATCGATCGGCTCACCGCCGAGATGCGCGCGCGATCCGTGATCCAGGTCCCCTATCTGGACGAGGACGTCCACGACCTTGGCGGGCTGCTGCGGATCAACGAGTACCTGTTCGCCGCCGGCGCGAAGGAGCGCACGGCGATCGCCGCGGCGTCATAGCCGCCCGCAACGACCGATCGCGGGCGAACGCCCGCGATCGGTCTGCTTTGGGTGATCGGAGGAGGAAGTCTCAGGAAGCTCGGACCCGCGCGCGACGGCGCCGGTCGTAGCTGATCTCGCGCACGTCCCACTCGGTGGTCTCCGGGCGGGGGAAGAGATAGGCGACCCGGTCGGCGGTCTGCCGGTTCCCGCGGGGGGGATCCTCGAGCAGCTCCGCGAGGCGCTCCTGCCGTGGCGGCAGCGGCTCCAGGGTGGTCGTGGGCGGCTCCGGCCCGGCTTGGGGGTTGAACACGGTCTGCTCCTCCGGATGGGGGTCTGGCTCCATCCTGATTCGCCCCCCGGGCTCCGGAACCTGCCTTACGAACGTCGGCTGGCTTACCCGACGCGGCTCCTCCCATTCGGTCGGGGCATCGATCCACTCCTCGGAGCCGGGCTCGGCTTCCGCTGCCGGCTCCTCGTAGGCCTCCTCGAAGGGCTCCTCAGGCACCTCGCCCTCCAGCTCCTCCTGATAGGGCTCGGGCTCGGTGGAGCCGTCCCATTCCTCCTCGCCACCCCGCTGCTCCGCCCCGCCCTCTCCGACGGCCAGCCCGTCGGCGAGCAGGATCTCATCGGCGGTCGACCGCAGATCGGAGCCCAGATGGCCGCAGGCGGCATCCCTGAGGATCGCGCGAATCAAGTCCTCGATCGCAGCCGTGACCTCGGCGGGCGCGGGGCCGTCATCCCGCGCCACCGCGATGCCGCCGCCCCACAGTTCGCGCTCGAGCGCGAGGCCCCGCTCGACGATCCCCTTGATCTCGTCGCGATGCTCTGGCTCGGCGCACAGCGCCGAGACCCGCATGGAGAGGCTGAGCTCGGCGGGCCCGCCTCCCTCGAGCAGGAAACGAAGCGCGAGGAGGTAATCGTTGAGCGCTTCCAGGACGACGCTGCGCTCCAGGCCCGCCTCGAAGCGTGAGATCGCCCTCCCGAGCACGCGATACGTGCCGGGGCCGTCGGCGGCCGAGCGTGCGAACGGCGAGGAGCGATAGGCGAGGGTTCGTGAGAGCGCGGCAAGGTCGCCCAGCTCCTGCTCGGCGAGGCGGTAGCCGCCCGGCCTGGACCGGCCGGCGCTCGTGGCGATCCGCCGCCAACGGTTCGTGCCGGCGCGGGTCCACGCGTAGGGCCCGAGGCTGACGCTGCCGGCCTTGAACAGGCGGAGCGTCGTAATCAGCTGCCGGAACGCGCTGACCGCGCGCGCGCCGACGTCCGGCTGCGCGTCCCCCTCGCCCTCGCCCCGCTGTGCGCCGACTCGCGTCGCCGCGAGAAAGACGGGTTCCCATCCCGCGACGCCGGCGCCGTCGGTGGACTGCGCCTCGGCGGGGACCTCGACGGTGTCCGCCCTGACGATCGTCGCGGTTGCGAGCTCCAACCTGGTTGTTGGCAGCTGCAGCCCGCGCACCGGGACGACGACGTCGATCTCGTCCTCCGATGCCTCACCACCAGCCTCGAGCTCCACGATCGTGTTCGTCAGGCGCTCGGCGTCCAGCGAGAAGTCCGTCGATCCCTGCCACAGCCGGCACAGGAACGCCACACCGGCGAGCTCGCCGCGCTTGCGGGGTTCGGAGGGGACGGCGAACGCAAGCTCCTCCAGGTACGGGCCGGCCAGGCCGGCGGACTCGATCGCGGCGCAGCCCGAGCCGAACGAGTCGATCTCGAGGAGCGCCGGAGCGTGGTCGCCGATGAAGCGCTCCGTCAGCGGGATGTATTGGGGCAACGCCGAGCCGCTCCCGGACTCCTCGACGTCGTACGGAATCTGCTCGCCCGCCGCCACCAGCTCGCGGAAGCGCTTGGCCGCGTCGCTGGCCATCGTCTTCAGGGCCTCTCGAACCACCAGGTCACGCATGCCGGCACGCTTCGCGCCGGCGCGCTTCGCTCCTGCCCTGCAAACGAGGTTGCAGAGCGGCCAGCCGGCTCCCCTCGTTGTCCGTCCCCCGCGGGGACGCGGTTCCCCACCCGATAAACCGCGCTCAATCCCGTCGCGAGATACTGAGTGCTGATGTCACAGGAGAACGTGGAGTTCCTGGAGGGCCTCTTCGCCGGTGCCAACGAGATGGACAAGGAGGCGCTGCTCGGCGCCTTGCCCGAGTTGATCGCCCAAGCCTGCGATCCCGACATCGAGTGGGCGGAGGATCCCCGGCGAGCCGACAGGCGTACCTACCGCGGCCACGAGGGGGTGCGCGAGTCGTTTGAGCGCTGGCTCGAGAACTTCGACGAGTACGGGGTCGAGGTCGAGCGGATGGTCGACTGCGGGGACAAGGTCCTCGTCTACGCCCGCGAGGAGGGACGCGGAAGCCTCAGCGGCGCGACCATCAGCCAGCGGAACTACACCGTCTACACCTTCCGCGACGGCAAGGTCGCCCGCTACGAGGAGTTCTACGAGGAGCGGGACGCCCTCGAAGCTGCCGGGCTGGCCGCGGACCAGGGTCAGGGACCGGCGCGCTAGGCAGCGACCGCGGTCTCGTGCCGGCGCCCGCCGTTCAGCAACCAGCGGCGGCCGTAGACCCTCATGTCCTCGATCAGCGGGACCAGGGCACGTCCCTTCTCGGTCAGCGCGTATTGCACCCGAGGCGGAACCTCGGGGTAGGTGCGCCGCTCGACGATCCCCTCGTCCTCGAGCGCACGAAGGCGCAGCGAGAGAGTCCGCGGGCTGATCCCGTCCAGCGATCGCTCCAACTCGCAGAAGCGCTGGCTTCCGTCCGCCAGGTCACGGATTACGAGGAGCGTCCATTTGCCGGAGATGATCTCCGCACAACAGCCGACTGGACACGGATCTTCAGGCATCGGGTCGGAGGGAGGGAGAAAACGAAGACTGGCTCCCCAACCGCCAGAGCCGAGTATAGCTCAATGCTTTACGAACTGAAGTGACTCTTCGGGGTCGTCGCCGTCGCGGATCACCTGCTCGATTCCGCTGGCGCGCTGGCCATGTGCGGCCAGCATGAGCTTGAAGTCGTGGGCGCTCGAGGCGACCTCGAAGGCCGTCTCTTCGGCGATGTTCCCCTCGGCCACGTGCTTCAAGAGCGCCTGGTCGAAGGTCTGCATGCCGTAGTACTCGCCCTCGGCGATCACCTCGGTGATCCGACCCGTCTCCTGCGGGTTGAGGATGAGGTCCTGGACCCGGCCAGTCACCACCATCACCTCCGAGACAGCCACGCGCCCCTCTCTGCCGAGGCGCGGCACCAGCCGCTGCGAGACCACCCCGCGAAGGGTCGCGGCGAGCATCACCCTCGCCTGCTGCTGGAGGTGCGGCGGGAAGAAGTCGACGATCCGGTTGATCGTCTCCGAGGCGTCCAGGGTGTGCAGGGTGGAGAGCACGAGGTGCCCCGTCTCGGCAGCCGCCAGCGCGGTGCGAACGGTCTCCTCGTCTCGCATCTCCCCGATCAGGATCACGTCCGGGTCCTGTCGCAGGATCCTGCGCATGGCCCTGGCGAAGCTCTCCGTGTCCTGGCCGACCTCGCGCTGGTTGATGATCGAGAGCTTGTCGCGGTGCAGGTACTCGATCGGGTCCTCGAGGGTGACCACGTGGCGCGAGCGGCTCGAGTTGATGTGGTCGATCATCGCGGCCAGCGTCGTTGACTTGCCGGAGCCGGTCGTCCCGGTGAGCAGGACGATCCCGCGAGGCTGCTCGGCGAGCGTGCGGATGACCTCAGGCAGGCCCAGGTCGTCGATCGTCCGCACCTGGAACGGGATCGCGCGACACGCGATCGAGACATACCCGCGCTGGCGAAATGCGTTGACGCGGAATCGCGAGACTCCGGAGATCTCGTAGGAGAAGTCCGCCTCGCCCTCGGTCGCGAATTCCTGGAGCAGCCCCTGGTCCGTGAGGATGTGCTCGAGCGCCGCCTCGGCCTCCTGCTCGGTCAGCGGCTCGGACCCGTCGATGGGCTGAAGCGCGCCGTGGATCCGCGCCATCGGCGGAGAATCGACCTTGACGTGCAGGTCGGAACCATCGCGCTCAAACACGTATCGCAGCGCTGCATCGATATCGAATGCCATCGAGAGCCTTATCGGGCCGACGCGACCGCCTCTTTAGGCGGCTGGACGACGGGCTTCGACCCGAGCTCGTGACCAACGTCGGCGGCGCCGATGGCGACCACCCGGTTCTTGCCCAGCTCCTTGGCCCGGTAGAGCGCCGTGTCCGCCGCCTGAAAGAGCGCTTCGTACTCGGCCGCGTTGCCCGAGGCGGCCGCCACCCCAAGGGACACCGTCAGATCCAAGCCGGCGGGACTGCTGTTCTCGACCGCTTGGCGCAAGCGCTCCGCCGCCCGAGCCCCCGCTGACAGGTGGACCCCTGGGAGGATGACCAGGAACTCCTCCCCCCCGAGGCGGTAGAAGAGCTCGAAGTTGCGGAGCGCCTTCCGCATCTCATACGCCGCGTCGCGCAGGGCCGCGTCCCCGCGAGCGTGCCCGTGTTCGTCGTTGATCTGCTTGAAGCCGTCCAGGTCCGCGGCGACCAGGCAGATCGAGCCGTCGGTGAGACGGGCCTGCTCGTGGAGCTCCGCGAAGCGCAGCCCCAGCGACTTGCGGTTCAGGACCCCGGTAAGGGGGTCGAGCACTGACTCCGTGCGGTAGTTGAGCTCCGCCGACTGAAGCGCGTCGGCGATCCCGACCACGCTCACCATCAAGGCCACCGCCGCGATCAGGTAGGTCGGTGGCGAGGCGCTGCCGGGGTCGACCGCGACGGTGGCGAGCGCCATCAGGGCGAGGCCGATCGCGGCCCCGGAAACCATCACCCGGCGCCGAAAGCGTGCTGCCGCCAGCCCAACCGGGACCGCCATCCAGGGCAGGGCCGGGCTCTGGCCGGCGCCGGAGAGGGCCACACCCCCGCCGAGCAGGATCTCCGTGAACAGCAGACTGAAGGCGACCACGAGCTCCGGGTGATCGGAGCGCGCCATCCGGCGGTCGAGCGTGAGGAGATTGACCGCGGAGGCCGCGAACAGCACCAGCATCCAGCCGCCGAACCAGGGCAGCAGGGCGATCAGGGCCACCCCGATCGCGGCCGCGCCGACGATCCGGGCGCGGCGCACGCGCGTCGAGTTGTCGAGCACGCGGGCGCGGTCGAACTCGGTGGGACAAAGCCATGTGGAAACGGACGCCACGGGTCCGTAATCGGCAGGGTGGCCGAGAGCGTGAACCCTTACCGCCGGCTCGCACGCGAGCGGGCCACGGGCATGGACCCCGGTCCAAATGGTGCTGGCGTCGTCTCCTGAGGGGGCTCGGCGGCTAGCTGCTGTGCGGCCGGCTTGCTGCTGCTAGCCGTTGCTCCGGCGGGACCCGAGCCGCTTGCGGGCGTTGCGCACCGCGAGAACCGAGGTGCTCGCTGCGCTGGCGATCTCCCCCTCGGTCCGTTCGGGGTCACGCAGGATCTCGAACTCGACGACTGCGGCGGAGCGCAGCTTTGCGCGCCCCTCGATGCCGACCTCGCCCGCGTCGGCGAGCGCCTTCTCGACGGCGCGCTCGCGCTGACAGAAAAGGCAGTAATGGCTGCCGTCGGGTTCGCGGACCCAGTTCGGGGGGAGGTTCCCCCGCTCCAGGCCGTTGGTCCACGTGCTGGTCATCTCGCATCGGGTGCAGGTCCATTGCGCCGTGCGAGCCTTGGTTGCGGTTGCCGTTGTTATCTCGATCTCCGTTTCTGGTCGTTCTTCGTCTGATAAGTGCCGTTGCCAGTCGTTGCCTGAGCGGCGAGAGTCAGCCTCAGCGGTGAAGGGGGCAGGCTCGCGTGCTCTCAACACGAGCGACCGGCGACCCAGCCTCGCAACGGCTGGGTCGGGTACCGACCCCTACGCCACCTCTCGAAGCTTCTGCGCCTCGGCCAGACTCTGGAGCTTCTTCAGCGACTGATTCTCGATCTGGCGGATCCGCTCGCGGGTGACGTTGAACGTCCTCCCCACCTCGTCGAGGGTGCGGGGATGCTCGCCGCCCAGCCCGTAGCGCAGCTCCAGCACGCGGCGCTCGCGATAGGAGAGGTTCTCCAGAGCCTCGCGCAGCGCCTCCTTGGTGAGCAGGTCGGCGGCGCGCTCGAATGGCGACTCCGCCTTCTCGTCGGCGATGAACTGGCCGAACTCCGACTCCTCCTCGTCGCCGACGGGCTTCTCGAGCGACACCGGAGCCTGTGCCGAGCGCTTGATCTGGTCGACCTCCTCCGGGTCGATCCCGGTCACCTCCGCGATCTCCTCGGGCGTCGGCTCGCGACCGAGCTCCGTGACCAGCTTGCGCTCCGCGCGGCCGATCTTGTTCAGCTTCTCGACGACATGCACCGGGATCCGGATGGTCCGCGCCTTGTCGGCCAGAGCGCGCGCGATCGCCTGCCGAATCCACCAGGTCGCGTAGGTCGAGAACTTGAACCCCTTGCGATAGTCGAACTTCTCGGCCGCCCGGACGAGGCCCAGGGTCCCCTCCTGGATCAGGTCGAGGAAGGGCAGCCCCTGGTTGCGGTAGTTCTTGGCGATCGAGACGACCAGCCGCAGGTTGGACTCGACCATCTTCTGCTTTGCGTCGAGGTCGCCGCGCTCGATGCGCTTCGCCAGCTCGACCTCCTCCTGCGCGGTGAGCAGGCGAACCTTGCCGATGTCCTTGAGGAACAGCTGCAGGGAGTCCGTGGTCATGTCGGGCTTCAGGTCGAGCGCGGTCGCCTTGCGGCGCTTGCCCCGCTTGTCGGGCTCCGCGTCCTGAGCCGCCGCGGCCTGCGCCGGATCGACGTCCTCGACGAGCTCCACGCCCTGGCGCTCCAGGTAGGCGTAAAGCTCCTCGATGTCGGACTCGTCCAGGTCGACCTCGGAGACGGCGGTGGCGACCTCGCCGTACGAGATCACCCCGTCCTGCTGTCCCTTGACGACGAGGCCCTTGACCTCGTCAAGCTCTTGAATCTCCGCGACTAGCATTCGCTCGTTCTCGTCTTCCTTCGGTTTACGGTTTCGGGGATGTTTTCGGCGCTATCTGGTTTTTCGGCTCTATCTGGTTATACCCGGCGCTCAAGCCGGCTCCCGCATACATCCGTCGCCCGACGGCGTGGCCGCAAGCCCGGTATTGCGGAAAGAACGGACCCGAGGCCGGTCCGTGGTCATCAGTCCTCAAATGGGATCCATCCGATCCATTCCCAACCCGAGGACGCTCAAACGTCCCTTCCTAGGGTAATCGCTATATTTTTTGAAGTCAAGCGGTTTCCGCCCATCTCGGTGCGAAAAACCACGGATTCCGCGGATTCCGGCCATCATGGAGCCGGCCCGATGACCGGATCCCGCTCCTACAACACCGCCCGGAATCGAGAGTTACGGGTCCGGGCCGGCGAAGTGCATCCTCCCCAACCGGTGGAATAGGAACTGCTGATGTCCGACGAGGAACGAGCCGAGGCGGAGCCCCAGGACAGCGGCGTGTTCGGGAAGCTGCCGAGCGCCCGGCCGGGCGTGAGGAGCCCGCGGCGGGGCAAGGGGAGCGCGAAAGGGCGATCCGCTCCGTCCGCGAAGGAGTCCGGGCGCGCCCCTGGGCAGGTAGGGGAGACGACTCCGCCGAGCACCGCAGAAGCGCCGGATTCGGCAACCGCGTCCTCTGGCGTCCGTCCTCCGGACACGACGGGACACAGTTCGCCTTCCTCCTCCCCTGCCCAGCCCAGGCCTACGCCCAGGCCCGCTGCCCGCGCCGGGGGGCCTCGAGAGCCGGAGACGGCCCACGGCGACGGCCCCGGCGTCGAGGACCTCGCCTGGGCGGGGATCACGGTGGCGGCGGAGGCGGCGACGCTTGGCGTCCGGCTGCTGAGCCGCGCGCTCGAGGCGGTGCGGGGGCCAGCGGACCGTCGGTGACGCCGCTGCTCCACCAGCCGGAGCGGGGTTGACGACGCTCGGGCTCCGCAGCTCGGAGGCGTCAGCGCGGCGTCCGCACCGCTATCTCCGCGCGTTTTGGCACCGCGCCTACGAGGAGAACATCACGGGGATGGCGGCCATGGTCGCCTACAACCTGGTGCTGGCGCTGTTTCCGTTCGTCCTCCTGGTCCTGTTCATCTTCGGCCGCATCCTGCAGAGCCAGGAGGTCGAGACGAGCGTCCTCAACGACCTTCAGCGCCTCTTCCCCGCGGTGGAACTCAACACGCTCGACGACGTCCTGCATCGAATCCGCGACAGCTCCACCACGATCGGGGTCGCGGCCGCCATCGGCGCCCTGTGGATCGGAACCTCGTTCTGGGGGGCGATGGACACCGCGTTCTGCCGGATCTACCACGTCGACTGCCGCGGCTGGCTCGAGCAGAAGCGGTTCGCGCTGGTGATGCTGCTCGTCGTCACCCTGTTCCTTGCGGCCAGCGTGGTCATTCCGACCCTCGAGGCCGTCCTTGTCTCGAGCGCCAGCGACCTGCCGTTCGGGCTCTCACGCATCAACGGGATCGCCAACGTGCTCCTGCTGATCGCGGCGCTGGTGGCGACCTTCGCGCTGTTCTGCGTCATCTACTACTTCGTCCCGAAGGGACACGTGCCCTGGCATGCCGTCTGGCCCGGCGCGCTGTTCGTCACGGTGACCACGGCGATCGCCAATGCGGTGTACCCCTTCTACCTCGCCCAGGTCTCGAGCGTGGGCGAGCTTGGCGGGACGATCGGCTTCGTGTTGATCGCCCTCGTCTGGTTCTACCTGGTCAGCCTGGCGATGATGGCCGGCGCGGTGATCAACGCCCTGCGCTACGAGCTGCGGGACAAGGGCTTCCTCGCGCTGCCGGCCAGCCAGTAGCCGCCCGAGCCCCACGGAGAGGGACCAAGCGCAAGGCGCTATCCGTAGCGCCCGCCGGTCACCTCGCGCAGCTTCAGTCGGTCGTGGCGCGCCTGGACCGTGCGGACCGTCCCCGAGCGAGACCGCATCACCAGTGACTCGGTCGTCGCGTGGCCGTCGCCGAGGTAGCGGACGCCCTGCAGCAGGTCCCCGTCCGTGACGCCGGTGGCGGCGAAGAAGACATCGTCGCCCGCCACCAGCCGGCTCACATCGAGCACCTCGTCGAGGTCGTAGTCGGCCGCCAGCGCGGCCTGGCGCTCATCCTCGTCGCGCGGCCAGAGCCTTCCGAGGATCTGGCCGCCCAGGCACTTGATCGCCGCCGCCGAGAGGACGCCCTCGGGCGTGCCGCCGATCCCCCAGAGCAGGTCGACGCCCGTCCCCTCGGAGACGGCGAAGAGCGCGGCCGACACGTCGCCATCGGTGATGAAGCGGATCCTCGCGCCGCAATCGCGGATCCGGGCCACCATCTCCTCGTGCCGAGGGCGATCGAGCATGATCACCGTGATGTCGCCGGGGTCGACTCCCTTGCGCTCGGCGACCTTGCGGATCACCTCGGGAAGCGGCTCGGTCAGGGACAGGAGATCGGCGATATCGGGCCCGCCGGCGAGCTTCTCCATGTAGACGCACGGGCCGGGATCGAACATCGTTCCCCGCTCCGCCAGTGCGATCACCCCGAGGGCCGAGGGCATGCCGCGGGCGGTCAGCCGCGTGCCCTCCAGCGGGTCGACCGCGATATCGACCTCCGGCGGGCTCCCGTCGCCGATCCGCTCGCCGTTGTAGAGCATCGGGGCCTCGTCCTTCTCGCCCTCGCCGATCACGACGATGCCGTCCATCGGGACCGTGTCCAGCAGCAGGCGCATCGCGTCGACCGCGGCTTGGTCGGCCTCCTCCTTCTCGCCGCGGCCCACCCAGCGCGCGGCCGCGAGCGCCGCGGCCTCGGTCACGCGGACGAGCTCGAGCGCGAGGTTTCGATCCGGCCTCGTGCCGGCGCGCACGTCGTGGGAGATGACGCTCGGAGCCTGGCCGTCCATGGGGACCCTCTACCCGCTCAGACCGTTCCCGGCGCCTTGCGCTCTCGCTTCTGGCCGACCTGGGAGCGCAGAAAGCCGGTGGCCGCGATCGCGATCGCGCCCAGCAGCGCCAGCCAATAGCCGTAGTCGAGACTGACCCCGATCTCCTGCGGGCCGTTGCCGGGCTTGTCGATCAGCCCGTTGTAGCCGATCAGGACCATGGCGATGAAGCCGACGATCATCGTCAGCTCTCCTGGCGCCCAGGAGAGCCGGTGCCCGCGGACGATGATCCAGGCGAGGATCAGCGGGGCGAGGGCGCCGGCGAGCAGGAGCCACCGCAGGATGGGAAACGTGTCGAAGCCGGTGCAGCTGTAATCGCCCGAGCCGCAGATCCAGGCGTTCTGCGCGGCCCTGGTGGGAGTGTGGCTGAGCGAGTACCAGGGCAGGAAGAGAATGCTGACGATCAGGACGATCGAGCCGATCCCCCCGAGCAGCACCCTGTTGCGATCCAGGCGCGAGAAGTCCATCGCGGCGAGCTTAACCGACCGCAAGCCCCTCCGGTTCTGATTCAAATAGGGTCGCGCGGATGCGACGCTGGGGCCTGACCCTGCCGCTTCCGAGCCTGCCGCTGCGCGACCACGCCGACCTCGTCCAAGGCGCGGAGGCGGCCGGATACACGGACCTCTGGAGCGGAGAGACCCAAGGTCCCGATGGGTTCACGCCACTTGCGCTCGCCGCGGCCTGGACGGAGCGCGTGCGCCTCGGCACGGGCGTCGTCGGCGTCTTCACGCGTGGCCCGGCGCTGCTCGCCCAGCAGGCGGCGGCGCTCGACGACGCCAGCGACGGGCGGTTCGCACTCGGGATCGGCGCTTCCTCGGACCGGATCGTTGAGGGCTGGAACGGGATGCCGTTCTCCAAACCGCTGTCG
>JBOGZC010000029.1:0-39142 GCA_050697075.1 Solirubrobacterales bacterium | reverse complement strand
CCCTGGCATCCTTCCTTCGCTACTACAACCGGCGACGCCCCCACAGCTCGCTCGGTGACCGGCCGCCGATCAGCCGCGTTCACAACCTCCGTGGGCAGGACAGCTAGCTGGGTGCCTCGGCTGCGTTGGGCTCCTTGGCCGCTGCGGTGGGTTCTCCGTCCCTGGTCACGGCCAGCGTCGTCAAATAGGCGACGACCACGCCCACGATGATCAGCGGGCCGGTCGCCAGGCCGGCCTTCGAGGTCAAGAGCAGCGCCAGGACGACGGCGGTCAGCGGCAGCCTCAGGACGGCCACGATCGCCGCACCGATCCCCACGGCGACCGCCGGCGCGACCTCGAAACCGGGTAGCTGCGCGGCCATCAGCCCGGCGGCGGTGCCGAGAAACATCGCCGGGAAGGTCGGGCCGCCCCTGAAGCTGCCGAGCGAGATCGCGTAGGCCACCCCCTTGAAGGCGATCAGCAGGGCGAGGGCGGACAATGACCACGCGCCTGCGCCCCCCACGAGGGGGGAAAGGGCCCCCTGCCCGGAGAAGAGGACCTCGCTGGCGTTCTTCCCCGCAGCCTCCTGGAACGCGATCGCCAGGCCGGCGACGGCGAGCCCGGCGGCCGGGAGCAGGAGCAAGGGCCGTGAGCTCACGACGGGTACCACCTCCTTGGCGATGCGGAAGATCAGCACGGTGCCAAGGGCGATCACGGCCGCCAGAGGAATCGTCCAGGCGAAATCGGTGATGTCCGGGCGCGCGAAGGGAGCCAGGGGGAGAACGCCGATCGAGATATGCGTGCTGCTGAGCCCGGTCCACTGGCCGAGCCCGATCGAGATCAGAGACCCGATCCCCGCTGCGGTGAGCCCAGGAAGGAGCATCAATGGCAGCATTGGGCCGCCCAACCCGGCCGCCTCGATCAAGAGCACGGCCGCGATAAGCGGCGAACCGAACAGGAACGAGATCGCCGCGAAGGTTGAGGCGGTTGCGAGGAGCAGGCCGACCTCGGGTGGCCCGTCCCTTCTGAGCAGGCGGAAGGCCACGAACCCGAGCCCCCCGCCCAGAGCGATCAGCGGGGCCTCCGGACCGACCACCGCCCCGAGGCCGATCGAGGCCAGCGCCGCCAGCACGACGCCGGGCAGCTCGATGGGGTGGGTCGGCGCAGGGTTGAGGCCCTCCGCCGGTATGTGGCCCCCGGTGCCGGGCAATCGCACAATCGCGATTGCGGTCACCCCGCCCGCGATCGCGAGCACCGGCAGCGGCCACCATTCCGGAGTTCCGTCGAATCCGAGCTCCTTCGGTAGATGGGTGTAGACGCCCTGCTGGATCTGGTAGATCAACTCCAGGAATCCCCAGGCGACCGCGGACGTCACCACCCCCACGGTCGCGGCGAGCACGAGCAGCAGGGGGAACTGCCGGCTGCGGAGGATTGAGCTCGGATCCGTTGGTAGGGGTTCGGCGCCGGCCACGCGACCCGAGCCTAACTGCTGCCTCCGCGCTCCAGTCGCGCGATGTCGCCCTTCAGCGCCTCGAGTTGGGCCGTCACCTGATCGAGCTTCTGCATCACCGGGTCCCCTCCCCTCTGTTTTTGAGCCTGGGCCACGAATGCGCTGGTGATGGCCCCGGTCACGACCGCGAAGAGGGAGAGCCCGCCGAGCATCAGGAAGCTCGCGATCACCTTCCCGGCGGTGGATCCGGGGACGATGTCCCCGTAACCGACCGTCGTGACCGTCTGGATCGCCCACCACATGCCGAGCCAGACGTTGTCGAAAGTGTCTGGGTCGACGAGGCGCTCGACGACGCCGAAGACGACGACCCCCACGGCCCAGGCGATGACGATCACGGCCACGGCGAGGCGAGGCCGCAGACCCTTGCGCTCCACACGTCTCTGGAGTCTTCGGCCAAGCGGACGCGGAGGCGGGTGCCCCTCCATGGCATGGGATTCGGCGCATCGCCCACCTCTCCTTTCGAGCGAGGGCGGGTGCTAGGAGAGGAACGGCGCCAGCGACTGCCCGGCGTTCGATGCCCAGTCGACCAGCGGGGAGGGGATGATCCCGAAGAAGACGGTCGCGCCCGCGGCCAACGCGGCGGAGACCAGGATGACGATGCAGCGCGTGCCCTTGGGGGCGTTGACCGACTGGCCGTCTGACGTCGCCGGGAGCTCGTCGGCCTCCGGCGAGCCCCCTGCCATCGCGGGCACGCCCGCACCCTCGGGCGCCAGGGGCTTGGCCGCCGGCCGCATCCAGACAGCTGCCACCACGCGCAGGTAGTAGGCAAGCGAGATCATCGTCCCGATCGCGATCGCCACGCCGAGCCAGGTGTAGTCGGCGTCGACCGCTGCCTCGATCAGGTAGAGCTTGCCGATGAAGCCCGCGGTTGCCGGCAGGCCCGCGAGGGCCAGCATCGAGATCGTGAGCGGCCAGGCCAAGGCCGGCCGATCGCGACCGAGGCCCTGGAAGGCCTGGATGTCGTCTCCGTATCCGGTCTCGCGCTCGCGGACGACGATCACGGCGAAAGCCGCCAGGTTCATCAGCGCGTAGGCGGCCAGGTAGAAGACCAGCGCGTTGATGCCAAGCTCCGACGCGGCGACCAGGCCGACGAGCATGTAGCCGGCCTGCGCGACCCCCGAGTAGCCGAGCAGCCGTTTGAGCGAGCTCTGGCCGAGGGCGCCGATGTTCCCGACTGCGATCGAGACGGCGGCGAGTACCGCAAGCGCCGGCTGCCAGTTGTCCACCGCCGGGCCGAGGGCGACCTCGAAGAACCGCACGAAGACGCAGAAGGCGGCGGCCTTCGTCGCCACGGCCATGAACGCCGTCACCGGGGTCGGGGCGCCCTGATAGACGTCCGGCGTCCACTGGTGGAAGGGCGCGATCGAGATCTTGAACGCCAGCCCGGTGGCCGCGAGCGCGATCCCGATCAGGACGAGCGGGTCGTCGGTCAGCCCGGAGCCCACGGCGTCGCGGATCCCGGTGAAGTCGGTCGACCCCGAGCCCCCGTAGACGAAGGCGAGCCCGTAGAGAAGCGTCGCCGAGCCCAGCGAGCCCACGATCAGGTACTTGAGCCCGGATTCAAGCGATCGGGTCTGCCGCACGGCCGAGCCGCAGAGGACGTAGAGCGGGACCGAGAGGAGCTCCAGGGAGACGAAGAACGTGATCAGGTTCTGCGCCTGCGCCAGGAGCACCATGCCCAGCACGGAGCTCAGGAGCAGCGCCTGGAAGTCACCGTGCCGCGGCTCCTCGCCGGGGCGCTCCGCAGCAGGCTCCCGCCAGCTCAGCGGGATCACGAACGCCGCCGCGAAGATGGCGATCAGCCCGCCCGCAAGACCCAGCTCGTCCAGCCGCAGCGCCCCCGCGACCAGGTCCTCGCGGGTTCCCCACTGCCAGATGCAGAGCCCGGCGGCGGCGGCCAGCGTCGTCAGCGACAGGATCGAGACCACGAGCCGCTGGTGACGTTCGCTGAGGACGCCGCCGACCAGCACCGCGCAGATCCCGGCGGTCAGCGCGATCACCGGCGAGATCCCGGCGTAGTCGATGTGGGGGGCGGTGAAGTTCATGGTCCCACCGGTGCGTAGCCGGTCCCGCCCTGGCTGGACTTCAGCTCGGGACTGGCCGCGAGTGACAAGGGACTCGCCGACGGGGTCACGTAGTGCTGACCGGGGCAGGTGTAGGCGACGTTGGTGCTCCCGGTCGCGCCGACACTCCCGTTCGTGTACGTGCCTTCGACGCACGTCGCCGCGATCTTGTCCTTCACCGCCGCGTCGCTTCGCCCGAGGATCAGGCCCGGATACAGCGCCAGCCCGACGATGCATGCCGCCAGCGGCGCCACTACGAGCGCGTCTCGCAGCCCGATCTCCCGGGACGTGATCCCCTCGGGCTTTCGGTTGTGCATCGTGCGCTGGAAGAGGCGGATGGCGTAATAGGCGGCGAGTATCACCCCGATCGCCGCGACGAATGCGAACGCGATCTTCGCCTGGAAGACGCCGATCAGGATGTAGAACTCGCCCACGAAGTTCGCCGAGCCTGGCATCGCCAGGGTCGCCAGGCTGACAACTAGGAAGATGGCCGCGAGCACCGGGGCCCGCATAGCGAGCCCCCCGAGCCGGTTCAGGTCCTCGCTCCCGGCTCGCTCCGCGAGGAGGGCGATGATCAGGAAGACCCCCGCGACGACCAGCCCGTGGTTGACCATCTGGAGCACCGATCCGTTGGCGCCGTCAGGCCGCAGGGAGAAGATCCCGATCGTGATGAACCCGAGCTGCGCGATCGAGGAGTACCCGGCGATCAGGCGCACGTTCGTCTGCGTGAACGCCATCACCGATCCGTAGAGGATGCTCCCGAGCCCGATCACCAGGATCACCTCCTGGAAGTGGACCGTCGCCTGGGGGTAGAGCGGCAGGGCCACCCGCAAAAAGCCGTACGCCCCCACCTTCGAGAGCACGCCGGACAGCAGCGCCAGCACGGGCAGGGGAGCCGCGCGGTAGGCGTCCGGAAGCCATCCGTGAACGAGGACCGCGGGCATCTTGATCAGGAAGGCCGCGGCGAAGAAGCAGAAGATCCAGTACTGGCTGCCGGTCGAGAGCGTGTTCGCGCGCAGATCCGCCAGCGAGAAGCTGATGTGCCCGATCTGGTCCGAGGCGATGATCGCGGTGGCGATCGCGGCGACCAGCATCAGCAGGGAGCCGACCAGCGTGTAGACGATCATCTTCGTCGTCGCTGCGATTCGGTTCTCCCCGCCGAACGTGCCGATCAGGAACCAGAACGGCACCAGCATCAGGTCGAAGAAGAGGACGAACAGGAGCAGGTCCTGCGCGATGAAGGACCCCAGGGCGGCGGTCTCGCCGAGGCCGAGCATGAAGAAGTAGACCCGGGCGCGGTCCGGCAAGCGGAACGCGGAGAACAGCGTCGCTCCCGCCCACAGCAGCGCCGTCAGCAGGACCAGGAAGATGCTGATTCCGTCGACGCCGAGCTGGTAGCGCACCCCGAGGTCCGGGATCCAGCTCTCGTTGACGGTGTGCTGAAGGCCCGCCTCGCCGGGGTGAAAGCCGGCGACGAGGGCGATCGCGAACCCCAGCGTGGCCAGCGTTCCCAGGACGGCGGTCGGGGCCACGGCCCGGCGCGGCACCGCGAAGCACGCCAGGCCGACGGCGACGGGGAGCCACAGCATCACCTGGATCACGTCTGCGCTCCGGGCATCATCATGAGCTCACGATCAGGAAGTAGAGGCCGAGCGCGGCGAAGCCGCCGATCAGGAGCAGCGCATAGGCGCGCACGAAGCCGGACTGGGCTCCACGAACGACCACCCCAACCCCGCGCACCACGTCGACCGCGGCCGCGACGATGCCCTGGACGACCACCCGCTCGACCACGTCGTTGGTGAACCTGCCGATCGCGATCAACGGCCGGTAAATGAACGCGTCATACAGCTCGTCGAAGTACCACTTGTTGAGCAGGAAGGTGTGTACGTGTCGGAGCCGAGCGGCGAGGGCGACCGACGTGCCGGGGCGGACAACCCAGACCAGATAGGCGAGGGCGATCCCCGCGATCGACAGCAGGCCGCCCACGAAGAGGCCGCGGTAGGCGGCCGAGTCGGGGACGACGATGCTCTCGAACGGCGAGTTCTCGAACGTGGGGCGCAGGAACTTGTCGATCACGTCCGTGACCCCCGGCACCTGAATCAGCCCGCCGAAGATCGCGCCGAAGCCGAGCACGGCCATCGCCCACTTCATGGGCCAGTCGCGCTCGGCGATGTGGTGCTCGGGGCCGGGGAAACCGACGTCTGAGTCCTCCTTCTCGCCGCTCATCGGGTTCTCGGGCTCGGCGTGAGCCAGATGGCCCTGCTCGAGCTCGCGCGCCTCCTCCACCGGCTCGCCCCAGAAAACCCTGAAGACGATTCGGAAGGCGTACACGGCGGTCAGGAAGGCAGCGAAGTACCCGACGTACGTGAAGATCCAGTAGAAGCCGCCGCGCTGGGCCGCGAAGACGAGGATCTCGTCCTTGGAGAAGAACCCCGATGTCCCGGGGAAGGCGGCGAGCGCGAGCGCCCCGACGATCATCAGCGTCGAGGTGAACGGCATCGCCCGACGCAGGCCGCCCATCCGGTTGATGTCCTGCGTCCCGGCCATCGCGGAGATCACCGACCCGGCGCCCATGAACAGGAGCGCCTTGAAGAAGGCGTGGGTCATCAGGTGGAAGAGGCCCGCGCTATAGGCGCCGATCGAGACGCCGACGACCATGTAGCCGATCTGGCTGATCGTCGAGTAGGCGATGATCCGCTTCAGGTCCGTGACGACAAGCGCCACGGTTGCGGCAAACACCAGGGTGCCGAGGCCGATGAACGCGGAGATGTCGGCCGCCGTCGGCGCGAGGACGAAGAGGACGTGAGTGCGGGCGATCAGGTATACGCCGGCGGTCACCATCGTCGCCGCGTGGATCAGCGCCGAAACTGGGGTCGGGCCCTCCATCGCGTCGGGTAGCCAGGTGTGGAGCGGAAACTGCGCCGACTTCGCGAACGCGCCGACGCAGATCAGCAGGCAGATCACGATCACCACGCCCTGGTTGGTGGAGAAATGCTGCGGGGCGGCCTTGAACACCGCCAGGTAGTCGAAGGTCCCGAGCTCGCGGAAGATGAAGAACGCGGCGAACACGAGCCCGACGTCGCCGATCACGTTGATCACGAACGCCTTCATCCCGGCCTTGGTGGCCGTGTTGCGCCGGTACCAGAAGCTGATCAGCGCGAAGGATGCGAAGCCGACGAAGGCCCAGCCGACGATCAAGAGCACGAAGTTGCCGGCCAGGACCAGCAGCAGCATCGAGAAGACGAAGAAGTTGAGGTAGGCGAAGTAGCGCGCGTAGCCCCGGTCGGAGTCGAGGTAGGCGACCGAGTAGAGGTGGATCAGCGTCGAGACCCCGCTGACGATCAGGATCATGAACACCGACAGCGGGTCGACCAGGATGCCGAGCTTGATGTCGAGGCCGGCGGCCGAGGCGTAGGTCCACAGGCTCGAGGTGAGCTCGCGGCTCTCGACCGGCTTGTCGAGCAGCATGACCAGGGCCCCGATCGCGTTTAGGAAAGCGAGCCCGATCGCGGCGGTGCCGATCCAGCCGGCCGCGCGCCCGGGCAGCACTCGCCATCCGAAGGCGTTGATCAGGCACCCCGCGAGTGGAAACGCCAGCACCAGCCACGCGTACGTGGTCGCGCTCAACCGCGGAGTCCCCGCATCTCGTCGACATTCAGTGGTAGGCGCCGCCTGAACATCGCCACGATCAGCCCGAGGCCCACGACGACCTCGCATGCGGCGACGACCATCACGATGAGTGCGAAGACCTGCCCCTCCTCGTTGCCGTGCATGCGGGAGAAGGCGACCAGCGCGAGGTTGCCGGCGTTCAGCATCAGCTCCAGGCAGAGCAGGATCACCAGCGGGCTCCGGCGGATCAGCACGCCCCCCGCCCCGATCGCGAACAGGAGCGCCGACAGGACGATGTACCAGGTGACGTCCATCTACAGAACCCCTCCGCCGACATCCTCCGAGGGAGCCGAAGGCGACCGGTGATCGGGTGTCGCCCTTGCTCGCCCGGCTAACACCACCGCGCCCACGGCGGCCACAAGCAGCAATATCGATGCCGCCTCGAACACCACCAGGAAGCGTTCGAGCAGGAGGTTTCCGATCTCGGCGGGCGTGCCGAACCCTGAGTGGACCGTGGGGCCCTCCGTGTCCAGCGCCTTGAGCCCCGTGCCGAGGACGGCGATCGAGAGCTCGACGAAGAGCGCCACGGCAAGCAGCGGCGCAAGGAACCGCTGGCCGGGGATCGGCTCCCAGATCGGCTCCTCGACCGCTCCGACATAGGCGGCGACGAAGACGTAGAGGACCATCACCGCCCCCGCGTAGACGACCACCTGCGCAGCCGCGATGAACTGGGCGTACAGGAGCAGGAAGAGGCCCGCGAGCGAGACCAGATGGACGACCAGCGCGAGCACGCTGTAGAAGGGGTTTCGCAGGGCGATCACGGCAACCGCACCGCCGACGGCGCCGATCGCCCCGGCGAAGAACGCGACATAGATCAATGCCCGCCGCCTCCTCCCGTCTGGCTCATTCGCCTTCCCCCCGCAGTGGCGTTCGCTCGATCGGCTCGGCGAGCAGCATCTCCTTCGTGAAGATCAGGTCCTCGCGGTTGTAGTCGGCCAGCTCGTACTCGTGGCCCATCGTGATCGCGTCGAACGGGCAGGCGACCTCGCAATAACCGCAGAAGATGCACCGCGCGAGGTTGATCTCGTAGATCTCGGCGTAGCGCTCCCCGGCCGAGACGCGGTCGTCAGGATCGTTCTCGGCGGCCACGACCCGAATGCAATCCGCCGGGCACGCCGCGGCGCACAGCGAGCAGCCCACGCACTTCTCGAGCCCGGTGTCCTCGAAGCGGTGGAGCTTGTGGCGGCCCCGAAAGCGCGGGTAGACAGGGGTCTTCTCCTCCGGGTACTGGATCGTGACCGGCCCCTCGACGATCCGCGCGAAGGTCGTCTTCAGCCCCCGGAGCGTCTCCCCGAAGGCGCGATAGGCGCCGCCCAGCCCGCCCGGCTCGGGCCCCCGTTGGACCGCCACGACGCTCTCGTCCTCGAGATACGGAAACTGGCCGTCGCCGCTCACGTCACTGTCACCAGCACGGCGGTCACCAGCACGTTCAGGGTTGCGAGGGGCAACAGCACCTTCCAGCCCAGCGACATCAGCTGGTCGTATCGGACCCGCGGCAGGGTCGCGCGGATCCACATGAAGATGAACAGGAAGGCGAAGATCTTCAGGATCACCCAGATCGGGTCCAGCCAGCCGGGCCCTGGCCCGTGCCAGCCGCCGAGGAAGAAGGTCACCGCGACGCCGGAGATCACGAACATCTCGATGTACTCGGCCATCGCGTAGGAGCCGTAGCGCATACCGCCGTACTCGGTGCCGTAGCCGGCGACCAGCTCGGCGTCGGCTTCGGGGAGATCGAACGGCGCGCGGTTGGTCTCCGCGAAGCCCGCGACCATGAAGATCAGGAAGCCGACGATCTGGGGGACGATGTACCAGATCTGGTCCTGTGCCTCGACGATCGAGACCAGCGACAGGGAGCCGGCCATCATGATCGCCCCGAGCAGGGCCAGCCCCATGGAGATCTCGTACGAGATCAGCTGGGCGGCGGCCCGCATCGCCCCCAGAAAGCTGTACTTCGAGCCCGAGGCCCAGCCGCCGAGCAGCAGCCCATAGAAGGCGATCGAGCCGAAAGCGAAGAAGTAGAGGATCCCGATCGGGACGTCGATGCCGTAGAAGCCGACGCCGTTCTTGACGTCGCCGAAGGGCAGGATCGCCATCGTCGCGACTCCTGTGAAGACCACGATCGCGGGCGCGATCGGCCACAGGATGGGGATCGCGTTCTCGGGCCGGTAGTGCTCTTTGGTGACCAGCTTCAGCGCGTCGGCGAGCGGCTGAAGCAGCCCGAAGGGGCCGACGCGGTTTGGCCCGTAGCGGGCCTGGAACCGCCCCAAGAGCTTTCGCTCCAGCACGGTCAGCATCGGCACGATCGCGAAGATCACCGCGAAGATCACGATCGACTTCACGACCAGGATCCAGGTCGCCTCGACGAAGGTGGTGCTGGCGAGCGGCGGCGTCATCCCGTGTCTCCCGCCCTCGAGATCTCGACCAGCTCGCCGCCCAGGGCCCGCGCGCCGTCGCCGAGGCCGTCGATCAGAAAGCCCGCTCCCGGCTTGATGCGCTCGTGGATCGAGACTCGGGCGCGCACGCCCTTGCCGTTGGAGCGCACGTCCACCTCGTCGCCGGTCGCGAGCGACAGGCGCTCAGCGTCGGCCGGCGCGAGCTCGAGGGCCTGCTTCGGGGCGAGGAATCTCAAGGCGGGACTTCGATTGGTGACCTCGGCTGCCCAGAGGTCGCGGTACGTCCCCAGAATGACTCCGCCGACATCCTCCGCTTCGCGTCCGGTGTCGGCGGGTTCGGGCTCCGGCGTGGCGGCAGGCACCTCCGCATCTACCGCGACTTCGTCGCTAGCCCCGACCTCGCTCACCTTGGGCCAGGAACGGCTGACTCCTCGCTCCTGCCAGCGGACGCCGGTGCCGCCGATCTGCTCGGGGGTGATCCCGGCATAGAACGGGACCTCGGAGGCGATCGCGCTGAGCACGTCGGCCGCCGACTCGACTCCGGTCTCCTCCCCGAGGAGGTCCAAGAGGTCCGCAAGCACCTCCCACATCGGCCGCACGCCGCCCGGGTGCGGGACCCCGGGGCGAAGGCGCTGCAGCCGACCGTCGGGATGGGTGACGGTGCCCTCCTTCTCGGCGTAGGACTCGGCGGGGAAGACGACGTCGGCGTGGCGCGTCGACGCGTCCTCGAACATCGACACGGACAGGACGAACTTGGCCTTGCCGAGCGCCTCGCCCCAGGCCGGCCCCTCGGCGAAGTCGCGAACCGGATCCGCGTTCACCAGGAGAGCCGCCTCGAGGCTTCTTTCCTCGAGGGCGTTGCGGATGCCGGTGGCGTCGAGCCCCTGCTCGGCGTCCGCGAGGCCAGGCCCCGCTACCGGGATGCAGCCCACCTCTCGCAGGCCGCGCCCGTTGGCCCCGTCCGGCACCTCGATCAGGCCGGCGCCATCCTCCTGGAGGCCCAGGGCACGGGCGCAATCGAGCAACGCGTGTGCATCCGCTCCAGCCCACACGATCACCGTGGAGCGGGGCTTCAGCGTGCCCGCGATGCGCTCGGCGTCCGCGCCGAGCTCGCCCGGGGCGCGCTCACGACCCTCCGTGCCGAGCTCGGCGGCGAGCGCCGAGACGAAGCCGCCCGTGAACCCGGGCGCGTAGCGCGCGGTCTCCTCGGCGCCGCCGTCGAGGGCGCTCGGCCGGTCCGTCGCCACCGCGAGGCGAGCGCCCCGCAGCCGCACGGCCTTTCGGATCCGCAGGTCCAGGATCGGCATCGAATGGAGCGGGTCGGTGCCGATCACGAGGATCGACTCGGCGCGGTCGAGGTCGGCGACGCTCGCGCCCAGCTCGGGCCGCGAGAGCTCCGCGAGGCTCTGGCGGATCATCCCGCCCCTGGGGCGTGACTCCACGTGCGGCGACCCCAGAGCATTGCGGACGATCCGCTGCGCCAGGTAGCCCTCCTCGTTGGAGGAGGAGCCGCCGACGAGCGTGGCCGTTCGCTCTCCCGCCGCTCGGAGCCCGGCGGCGGCAGCGTCAAGCGCCTGCTTCCAGCTCGCCGGGCGCAACTCGCCTCCAACGCGGACCAGCGGCTCCGTGATCCGCTCGCCGGACTCGGCCATCTGGTAGCCGAAGCGGCCCTTGTCGCAGAGCCACCCGTCGTCGATATCGACGTTGTCGCGGGCGAGCACGCGCTGGATGCGCTCGTCGCGGACGGTCAGCTTGATGTTGCACTGGCTCGGGCACAGGGTGCAGACCGTGCCTGCGTCCTCGATGTCCCAAGGGCGGGCGCGGAACCGATACGCGTCCGACGTCAGCGCGCCTACCGGGCAGAGCTCGATGATGTTGCCGTGGAAGGGGGCGATGTAGGGGCGGTCGTCGAACGTCCCGACGAAGGTCAATGAACCACGCTCCAGGAGCTGGAGCTGCTCGTCCTCGGCCACCTCTTGGCTGAACCGCACGCAGCGGTAGCAGAGGATGCAGCGCTCGCGGTCGATCTTGATCAGCGGCGAGAGCGGAATCGGTTTTTGAAAGTGGCGCTTGGGGTCGATCACCCGGCTCTTCCCGGCCCCCCAGCCCATGGCGATGTCCTGCAGCGGGCACTCGCCGCCCTTGTCGCACACCGGGCAGTCGAGCGGATGGTTCACGAGCAGAAACTCGACGATCGCGCTTTGGGCCTCCTTGACCCGCTGGTTCTGGGTGTAGACGACCATCCCGTCGCGGACCGGGGTTGAGCAGGCGGTCTGGAGCTTCGGGATCCCCTCGATCTCAACCATGCACATCCGGCAGGCGCCGACCGGATGGCCGAGCTTCGGCTCGTAGCAGAACACCGGGATCTCGACGTCGCCGTGCTTGGCGGCGTCGACCAGCATCACCCCCTGCGGCGCCGCCACCTCGACGCCGTCGATCACGACGGTGATCTCGGGCTGAGGGCTGGGGGCACTCACGGTGCACCACCCGGCGGGGCTAGCGACGAAGTCGCGGGTCGAGCGGTTGAACCTGCCGCCACGGTCGCGCCCGAACCCGGCGACCTCTCTTGGAGGTCGCCGGAGTTGTTCGCGAGTATCGCATCAAACTCGCTTCGGAACTTGCGAACCATGCTCGCAACCGGCATCGCCATCGAGTCGCCCAACACGCAGAGGCAGTGGCCGATGATGTTGTCCTGAACCGAGGTGATGACGTCGAGGTCCATCGGCGTCGCCTCGCCGGAGATCACCCGCTCCAGCATCTTCACGGTCCAGTTCGTGCCCTCGCGGCAGGGAGTGCACTTCCCGCACGACTCGTGGTGGTAGAAGCGGGCCGTCCGCAGCGCCAGCGCCGGGATGGAGACAGAGTCGTCGGCGACGATGATCGAGCCGGAGCCCAGCATCGAGCCGGCGTCCGCCAGGGCCTCGAAGCTGTACGGCAGATCGAGCTCGGCCGCGGTGAGGACGGGGGCGGAGGAGCCGCCGGGAAACCAGGCCTTGACCTCGCGCCCCTCCGGCGGGCCGCCGGCGAGCCCGTAGATCAGCTCCCGTGACGGGATCCCCAGCTCGACCTCGTAGTTGCCCGGTCGCTGAACGCAGCCCGACACGGACACCACCTTGGTGCCCGGTGACTGCTCGGTGCCGAAGGCCTTGAACCACTCGGCGCCGTTGGCGACGATGTGAGGCACATTCGAGAGCGTCTCGACGTTGTTGATCAGCGTCGGCCCCCCGTACAGCCCCTGGATCGCCGGGAAGGGCGGCTTCAGGCGCGGGTTGCCGCGCTTGCCCTCGAGCGCGTCCAAGAGCGCCGTCTCCTCGCCGCAGATGTAGGCGCCCGCGCCGCGGTGGACGACCAGCTCGACGCGGTGGCCGGTGCCGAGGATGTCGGCGCCTAGGAACCCCGCCTCGTAGGCCTCGTCGACCGCGCCCTCCAGGATGTCGGCGACCTCGGCGTACTCCCCGCGGATGAAGATGAAGGCCCAGCCGGCGCCGGCCGCGATCGCGGCGATGGCGGCGCCCTCGATCAGCTGGTGCGGGTTCTTCTGCATCAGCTCGCGATCCTTGAACGCTCCGGGCTCGGACTCGTCGGCGTTGCAGCAAAGGAACTTGTGCATGTCGCCGCGTGGCAGGAATGAGGCCTTCTTGCCCATCGAGAAGCCGGCGCCCCCGCGGCCCCGCAGGCCGGAGTCCTCGAGCGTCGTCAAAAGCTCCTGCGGCTCCGTCGCCTTCACGGCGCGCTCGAGGGAGCGATAGCCGCCGAGTCGCCGGTACGTCTCGATCGAGGCGAGCCCCGCCTCGTCGATGTGCCGAAACAGCACCCGCGTCTCCGTCGACATCAGCCGGCGACCTCCTCGGCTTCGCCTCCGGGGGCCGCCGGGTTTCTTTCGACATCCTTCACCCGAGCGTCGGGTTCCGGCTCCGGCCCTCCGGCGGCGGGGCGCTTGGCGAGCGCCTTGTCCGGCAGCACCTCAACGCCGCTGCGCAGCTGCTCGACCGCGGCTCGGGCGTCGTCGGCGCCCAAGGGGCCGTAGTAACGGTCGTCGATGGAGGCCATCGGCGCCAGGTCGCACGCGCCCATGCACTCGAAACCCTTGAAGAACAGCTCGCCGTCCGCTGAGCTCGTGCCGCCGTGGTCCGCGTCGTCGGCGTCGACCCCGGCGGCCTCGCAGAAGGATCGCATCAGGTCGTCGGAGCCCCGGAGCCAGCACGAGATGTTGTGGCAGACCAGCACCTGGTGGCGGCCCACCGGGCTGGTCCGGAAGAGGTCGTAGAAGGTGGCGAGCGACTCGAGGTAGGCGGGCGTCACTCCCATCACGGCGGCCGCCTGGCGGATGCCCTCCGGCGTGCACCAACCGTACTGGCGCTGCACGGCCCACAGCGCCGGAAGCGCTGCCGAGCGAACCTCCGGGTACTTCGCCATCGCGGTCTCGATCCGCTCCCGAAGCTCGTCCGGGACATCGACCTCGTGCATCTCCGGCACCGGCTCCGCGTCCTCGGGGCGCATCGACTCGATCAACCGACGGCGCTCCTCGGCGGACATCTCGTCGGTCGCCCTGATTTCGGGAATCCAACCCTCGCTCACCGATCGATGCCTCCGAGGATCGGGTCGAGCATCGCGAGGTTCTGGATCATGTCCGCGAGGTAGCCGTTCAGGCACATGTCGCGAAGGCTCTGGAGGTTCACGAACGAGGGGTCGCGGATGTGGACCCGGGCCGGCTTGGCCGAGCCGTCGGCGACGACGAAGCAACCGAGCTCCCCGCGCGGCGACTCGACGGCGTAGTAAGCCTCGCCCGGCGGCACGCGGTAGCCCTCCGTGACCAGCTTGAAGTGATGGATCAAAGCCTCCATCGAGGTCGAGAGCTCGTGGCGTGGCGGCAGGACGACCTTGCGGTCGTCGGCGATCCACGGGCCTTCCGGCAGGCCGTCGAGCGCCTGCTCGATGATCCGCACTGACTCGCGCATCTCCTGGACGCGAACCCGGTAGCGGTCGTAGCCGTCCCCGACCGTGCCGACCGGGATGTTGAAATCCAGGTCGCCGTAGGCGAGCGTAGGGGCCACCTTCCGCAGGTCCCAGGGCTCGCCGGCCGCGCGCAGCAGCGGCCCGGTCACGCCGAGGTCGAGCAGCCGCTGGCGGGGCACGATGCCGACGTTCTTCGTGCGACGCAGGAAGATCTCGTTTTGGTTCAGGATCGCCTCGTACTGGTCGAGCCGCGATGGCATCTCGGCGCAGAACGCCTGCAGGTTGCGATCGAAGCCGACCGGGATGTCCTCGAAGACCCCGCCCACCTGGAAGTAGCGGGTGTGCATCCGCTGCCCGGTCGACATCTCGAACAGGTCGAGCACCCGGTCCCGATCGCGGAAGCAGTAGAAGAACATCGACATCGCCCCGAGGTCCAGAGCGGAGGTGCCAAGCCAGACCAGATGGGAGTGGAGCCGGTTCAACTCCAGGTGGATCACCCGCAGGTACTTGGCCCGCTCCGGGATCTCCAGCTCGAGCAGCCGCTCGACGCAGCCGACGAACGCCTCCATGTTGAAGAAGTAGGAGAGGTAGTCCATCCGCTCCACGAACGGGATCGCCTTCCAATACGACTTGTCCTCGCAGTTCTTCTCGATCCCCGTGTGGACGTAGCCGACGATCGGCTTCAGGTCGCGGACGACCTCGCCCTCGAGGCTCACCAGGAGCCGCAGCACGCCGTGCGTGGCTGGGTGGTGCGGCCCCATGTTGATGGTCATCAGCTCCTGCTCGGGGCCCATCCCCTCGCCGGCGGCGGTGCGCTCGAGCGGCGAGGTGCCGATCACCTGCGCCCCGGTGCGGGCGATCACGTCCCCGCCGTGGGCGGGCGCTGAGCCGTGGACGCTCATGCGTACCACCTCGGGACCTCGCGCTCCGTTTGGGTGAAGATCACCGGCTCGCCGCCGACCGGGAAGTCGCGGCGCTGTGGCCACCCGACGTAGTCCTCCGGCATCAGGATCCGACGCAGGTCGGGATGGCCACGGAACGCGATCCCGAAGAAGTCGTAGACCTCGCGCTCCTGGAACTCCGCCGTCGGAAATTGCGAGACGCAGCTGTCGATCTCAGGCAGCTGGTCCCCGCCGGGGTCGTCGAGCGCCGCGCGGACTCGCAGCCGCTCCACCCGCGGCATGTTCAAGAGCTCGTAGACCACCCCGAACCGCGGCTCGGCCGGCAGGTAGTCGACGCCGTGCAGGCTGGCCAGGAAGCGGTACTCCTGGCCGGGCGTGTCGCGGAGCCAACCGAGCACGTCCAGGATCGCCTCGGGCTCGACGATCAGACACGCCTGTCCATGCTCGTAATAGGTCCCCAGGACGGATCCGGCGGAGGCGGCGTCGAGTTCGTGGGCGATCAGCTCGAGGCCGGGCGAGTCGGGCATCAGGCGGGCCCCTTGCGAGATTCCTGGGCGCGCGCGGAGTCGTAGGCGACGGACAGCTCCCTCGCGGTGGCGTAGGCCTCGGCCTCCTCCTTCGACGCGGTTCCGGTGCCGGGCCGCGCCCATTCCTCGGTGCCGATCGCGTTGTAGCGGCGCCGCCAGCCCGGGTCCGGATCGCCGAGGATCATCCGCTGGAGCTTGTTGAACCCGAACACGAGCGCCTCGGGGCGTGGGGGGCACCCCGGGACGTGGATATCGACGGGCATGAACTTGTCCGCCCCCTGGACCACGGCGTAGTTGGCGAACATCCCGCCGGAGGACGAACAGGCCCCCATCGAGATCACCCACTTGGGCTCGAGCATCTGGTCGTAGATGCGGCGAACGACCGGCGCCATCTTGATGGACACGCGCCCGGAGAGGATCAGCATGTCCGCCTGCCGCGGCGAGGCGCGCATGTTCTCGGCCCCGAACCGCGCGATGTCGTAGCGCGGGCTGACCATCGACATCATCTCGATCGCGCAGCACGCGAGCCCGAAGGTGGCGGGGAAGATCGAGTTGGCGCGAGCCCAGCCGATCGCCTTGGACATCGTCGTTGCCATAACCGCCTCGGCGACGTGGCGCTCGAGGTCCGGTCCCTCGAGGTCACCGCGCAGCAGGTCGCGAGCGCGCAGCTGCCGCACCCGGAGATCGGTTGGCGAGCGGGGCTCCTCCAACGGGGCGAGCGCCCGGAGCTTCTCGCGCCTCACCTCCAATCCAGGGCCCCTCTGCGCCACACGTAAATGAGCGCGACCAGCAGCAGGACCACGAAGAGGATCACCTCGACGAGGACGAACACCGAGTGGGCCGCCCGCAGGATCACCCCGACCGGGTAGAGGAAGACGACCTCGATGTCGAAGAGGATGAACAGCATCGCGACCATGTAGAAGCTGATCCCGAAGCGGAACGTCCGAGTCACCTCGCTCGGGAGGCCGCACTCGTACGGGTCGTTCTTGGCGCGGTTCGGCCGGCGCGGGCCGATCAGCCCGTTGACCATCGCCAGGGTCCCACCGACGATCAGCCCGAGGCCAGCGAACACGATCACTGGCAGAAAGCTGCGAAGCACCTAGACGCTCCTCGCCACCAATCGGGCCACAGCCGAGTTATATACCCACTTTGTGCGGACTTGCTACATAGTGATTTTCCGCATCAGCAAGCGGATTTCCCATGCTCGACCGACCTTCGGGGGTGACGCGGGACCGCCCCGCGGGCCGCTCCGAACGGGGGGCTGAGCGGTGGTCACGGTCCATCTCGTGGTGGGGATCACGGTGATCGCCACCAACCTGGCCGCCGGCGGGTGGGGAGGGATCATGTGGCTTCGTCGCGAACCCAGCGTGGGGTTCTGGTACGCGCTGCGCGTGGCCCAGGTCGCCGTCGTGCTCCAGGCCGCGCTCGGTGCGATCCTGCTGCTATCGGGCCACGAGGCCGCGAGCGGCCTCCACTACCTCTATGGACTGCTGCCCGTCGGGATTTCGCTGCTCGCCGAGGCGGTCCGGGCCGGCGCGGCCGAGCGGGAGCTGGTCGGGCTGGACTTCGAGTCCCTCCCCAAGGAGCGCCAGCGGGGAATCGCCCTGGCCGTCGTCCGGCGGGAGACCGGGATCATGGCGGTCTCCGCACTGGTCATCTTCCTCCTGGCGCTGCGGGCCGCGACGACGGCGGGTTAGCGGCGCGCCGGCAGCCCCCGGTACTCGCCGTCGTGGAAGAGCAACGGCTGACCGTCACTCTCCTCGAGCCCGACCACCGGCCCGGTGGCGATCACATGGTCGCCGCCCTCGTGCACCTCCCGAAGCTCGCAGCCGAGCCAGATCAGCGCCCCGTCGATCCTCGGGGTGCCGGCGCGTTCGGACCACCCGACGCCATCCCACTTCTGCGGATGCGGGTCCTTCGTGCTGAACCGCCGCGCGAGCTCCGCTTGGTCGGCGCTGAGCACGTTGATCCCGAACAACCGCGCGTGTTCGACGGCGACCAGGGTTCGCGAGCCGAGATCCAGGCAGGCGAGCATCATCGGCGGCTCGAGCGACAGCGAGGCGACGGCGTTGGCCGTGGCGCCGGCCGGCCCCGTCGGCCCGATGGCAGTGACCACGGTGACTCCGGTCGGAAACCGCGACATCGCCGTTCGCAGCCCGTCCGGCTCGACGTGCGGCGGCATCAAATGAGTCGTTCCACGGGCAAGGAGGCGGAAAGTATGATGCCGCGCGCGTGCGGCCCGTCCTCGTCACCACAGCGACAGTCGCGGCGGCCCTCCTCCTTGCCGCCTGCGGGAGCCAGGGGATCTCCGTGCCCAAGGACGATCCGACCCATTCGGGAGCCGTGCTTTTCTCCCAGCGCTGCGCGGGCTGTCACACGCTGACGGCCGCCGGCACCCAAGGCTCGGCGAACCGCGCCGTCCGCGTGCAGGGGCCGAACCTGAACCAGCGGGCCGAGAGCTACCACGACGTCATCTTCGCGATTCGCAACGGCGGCTTCTCCGGCGCGATCATGCCCCAGAACATCGTCACCGGCCGCCAGGCCTCGGAGGTCGCCCGGTTCGTCTCGAAGTACGCGGGCTCCAGCGCGCAGACGACGATCCAGCCGCCGAGCTCCGGTTCACCGTAGGCGAGCCGGACGGCCACGCGGTATCGGTCGGCCACCAGTGAACCCGCCCACGGACAAGGCATAGTGCTCGACCTTCGCGGCATCCGCCAGGACCCTGACCCCGCAAGGGCCGCGCTGGCGCGCCGAGGGGCCGCCGACGAGCTTGACGAGCTCCTAGGCGTCGACGAGCGCCGGCGAGAGCTGCTCCCTGAGGTCGAGGAGCGCCGCGCTCGGCAGAACCGAGCATCCGATCGGATCGCCGAGGCGAAGCGGGCTGGCGAGGACGCCGAGCCGCTGATCGCCGAGATGCGGGAGCTGAGCGCCGAGCTCAAGGAGCTCGAGGCCGAGCTCAGCGAGGTCGAGTCGAAGCGCTCCGAGCTCCTCCTGACGCTGCCCAATCTCCCCGATCCCGAGGCCCCCGACGGGGAGACCGAGGAGGACTCCGTGACCCTCCGTGAGGTGGGCGAGCGACCGGAGTTCGACTTCGCGGCCCGCGACCACCTCGATCTCGGCCTCGCCAATGGCTGGATCGAGATGGAGAAGGCGGCGGAGGCCTCCGGCTCGCGGTTCGCCTACCTGCTCGGCGACCTGGTGATGGTCGAGCTGGCGCTCGTGCGGTTCACCCACGACCTCCTGCGGGGCGAGGGCCTCGTCCCGGTCGTCCCGCCGGTTCTCGTCCGCGAGGGCCCGCTCGTGGGGACGGGCTTCTTCCCCGGCGAACGGGAGATGATCTACGAGATTCCCCGCGACGAGCTGTTCCTGGTCGGCACCTCCGAGGTGTCGCTCGCCGCGCTGCACGCGGGCGAGATCCTCGCCGCCGACGAATTGCCGCGCCGCTACGCGGGCTTCTCCACCTGCTTTCGGCGCGAGTCCGGAGCCGCGGGCAGGGACACCCGCGGGATCTTCCGGGTCCACCAGTTCGACAAGGTCGAGATGTTCTCGTTCGTCCGGCCCGAGGAGTCCCAGGCCGAGCACGAGCGGCTGCTCGCGGTCCAGGAGCGCATCCTGCAGGCGCTGGACCTTCCCTACCGGGTGGTCGACATCCCAGTCGGCGACCTCGGGGCCCCGGCCGTGCGCAAGTTCGACTGCGAGGCCTGGTTCCCGAGCCAGTCCCGCTACCGCGAGCTCACCTCGTGCTCGAACACGACCGACTACCAGGCCCGGCGCCTGGATTGCCGCTTCCGCCCCGCGGCTGACGCCCAGCCGGCGCCCGTCCACACGCTGAATGGCACCGCGGTGGCGGTCGGCCGCACCCTGATCGCCCTGATCGAGAACGGCCAGCGCGCCGACGGCTCGGTCGACCTGCCGGCTGCCCTCCGCGTGGCCGGAGCCCCCGCGGTCATCGGGGGCTCCTGATCAGGTCACCGTTGGGCCCCGGCTGGCGGACGTGCTAGCTGCTCGAGGAATCGCCCTCGTCGTCAGGGTCCAGCTTCAGCGCGCATGAGTTGATGCAGTAGCGCTGTCCGGTCGGGTTCGGCCCGTCGTCGAAGACGTGGCCCAGGTGGCCGCCGCAGCGTGCGCAGACCACTTCGGTGCGGCGCATCAACAGGCTGTTATCGGGCCGGGTCTCGACCTTGTCGTCCGCCATGGGGTCCCAGAAGCTGGGCCACCCGGTGCCGGAGTCGAACTTGGTGTCGGAGCTGAACAGCTCCTGGCCGCAGCCCGCGCAGCGGTACGTGCCGCCGGCCTTCTCATCCCAGTACCCGCCGGTGAAGGCGCGCTCCGTCCCCTTGTTGCGCAGCACCTCGTACTGCTCGGGCGTGAGCTCCTCTCGCCACTCGGCGTCCGACTTCTCGAGCTTCTCCATCTGGCTCTCTTTCCTCTTTCGGGCTCGCACTTTGTTCCTTCCATGAGGTTAGTCGGACACGATCGGCCGTCGTTACGCCAGCGCGGCGACCCATACGATCCGCCCCGTGACCGACGCCTTCTTCCGCGCCGAGGGCGACCTCTATGTGCCAACCGAGCTCACCCGTGGCCCCTGGGACCCCGACTTCCAGCACGCCGGCCCTCCAGCAGGGCTGATCGGCCGGGAGGTTGAGCGGCTGGAGGGCGGCGAGGAGCGCCAGGTTTGCCGGATCACGTTCGAGATCCTGCGCGCGGTCCCCATCGCGCCGCTTCGCGTGCAGGCTCGCATCGTCCGCCCCGGTCGCAGCGTCGAGCTTGTCGACGCGAGGCTCTCCGACGAGGAGGGAGAGGTCGTCAGGGCGAGCGCCTGGCAGATTCGCACCGACGATGTAGACCTCCCCTCCGGGTTGGCGAGCGTGGATGGCCCCGGGCTGATCGGCAGCTCCCCCTCGACGCTTCGTCCCGGGTTCGCCCCACCGGGACCCGACGAGGCCGATCCGGGAACGTTCCCCGAGACCGGGCAGAACGTCGGCTACCACACGGCGATGGAGTATCGGTTCGTGCGCGGCGGCTTCGGCGATCCTGGTCCGGCAGTCGCCTGGATGCGAATGCGCCACCCGCTGGTCGCCGGCGAGGAGCCCTCCCCGCTCCAGAGAGTGCTCGTGGCCGCGGACTCAGGCAACGGGGTCAGTTCCACGCTCGACTGGGCGCGGTACTTGTTCATCAACGTGGAGCTCACGGTTCACGTCAATCGAGTCCCCGCCGGCGAGTGGGTGTGCCTCGACGCGATCACGATTCCAGAGCCGAACGGCGTGGGCGTGGCGGACACGGCCCTCTATGACGAGCGCGGCCCCGTCGGCCGCGCAATGCAGGCGCTGTTGATCGCCGAGCGCGAGGCCGGATGAGCGCGAAGGCGGCAGCCCGGCCAAGGGTGCTGGTCGCAAGGACCTTGCTTCCGGCCGGCATGGAGCTCCTCGCCGAGCACTGCGAGGTCGTCGAGGGCGGCCTGAACGTTGGCCCCGAGCGTTTGCTGGAGCTCGTGCCCGGCGCCGCGGCGATCGTCGCCGACCCCACAGTCGCCGTTGGCAACGAGCTGCTCGACGCGGCGGGGCCGCAGCTTCGGGTCATCGCCAACTTCGCGGTCGGCCACGACAACGTGGACCTCGACGCATGCAGGCGCCGGGGCGTCGCGGTCACCAACACGCCGGACGTGCTCACGAACGCCACGGCGGAGCTCGCTCTGGCGCTGACGATCGCCGCCGCGCGGCGGATTAGCGACGCGGAGGCCAGACTGCGCGCCCAGCGCTGGGTGGGCTGGGATCCGGCCGCCTACCTGGGCCTGGAGTTGAGCGGCGCCGCGTTCGGCGTGGTCGGCATGGGCAGGATCGGCCGCCGCTACGCGGAGCTCATCGCACCGATGGCGGCTGAGATCCTGTACGTGAGCCGCGCCCCCAGGCCCGATGCCGAGCGGGAGTTGGGCGCGGTCCGCGTCGACCTGCGCGAGCTCCTGGGCCGCGTTGATGTGGTCAGCCTCCACGTGCCCGCCAGCCCGGAGACCACGGGGCTGATCGGCTCCTCCGAGCTGAGGGCGATGCGGCCGCACGCGGTGCTCGTCAACACGGCCCGGGGCGCCTTGGTCGACTCTGCAGCCCTCGCGGAGGCTCTGCGCACGGAAGAGATCGGTGCGGCGGGACTCGACGTCTACGAGCACGAGCCGGAAGTCCCGGACGAGCTGCTCGAAGCGCCGCGTTGCGTTTTGCTTCCCCACATCGGCTCGGCTACCACGAAGGCCCGCGACGGGATGGCGCGAATGGCGGCGGAGAACGTGCTCGCGGTCCTTGGGGGCTCCGAGCCACCTAACCGCGTTGTCTGACGTCTCGGCGTCAGCCTTCCTGAGTCACCGTGCGACCCCCCGACCAGGGCGCAGCTCGCGGCTCGATGTCGACGTAGACGACCTCCGTGTCGGCCATCCGGTCGGGCAGACCGCGCCTGCGCGGCGTGAACAGGATCCCAAGAAAGCCGAGCCCGAGCGACAGGATCCCGAGCGCGAGGCCGACCAGGCGACGGATTGACCGCCGAAGGCCCACCCTCCGTGATCCGTCCGCTTGGATGGCGATAGCCAAGAACCGCATGCCCGGGGTCTGGCCCGACAGCGACCAGAAGAAGAGCAGGTAGACGGTCCAGGCGACGAGCCACCCGAACGCCCCGAGGGCCACCCCAGCCTCGGAGATATGACCGCTGTCGCCGAGGATGAACGAGGCGGTCAGGGCGATGACGCCCGAGATCACGATGAAGATTCCGTTGAGGATCCCGGCATCCAGGCCGAACGCCAGCGCTCGGGTCACGATCCCGGCCTCCTTCGGACTGTCCGCGCGCTGCGACCGGCCGAAGATGCGCCGCACCACCCGCTCGAGCCCGTCATCCAGACGGCGGGCGACCCGACGAAGCTGGCGGCCCAGGTCCTCGACCAGGCCCGCGCCCTGGGCGGTAACCGCCGCCCGAACCTCGGGCGCCTCTGCGATCCGCTCGACCAGGCGCTGGGCCTCGTCGCTCGCCAGGAGCCTGGCCCACAGGTTGTCGAACTGCTCGCTGTCCAGCGCCCGTGCCAGAGCCTGCTCGACGGCCGGTTGTCCGAGCGCTCGGGCCATCGCCTCCTCGAACTGCGGCCCTTCCAGGATCCGGACGAGGGCGCGCTCCACGGCGGGACTCTCGGCCGCCCGCACGATCGCCTCCTCGACTGCCGTCTCAGCGGCGCGATCGAGGCCGGCGAGGCCGGCGACCTGGCGCGCTCCACGCGCCCCGGTTCCGATCAGGCGCGCGGGGAGCGGTCTCCGAGGAGGGGTCTCGCTCACGACTCCTAGGCGGGGGCCGCTGTCTTCTCGCGCTCCGCGGCCGCCGCCTCGACCAGCTGCTGGTAGCGGACCTGCTGACCGGCGGCGCCCCAGTCCCCGTCGGGGACCTCACGGATCACGGTCCAGACCCGAATGCCCTGGCTCTCGTCGAGCCCGGCGGCTTGCAGGATCGCCTGATTGAACGAGTCCACGAGGATGCCCTTGCGACGATCGGAGAGCGCCCCCTCGGGGACGGTCACCTGGACGCGGAACCGGGGCTCCCCTCCGGGACGACCGCCGACGGCGAGGGTCTCGGGGTCGATCTCGTTCGCGTAAACCCAGGTGATCGACCGGAAGAATTCGGTGTCGGGCGCCCTCTCGGCCGCGAGCATCTTCGTCGCCAGCACCTCGAGCAATTCCTCGCGAGCGTCGGAGGGAATGGCGCCCGTCGGGTAGGTGAGTTCGATCATCGGCATGTGAGGCCTCCCGGTCGGTTGTCGTGCCGTCGTGGAGCATACGCGGGCGGGCTGGCTTCGAAGCAATCGCCGCTTCTTGTCGCGGGCGCGAGCTGCATGCTCCCCCGGAAGTAGGCTGCCCGCACACGGGATTCATGGCAGTCGACCTGGTCATCGACATCGAGAACAGCCCTGGGGCGCTGGCCCGCGTGGCCGCTGCGATCAGCGATGCCGGCGTGAACATCGCAGCCGCGACGTGCGTCGGGCCGGGCGAGCAGGCCGAGCTCCACATCCTCGTTCCCCATGCCGAGGCCGCGAAGCATGTGTTGGCGATCTCCCACGTCGCAGTAAGCCGCGAGCGGGAAGTGGTTGTGGTGGATGTCGAAGACCGCCCCGGCGTGTTGGCGGACCTGACTCGCCAGATCGCCCGGGCTGGAGTCAACCTCGATCTGGTGTATGTCGCCACACAGAATCGCGTGGTCTTCGGGGCGCCCGACCTGGCCGCACTTCGAGCCGCGATCGGCGCCTGAGAGCCCGGGCACGGGCCCTCTTACCGGTGCCAGCTATCAGCTGCTGTCTCTTTACCCGCAGCCCGTGTTGTTCCCGCAGCTCGTGCACGTGTAACAGCTGCCGGTTCGCTGCATCATGCCGCCGCACTGGTCGCAGGCCGGGCCGAGGTCGCGGCCCTCCATCTGCGCCGGGATCACCGGCGGGGTGTCGGTGAGCGCAGCGGTGGGCGGGACCGGGTCGGCGGAGGAGCCGTTGCCCTCGTGGTGGCCGTTGCCGCCGTTGCCGTTGCCGCCGTTGGCGTCGCTGGACCCGTTGCCCTCGGTCTCGGGGGCGTCGCCTAGCGGCAGGCTCTGCTGCGCCTCCCGCCGTGCCCTCACCTCCGGCGTCAGGATGCCCAGGTCCTCGAGCTCGTCGGGGTCGTCGATGAAGCGGCTGGCGAGCCAGCGCATCAGGTAGTCGGGCATCGACTTGGCGAACGGGATCTCGGGGTTGTTCGTGATCCCCTCTGGGTCGAAGCGCATGTAGCTGAACTTGCGCACGAAGACCTCGAGCGGGACGCCGTACTGGAGCCCGATCGAGATCGCGGTCGCGAAGGCGTTCATCATCCCCCGTAGGGTCGAGCCCTCCTTGCCGATGTCGGTCAGGAAGATCTCGCCGACCGAGCCGTCCTCGTACTTGCCGGCGGTGATGTAGCCCTCGTGGCCGGCGATCGAGAACTTGTGGGTGATCGACTCGCGCTCGCGCGGCATCCGCCGGCGCTCGGGGCGAGCCGCGCCCTCGGCCTCAGCCTCGGCCGGCTCGGACTTCTTCTCGCCGCCGTCGGTCTTCAAAGCCTGGGCCGTCTTGGACCCGTCGCGATAGATTGCGAGCGCTTTCAGGCCGAGGTTCCAGCCCTGCGTGTAGGCGTCCGCGATGTCGTCGACGCTCGCCGACTCGGGGAGGTTGACGGTCTTCGAGATCGCCCCGGAGATGAACGGCTGGACCGCGGACATCATCTCGATGTGGCCCATGTGTGAGATCGCCCGCTCGCCGACGGCGACGTCAAACACCGCCAGGTGCTCGTCGGCCAGCTCCGGCGCGCCGATGATCGTCGCCTTCTCGTTGACGTACGCCTCGATCTGCTCGACCTGGCTGTCCGAGTAGCCGAGCGTTCGCAGCGCCAGCGGCACGGACCGGTTGACGATCTTCATCTGGCCGCCGCCGACCAGCTCCTTGAACTTGACCAGCGAGAAGTCGGGCTCGATCCCGGTCGTGTCGCAGTCCATCAGGAAGCTGATCGTGCCGGTGGGTGCTAGCACGGTGGCCTGGGCGTTGCGGTAGCCGTGCTCCTCGCCGAGGGCCACGGCCTCGTCCCAGGCCTGGCGCGCGGCGCTCAGCAGGCCGTCCTCGGCCAGTGAGTCGTCGATTTCGCGGGCGGCGTCGCGATGCATCCGCATCACGCCGTTGTGTGGCTCGCGGTTCTTCGGATACTCGTCGTAGGTGCCGATCGAGGCGGCGATCTCGGCCGACTCGCGATACGCGCGCCCGGTCATCAGCGCCGTGATCGCGGCGGCCATCGCCCGCCCCTCCTCGGAGTCGTACGGAAGCCCGTTCGACATCAGGAGCGCGCCGAGGTTCGCGTAGCCGAGGCCGATCTGGCGAAAGGCGCGCGCGTTGCGGCCGATCTCCTCGGTCGGGTAGCTCGAGGGGCCCACCACGATCTCCTGGGCGAGGAAGACGACGTCGATGACGTGACAGAAGTCCTCGACGTTGAGGCTCCCGTCCTCGTTGCGGAACTTCATCAGGTTGATCGAGGCGAGGTTGCACGCCGAGTCATCCACGTGCATGTACTCGGAGCACGGGTTGGACGCGTTGATCCGCCCCGACTCCGGACAGGTGTGCCAGCGGTTGATCGTCGTGTCGTATTGGACGCCGGGATCGGCGCAGCGCCAGGCGGCGTCGGCGATCTGGCGCATCAAGTCGCGGGCCGTGCGCGTCTTCAAGGCCTCGCCCGTGGTGCGGGCGGTGAGGTCCCAGTCATCGCCGTGCTCCACGGCCTCCATGAAGTCGTCCGTGACCCGGACGGAGTTGTTGGCGTTCTGGTACTGGATCGAGTGGAAGGAGTCGCTGTCGAGGCGCATGTCGAAGCCGGCGTCGCGCAGCGCCGCCGCCTTCTCCTCCTCGCGCGCCTTGCACCAGATGAAGTCCTCGATGTCGGGGTGGTCGACGTCCAGCACCACCATCTTGGCCGCCCTCCGGGTCTTGCCGCCGGACTTGATCGTGCCGGCCCAGGCGTCGGCGCCGCGCATGAAGCTGACCGGGCCGGAGGCGAGCCCCCCCTTGGAGAGGTGCTCGACGGAGGACCGGATGTTGGAGAGGTTGATCCCCGATCCCGATCCGCCCCGGAAGATCATCCCCTCCCTGGTGTTCCAGTCGAGGATCGACTCCATCGTGTCCTGGACGCTGAGGATGAAGCAGGCCGAGCACTGCGGATGGTCCTCGAATCCGACGTTGAACCACACCGGGCTGTTGAACGCGGCCCGCTGGTGGAGCAGGATGTCGGTCAGCTCGGCCTCGAAGGCGCCGGCATCCTCGTCCGTGGCGAAGTAGCCGCCCTCGCGCCCCCAGGCCGCGATCGTCCCGGCGACCCGGGAGATCATCTGCTTCACGGAGCGCTCCCGATCCGGCGATCCAAGCTTGCCGCGGAAGTACTTCTGGGCGACGATGTTGGTTGCGTTCTGGGACCAGCTCGATGGGAACTCGACCTCCCGCTGCTCGAACGCCGGGTTCTCGGGATCGCCGATGATCGCGTCGCGAAGCTCCCACTCCACCTGGTCGAAGGGGTGGACGCCGGCGGTGGTGTAGCGGCGCTCGACGCTCAGTCCCGAGGTCCGAGTCTGAGCGTCCTTTGCAGCGGTTTTATTCATCAAGTTCTCTCCTCGAAGCGGCTTTTGGGATGGACTCCAGATCCTCGCGCGCGGCGCGGACGGAACCGCCCCCCGTCCCGGGCGGCTCGGAAGTCTCCGCCCCGTTCGAGATCGAAGGCAGCGTCCCGGCGAACTGGAGGTAGGCGCCCCAGTCCAGCTCGCGCAGGCCCTCGAGGCAGAGCTCGCCGATCCGCTCCGAGGACAGCTCGCCGCCTCGGTCCTCGGCCGCGAGCTCGATCCGGTCGACGATCGCCTCGATGTCCGAGGCGATCACCGGCCGCTTGTGGGCGGCCCCCAAAAGCGCCGCGCGTAGCTTGGCGCGATCGAAGCGCTGGCGCTCGCCGTCCCGCTTGGTCACGTAGAGGGGCTCCGGCTCGCGGTGCTCGAAGGTGGTGAACCGATGGCCGCATCGCGTGCACTCGCGACGCCGGCGCACGGCCGCGCCGTCCGGCGCGCGGCGGCTCTCCAGGACTCGCGTGGAGGCGTGGCAGTGGGGACACAACACTCAGGCAAATTCTACTAGCGGTGGCGTTGTCCTGCTGATCAAAACACTACATATGGCGTCCCTCGCGGTCGAGTTTTTGGCGCTATGAGGGTGAAAAGCTCGGCCGCGGTGCGGGTGGGGGTGATTCGCTAGGCTCGCCTCGGGATGACGCGCCGCGAACGCGCCAAGGAACGGATGGCCGACGCCCGGGCGGTCGCGAACGACCGGATGGTGGGCGCCCGAACCGCCGCCTCCGAGCGCGTAGCCGACGCGAGGACCACCGCCTCCGAGCGGGTGGCGGACGCCAAGGCGGTCGCGTCGGAGCGGGTCGCCGACGCGAGGTCCGCCGCCGAGGAGCTGATCGCCCGATCCAAGCCGCGCCTCCGCGGCGTCTCACACGAGTGGGCCTTCTTCATCTCGCTGGCCGCCGGCGCGGCGCTGGTGCTCACGGCGCCGAGCGGCCGAGCGGCCGCGGTGGCAGCGATCTACGCCGGGTCGCTCTCGGCCCTCCTGGGGGTCAGCGCCCTCTATCACCGGATCAACTGGCGCCGGCCGGAGATCCGCCGGTGGATGCGGAGGTTGGACCATTCGATGATCTTCCTGCTGATCGCCGGCACGGTGACGCCGTTCGCCGTCCTCGTCCTCGGCGGAGGGCTCGGAAACGCGCTCCTCATCGCGGTCTGGGCCGGGGCCGTGGCCGGGATCGTCGTGGAGATGGTGTGGGTCGAGGCGCCGAAGTCGGTCGCGGTGATCGTCTATCTGGCGGTCGGCTGGATCGGGGCGCTCGGATTTCCCGCGATCGTGATCAAGGCGGGGCTGGGGGCGGGGATCCTGATCGCCGTCGGGGGGATCCTCTACACGGCGGGCGCGGTGATCTACGCTCGCCAGCGGCCCGATCCCAATCCCGCGGTCTTCGGCTACCACGAGGTCTTCCACGCTCTCGTGATCGCCGCCGCCGCCTCGCATTTCGCCGCGGTGGCGATCTACGCGCTCCCGGCGTCGTAGGGGCGCGGCGCCGGCTCTCAGCGGTGCTTGACGCCCTCTTGGGCGAAGGGCGCGAGCGTGGGTCCGCGGACAACCAAGCCGTCCAGCGTCTCGTCGATCGTGTCGAGGACGTCCTGTGACAGGCTGACCCCGGAGGCCCCCGCGTTGGCGTGCACCTGCTCCGGCCGGGAGGCGCCGATGATCGCCGAGGCGACGTTGGGCTCGCGCAGCACCCAGGCGAGCGCCATCTCGGCCAGGCTGAGCCCCGCCCCCTCGGCGACCGGCGCCAGCCGCTGGACGGCCTCGAGCGTCTCGTCCTCCATGTAGCGAGAGATCGAGACGCTCATCTCGTCGTGGGCGGCGCGGGAGTCCTGCGGCGGCGCCTCGCCGGGTCGGTACTTGCCGGTGAGCACCCCCTGCGCCAGCGGCGACCACACGATCTGCGAGATGCCGTGGTCCGCGCAGAAGGGGATCAGCTCGGCCTCGGGCGCCCGCCAGATCATGTTGTACTGCGGCTGGGAGGAGACCCACTTCCTCGTATTCGGGACCTCGAGGCCCGCCTGGATCTGCTCGATGGTCCACTCCGAGAAGCCGATCTCGCGAACCTTGCCGGCCTCCTGAACCTCGGTGAGCGCCTCCATCGTCTCGTCGATCGGGGTCTCCGGATCGGGACGGTGGCACTGGTAGAGGTCGACGTGGTCGGTCCGCAGCCGTTCCAGCGAGGCGTCGAGGTGCTTGTGGATCTGCTCGCGCGAGAGCCCTTGGTCGGTCGCCGACATCGGGAAGTAGACCTTGGTCGCGAGCACGTAGGAGTCGCGCGGGAAGTCGGTCAGGACCTCGCCCCACGCCGTCTCCGCAGCCCCCACGCCGTAGATGTTGGAGGTGTCGAAGAAGTTGATCCCGGCGTCGAATGCGGCCCGCGTGCACGCCTCCGTCTGGTCGCGCTCGACCCCCGCCCCGTAGGTGAGCCACGAGCCCAGCGAGATCTCAGAGACCTCGATGTCCGAATCCCCCAGGTTGCGGTAGCGCACGGGGCTGGCCTAGCTCGCGGTCGCCGCGGTGTGGGCTTCCTTGGCGCTCTCGACCAGGGCCCGCACCCCATCGTCGCGCCCGCCGCGGATCAGCTCGATCGGGTCGGGCTCTCCATTGACGATCCCCTCGAAGAACTCCTTGCGGTCCTGGTAGGTCGGCAGCGTGGCCTTCGCCCACCCGCGCGCCTCGTTCAGGATCACCGCCAGGCGTGCGTAGGGCTCCCCGTACGCATCGGCGATTTCGCGCTTCAGTCGCTTCGCGAGCGCCGGCGAGGCGCCGGAGGTCGAGATCGCGATCGCGAGCGGCCCCGTGCGGACGATCGCCGGCAGGATGAAGCTGCACAGGGGCGGGACATCGACCACGTTGCAGAGCATCGCCCGCCGCTCGGCGCCCTCATAGACGGAGATGTTGACCTCGGTTTCCCCCGTTGCGGCGATCGCCAGGAACTTGCCGTCGAGGTCGGGGTCGCGGAACTCGCGCTGCTCCCAGCGAATCGAGCCCTCCCGCGCGT
This sequence comes from Solirubrobacterales bacterium, assembly GCA_050697075.1. Lineage (GTDB taxonomy): Bacteria > Actinomycetota > Thermoleophilia > Solirubrobacterales > 70-9 > AC-56. The sequence continues at coordinate 8,978 of JBOGZC010000029.1, read as the reverse complement.
ACTCGACCAGCTCGTCCACGGCGTCCGGGGCGACCAGGGTGACGTCGCCCTCGCAGGCCAAGAGCCCCTCGACCTTCTCCAGCCCGACGTCGCCGCCGCCCACCACCAGGGCCGGGCGGCCGCCGAGCCGAAGGCAGGCGATGTAGAGGGGCGTCTCCAGCAGGTCCCCGACGCACGACTGGTCGCAGATCCCCTTGCGGAGCTGGCAGACGCACTCCTTGCCGGCGTAGGCCTGGGCGGGCATTCCAGCAATCGTAGTGGGGGCGCCGCCCCCCGCCCGGAATTTGGCCAGCCAGCCAGGACTCAGGTTATGCTGGCCTCGATGGCGCTCAGCGTCCCGAGTCCGCGCACCACGAATCCGCTGGCGCGGATCCGCGACGACCTCGGCATCGAGTGGCGCGCCACGCGCCGGGGCCCGCTTCCGCCGGGCTCCAAGCTCCCCAGCCTGGTGCTCACGGAGCGGATGCGGCGGGATCCGCTCTCGGTTCTGCTCACCGCGTACGAGGAGCACGGGCCGATCTTCGCGATCCGGATCTTCCACGGGATCCAGGTGTTCATGCTTGGCCCCGAGGCCAACCGGTACATCCTCGTCACGGACCGCGACAAGTTCCTCTGGCGCGACGGCAACCTGGGCGACCTGATCCCGCTCATCGGCGACGGCCTGCTGACCACCGACGGCGAGTACCACGACCGGGCCCGCCAGACGATGTTGCCGGTGTTTCATCGGGAGCGGATCGCCGCCACCGCGGCGGTGATGAGCGACGAGGCCGAGCGGGCGCTGGCCGGGTGGAGGCCGGGTGATCGCGTCGACCTCTACGACTGGACCCGCCACGTGGCGATGCGGGTCGCGATGCGCGCGCTGTTCGGCTTCGACCCGGATCGCTCCGGGGTCGACGTGGCCGCCACCTTCGAGCGTGGGCTCTCCTTTTATGAGCGCGAGTACTTCCTCCAGGTCCTTCGCGGCCCGGGAAGCCCGTTCGCGCGCCTGCGGCGCGTCCGGCGGACCCTCGATCAGATCATCCTTGGCGAGATCGCCCGCCGGCGGCGCGCCGGCGAGCCCGGGGAGGACGTGCTCGGGCTCCTGATGGAGGCGCGCGACGAAGACGGCCACAGCTTCGACGACGGGCAGGTACGCGACCAGGTGCTGACGCTGCTGTTCGCCGGGCACGACACGACGACCTCGACCGTGGCGTTCATGTTCTACGAGCTCGCCCGGGATCCCGAGCAGGCGGAGCGACTGGCCGAGGAGCGCGGCGACGTCGCTGGCGAGGGGGCGCCGAGCGCGGCACAGCTGTTCGGCGAGATGCCCCAGCTCGACATGGCCGTTCAGGAGACTCTGCGGCTCTACCCGCCCGCGTGGATCGGCCCGCGGCGGGCCATCAAGGACTTCGAGTTCGCCGGCCACCGCGTCCCCGCCGGGCTCCCCGTCAACTACTCGTCCTGGGCCAGCCATCGCCTCCCAGAGGTGTTCGGAGACCCGCACGCCTTCAAGCCCGAGCGCTTCGCGCCCGCGGAGAGGGCGAAGCTTCCGAAGGGCGCCTACATCCCCTTCGGCGGCGGGCCCAGGATCTGCATCGGAATGCGGTTCGGCGAGCTCGAAGTCCGCGCGATCGCCGCCGCGATCCTGGGCCGGTTCCGCCTCGGATTGGAGCCCGATTGGCGGATGCGGGTGCGCCAGATGCCGACGCTCTCCCCGCGTGGCGGCCTGCCGATGAGGGTGCTCTAGCGCAAGCCCGGCCTGCGGCGGAGGCCCTGCAGCCACGTTTGATGCCCCTGCTACCCTCGCCGCGACCGCGGAGCAATGGCGCTCCACTCTCGTCTGGATAGGCAGATGCGACTCATAGTCACCGAGAAGAACAACTCGGCGAAGAAGATCGCCGAGATCCTCAGCCAGGGCGAGGCCAAGGCCGACGCCGTCTACAAGGTCCCCTTCTACACCTGGGCGGACGCCGATGGCGACCACATGGCGATCGGCCTCAAGGGCCACGTCATGAGCCCGTCGTTCCCCGAGGGCTACTCGAACTGGCAGGAGACCGATCTGCACGATCTGATCGACGCCGAGCTGACCAAGGAGCCGACCGACAAGAACGTCGTCAAAGCTGTGCGCAAGGTGGCAAAGGAAGCGGACTCGATCGTGATCGCCACGGACTACGACCGGGAGGGCGAGCTGATCGGCCTCGAGGCGCTGGAGCAGATCCTCGAGGCGAACCCCGAGGTCGTCGACGGAAGCAAGGTCGGCGCCGGCGAGGACCTGCTGGCCAGCCGGCCGCCGATCCAGCGCGCCCGCTACTCGGCGCTCACCAAGGAGGAGATCGAGCGTGCGTTCGCCGAGCTGGACGACCTCTCCTACGAGCTCGCCTACGCGGGGGCCACCCGCCAGGACATCGACCTGATCTGGGGGGCGACGCTGACCCGCGCGGTGTCGCTCGCCACCCGCCGCTTCGGCTCCAACTTCCTCTCCGTCGGCCGTGTGCAGAGCCCGACCCTGGCGCTGATCGTGGAGCGCGAGCTGGAGCGCCGCGCCCACGTCCCGAAGCCGTTCTGGGAGGTCTTCGCCCGGTTCAAGCACCCGGACGAGTCGTTCGAGGCCCACCACGCCACGGACAAGTTCTGGGAGGAGGCCGAGGCCGAGGCGGCGCTGGCGGGCACCAAGAGCCCCGGGGTCGTCAAGGAGGTGTCCTCCCGGCGCAACTCCCGCAAGCCGCCGACGCCCTTGAACACCACGGCCTTCACCACCGATGCCTCGAGTCGGCTCGGGATCACGCCATCGCGCGCGATGCAGCTCGCCGAGGATCTCTACATGGACGGGTTCATCTCCTATCCGCGCACCGACAACACCGTCTATCCCCGCTCGCTCGACACCCGCGAGCTGGTCTCGTCGCTGGTGCGGGTGCCGGAGTTCGCGATCGCGGCCTTCCTGCTCGACGGCGACCTCACTCCCACCCGGGGCAAGAAGGAGACGACCGACCATCCGCCGATCTACCCCACCCAGGCCGTCCACCCCGGGGCCCTCGAAGGCCCCAAGCAGCGGGTCTACGAGCTGATCGCCCGCCGGTTCCTGGCCACCTTCGCGCCGCCGATGGTGACCGAGTCGACCCGGGCCGACATCGAGGCCGGATCCGAGGCCTACTTCGTGCGGGGTTCGGTGGTCGTCGACCCCGGCTACGCCGCCATCTACACCTATGCCCGCTCCCGCGACGAGGAGATCCCGAAGCTTGAGCAGGGACAGTCACTCGAGCTCGACGGCGATCCCTGGATGATCGACAAGGAGACCCAGCCGCCCTCCCGGATCAGCCAGGGCAGGCTGGTCGAGATGATGGAGGAGCGCGGCCTCGGGACCAAGGCCACCCGCGCCGACATCATCCAGAAGCTCTACGACCGCGGCTACGTGTTCGGCAACCCGCCGGAGCCGTCGGAGACAGGGATCGCGCTGTACAAGGCCTTCCACGAGTACGTGCCTCGGATGGCGACTCCGGAGATGACCGCCGAGCTCGAGCAGGACATGGACCAGATCGCCGCCGGCGAGACCTCCAAGGACGAGGTCCTTCGCATCAGCCGGGAGATGCTGCACTCAACCACCTCGGACCTCCAGGATCAGCGCGAGGACCTCGCCAAGCAGATCTGGGCGGGGATGGACGAGGACAAGTTCCTGGGACCGTGCAAGGTCTGCGAGGAGGCCGGCCGAAGCCACGACGACGGCTCGCCCAACCGCCTGCGGATCATCGAGCTCAAGGGCGGCAAGCGCATGTACGGCTGCGAGGGATGGGATCGCGACAACCCCGAGTCCGCGAACTCCTGCCAGGTCAGCGGCCCACTCCCCGGGCGCGGCTACGAGCTCTGGCGGCTCGACGAGCGCTGCTCGATCTGCGGCGAGATGCCCAGGCTCACAGTCAAGGGCTTTCGGGGCCGTCCCTGGAAGCTCTGCCTCAACGACGACTGCCCGTCGATGGTGGAGATGCGGCAGAAGCGAGAGGAGCGGAAGCGCGCCCGGGCGGCGAAGGAGGCCGCGGAGAATGGGGCCTCGGCCGGCTCCGACGCGCCCCCGGCCGATTCCGACGCCAACGGCGGGTCGGCGAAGAAGCGGCGACGCCGTGCCAAGCCGTCGCCGGGGACCACCCGGACCAAGCGGGCCCGGTCCAGCGCGCGCAATAAGTAGCTTCCCGGCGTGTTCGTCACGCTCGAGGGCATCGACCGCTCGGGGAAGACCACCCAGGCCGCCCTGCTCGCCGACGCGCTGGGGCCGGAGACCCTCCTGCTTCGCGAGCCGGGGGGGACCCAGGTGGCGGAGCGGATTCGCGAGCTGCTCAAGGACCCCGCCGTCGAGCTCGACTCGCGCGCCGAGCTGCTCCTGTTCTGCGCCGCCCGCGCCGAGCTGTGCGCCCGCGTCGTTCGGCCGGCTCTTGACGGCGGCCGCGAGGTGGTCTGCGATCGCTTCATCGACTCGACCGTTGCCTACCAGGGCGCCACTCGGGGCCTGGGCGTCCGGGTCGTCGAAGGGCTGAACGAGCTCGCGATCGCCGGCTGCTCGCCGCACCTCACCGTCCTGCTCCGGATCGACCCGGAGCGGGCCGAGGCCCGAGGCCAGCAGCGACTGGCAGCGGGACAGGCCGACGGCTCGGACCGCTTCGAGGGCGAGGGGATCCAGTTCCAGCGCGCGGTCGCCGCCGCATATGACGAGCTCGCCGAGCGTCACCCCGAGCGGATCGTCCCGATCGACGCCGAGTCCTCCGTGGACCGGGTCCACGACCGCGTGATGGAGGTAGTCGCCGCGGCCCGGGCGCGCGCGTGACCACCGCCACGAAGATTCCGGAGGCGCTTCGCGACGCTACGGAGCATCAGCCCGCCGCCAGGGCCGCGCTGGTGGCCGCGCTCGTCGAGCCGGTCCACGCCTACCTGCTTGCGGGCCCGCCGGGGTCGGGAAAGCGGGCCGCGGCGCGGGCGTTCGCCGCCGAGCTGATCGCCGCGGGGTCGCCGGATCACGACGACGCACGGCGCCGTGCGCTCGCCGAGCCCTCCCCCCATCCGGACCTGGTCTGGCTCGCCCCGCAGGGGACCCAGCACCTGGTCGAGGAGGTTCGCGGGAGGGTGATCACCGCGGCCGCGTACCGGCCGTTCGAGGGTGACCGCCGCGTGTTCGTGATCGAGGCTGCCAACGCGATGGCGGACGAGAGCCAGAACGCGCTGCTGAAGACGCTCGAGGAGCCGGCGGCCTACGTTCACCTGGTCCTGATCACGTCCGAGCCCACTGCGCTGCTGGAGACCGTGCGGTCCAGATGCCAGGAGGTTCGCTTCGCCCCGCTCCCGGGCGAGGCCGTCGAGGCTCGGCTCGCCGAGCTCGGGCTCGGGAAAGACGAGGGTGAGCGCCACGCCGCGGCGCGGCTCTCGGCCGGCGACCCGGACCGAGCGGCGTTTCTGGTGAGCGCCGACGGCCACGCCCTGCGCGACGCGGCCGAGCAGTGCGTCGCCGCCGCGCGTTCGGGGGAGCTCGCGGCTGCCCCGTGGACCGGCCTGCTGGGAGCGGCCGAGGCGGCCGGTGCGCAGGCGGGCGAGGCAGTTTCCGAACGGCTCGCGTCCCTGGATGCGGAGGCGGGCGAAGGCAGCGGCACCGAAGTTCGGCGCCGCGACCGCGAGGCCCAGGAGGCGGCGAGGCGAGTTGCCCGCCGCGCCCGCACCGAGGCGCTCGACCTCGGCCTGGCCCTGATCGCGGCCTGGTTGCGGGACCTGGCCGCGATCGCCGATGGCGCCGACGATCTTCTGCTGAACACGGACCGGGCCAGCGAGCTGGGGGAGATGGCTGCGGGGCTGGACGGTCGCCGCGCGCGGCGCGGCGCCGAGCTCGTGATGGACACGAGGCGGCGTCTCGAAGTGAACGTCGCCGAGGAGCTCGCTTTCGAGGCGCTGGTGTTTCGCCTGGAAGCGCTGTTAAGGGACGCTTAGACTCTCCCCATCGTGAGCGGCACCACCGCGATCGGGCAGCCAGCGGGGGCCACTCGGACCCGGCGCCCGTTCGGGGTCCGTCTCTACCTGACGATCGGGTTCGCTGCCGTCGCGCTGATCACTGCGGGCTTCTCGTACATCCTGATCACCGGGTCGAGCGATAACGCGGCCAGCGAGCGCGGGGCCGACATCACCGTCGGCCGCACAGTTCGGCTGGCGGACCGGATCGGCGCCCATCCCGCCAGCGCGTCCGCCACGGAGCTCGAGTCGATCACCGACCCGGGCTACTCCGCCTGGGTGTTCGGCGAGCGCGGGCGCCTCTTGACTCCCCGGATCTCCCGGGGCGTGGCTCTCGGCTCGGTACCCGGACGCCGCATGGCGGTGGCCGTCGCCCTGCGCGGCTCGCGGGCCGTCAACTCCCTCCCCGACTCTGTAACGCTCGCCTCGGCACCGGTGTTTCGGAACGGACGCCTCGCCGGCGGGCTCCTGGCCCGGGCGGAGCGGCCGGAGGAGATCGCCCAGGCGGTGGAGGCGTTGCGCGGCGATCGGCTCACGGCCGCCGCGGTGGCGATCGCGGTCGCCATCGTGATCGGATTCCTGATCGCCACCGCGATCACCTCGCGGGTGAAGCGCCTCGCCGACAGCGCCGCGCGGATCACGGAGGGACGGCTCGACGAGCCGCTCGAGGGGGCAGGGGGCCGGGACGAGATCACCGAGCTCGGGACCGCGCTGGAGACGATGCGGGTCGCCCTGCGGGAGACGTTCGGGGCGCTGTCGTCGGAGCGGGACCGGCTGTCGGCGATCTTCGACGCGCTCGACGACGCGGTGATGGTCGTCGGGGCCGACGCGGAGGTGCGGTTCTCGAATCCGGCGGCCGAACCGCTGATCGGCCCGGACGCGAAGGTCATCGACGCGCTTGTTCCCTGGCTTCGCCGTGCCGCCGCGCGAGGGTCGGCGGAGCACGACGGCTTGAGCGTGGGAGACCGCGTCTACGCGATCGGAGCGCGGGAGCTTCCGGCTGAGAACGCGGTGCTCGCGGTCGTCCGCGATCGCACGGAATCGCTTCGCCGCGAGCTCGCGGAGCGGGAGTTCGTCTCAAATGCCGCCCACGAGCTCCGCAACCCGATCGCCGGCATCTCGGGCGCCATCGAGGTGCTGCGGGCCGGCGCGAAGGACGACCCGGATGCTCGCGAGCACTTCCTGACCCGGCTCTCCCACGACGCCGAGCGCGTGAGCCGCCTGACCGACTCGCTGCTCACCCTGGCGCGGATCGAGGCCGGCGGGAAGGGAACCACCGACGCGTTCGAGGTCCTTCTCGTGATCGAGGAGGCGGCGCAGGCGGTCGCGCCGCCCGACGGGCTCGAGGTGAAGCTCGAGCTCGAGCTCGACCTGAGCGTCGAAGGGGATGCGGTCCTTTTGCGCCAGGTGCTGATCGGTCTGCTGACGAACGCGTTCAAGAACACGCCCGCGCCGGGCGTCGTTACGCTTCGCGCCCGTCGCCACGGGGACAATGAGGTCATGATCGAGGTCAGCGACACGGGCAGCGGAATCGCCGCCGACCAGGTGGAGCGCGTCTTCGAGCGCTTCTACCGGGGCTCGGGCTCGCTCGAGCAGGAAGGGTTCGGCCTCGGCCTCTCGATCGCGAGGCGGATGGTCGACGTGATGGGCGGTGAGATCGGGGTCGAGTCCGAGCTGGGGGTCGGAAGCACGTTCTGGGTCCGCCTGGCGGTGGCGAAGCCCGCGACGACACCGGTTGCGTGATCACGATGACGGACGGCAGGATCCTGATCGCGGACGACGAGCCCTCCGTGCGGGACGCGGTGGGTTACGCGCTCGAGCAGGAGGGTTTCGACGTGACGCTCGCCGAGGACGGCGACGACGCCGACAGCAAGCTCGGCGCAGAGGCGCCGAGCTTCGACCTCTTGATCCTGGACATCATGATGCCGGGGCGCAGCGGCCTCGACATCTGCCGTGACGTCCGCGCGCGCAGCCCCGTGCCGATCATCCTCCTGACCGCCAAGGACGCCGAAGTCGACAAGGTGGTCGGGCTCGAGGTGGGTGCCGACGACTACGTCACCAAGCCCTTCTCGGTGCGCGAGCTCCTGGGCCGCGTTCGCGCTCAGCTCCGGCGGCGCGAGCTGGATCGGACGTCCTCGGCGCGCGAGGGCAAGCGGATCGAGGCGGGCTCGGTGAAGATCGACCTCGCTCGCCATCTGGTCACGATTCGGAACGAGCCGGTCAACCTGACCCGCTCGGAGTTCCAGGTGCTGCGGCTGCTCGCCGAGCGGCCGGGCCAGGTGTTCAGCCGGCGCGAGATCATGGAGGAGCTCTGGCAATCCGAGTTCTCGGGCGACGTGCGGGCCTGTGACGTGCACATCTCCAACCTGCGCCAGAAGATCGAGCGCGATCCACAGGAGCCCGAGCTGGTGGTCACCGTTCGCGGGATCGGCTACCGGCTGGCGGAGGACGCCGCCGCCTAGAATTGCCCGCGGCGCCGGCGTAGCTCAGCTGGTAGAGCACTTCACTCGTAATGAAGGGGTCCCCGGTTCGAATCCGGGCGCCGGCTTGCGCCTCCCTGGTTGACCCTCTTTGCTTCCGCGCAATAGGGTCAAGGGCACCCAACGCCGACAGGAAAGGAAGAAGGAGCATGGCGCAGGACAATGTGGACGTGGTCCAGGGTGCGTGGGACGCATTCAGCCGCGGTGACATCGACGCGGTGCTCGACGTAATCGCTCCGTCGGCCGAGACCCGGGTTCCCGAGAGCCTTCCGTGGGGCGGGACGTACGCCGGGCCGGAGGGGTTCGGAGATTTCGTCGCCAGGCTGAACGAGAACTTCGAACAGTTCACGGCCACGCCCGACAAGGTCCTGGGCGCCGACGACAACCACGTGATCGTGGTGGCGAAGGTCAAGGGGCGGACGAAGGGGGGAGCCACGATCGAGAATCGCGCCGTCTGGGTGTACCAGCTGCGCGAGGGCAGGATCGCCGACGCTGAGACCTTCGGCGACACGGCCCAGGTCCTGCAGGCGCTCGGCTGAGCCC